>JAUWPQ010000166.1 GCA_030611515.1 Planctomycetota bacterium | reverse complement strand
GACCGATCAGGCCGGCGGCCAACAGCGCCAATGTGGACGGCTCGGGAACCACGATTCCCTCCACGGCAAAGAAGTTGTCGTGCGATGTGTTGAGCATCACCTCCTGAGTGTAGCCGCTGCGGCGGTAGGCGTCGCAACCGTTGGCGTAAGTGTTATTGCCGCCGTCGCGCGCCAAGCGAAGGTAGCCGGCCGCCTCACCGAGGTTCACCGGCCGGAACTCCAGATAGTAGGAGCCGGACGAAACGAGGGCCGACGTCGTTGCAGCTATTGTGAGGGGCACGGCGTTCACAGCGTCCGTGGGCACCGGCGAATTATAGGTTCCAAACGCTACGGCCGACGCCCTGTTGTCCACATACGCCTGCTGATGGGTCAACGTTCCGGAAATGAGCCACCACGCCAGACCGGCGCTCGATGCGTCGGTATCGTGCGTGAAATAGGGTTGCGTGGTCACACCGGTGACTTGATAAAACAATCCCGGTCCCGGATCGGGGATGGCAAGTGTCTGGAAGGCGGGAAAATCCGGCGTGGCCTCGTTCATGGCCTCGCAGTCGGCGCTGTTCCACGTTCCAACTTGACCGAAGTTACCCGTGATTAGATCGCCTGCCGCGGTCAGCGGAAACAACACCGCAAACGCGACCACACACGCCATCGACACCATTGTTCGGACTCTCATGATAATCTCCTAAAACAAACGGTTCAAAGAAAAGCAGTGGACGGGTCTCCGAAACATATCGGAAAAGTTCCCCTCCCACGGCACCAACACTCTTGACTCGCTAAACGCACTCCTGACTCTTCTCGCAAGCGGCTTTATGGACCATTCATAGTTGAACCTCCTTCTCCGACCGGATGGCACTGCCGGCTTGCCCGGCAACGACCGATTGATAAATGCGGCGGATTTCCTCCTCGGAAAGCGCCGCGCGAAAAATCATCAACTCCTCCACGCAACCTTGCAGAGCGAAGACCTTTTCGGTCAGCGGCGCGTGCGGATTGTACCAATTGGCGGCCGTGGTCATGCCGGGCTTGAACGCCGCCGACTTCGCGGCCTCGAGCGCCTGCCGGCCGACGCAATCCCCGTTGCGGTAGAAGACGATTGTTTCCGCGTCGAGGTCGCACACCACGGCCAGGAGATTCCACTGCCCCGGATGGTCCCCGTCCACGACGGGCCGGGAAGATGTTACGGTGACATCGACGCGGGGACCGACGACGACGCTAAAGGACATTCTCCCGTCGCGAAGGATCTGCCAGTGTACTTGCCCCATCAGCCACCAACCGTCCGACATCAGCAGGCCGGCGCGGTCATTGGGCAACGAATCGAGCCGCACCCAGGCGACCAGGGTCAACTGCCGGGAGTTGGTTACATCATTAACGGGTACGCGGATACGGCTGCTGGGCCAATCGAACCGCAAGGCGTACTTGCCCGGAAAACGCCCCGGTACCCAGGCGGCGTTTTCGATCCGGCCGTCGTTCTTACGGCCCGTCGATGCTAGATTGCGCAGCACGGTGCGGCCCTTTCCGTAGGGCTGGAAGTCGTAATAGACCGCCAGGTCGTCGCGTTTGCACAGTTCCTCGCTAAAGGCCTGCCAGCGGCGCAACGGTTTTAGTCGCCGCTCCTCGGCCAGCGAGGCCAACTGCCCAACGCGGACGAAACCCGCCGGGTCGGCCGTGCTGCGCACGATGACCAGTCGGGACTCGGCGTCCTTGTCGGGTTGCACCCGTGCCGATTCGTTTTCGCTCAAAATCACCTCATGCCCGCGACCTTCGTCCGAGACTACTTTCACCTTCACCGATCCGCGGAAGACGTGCGACGTGGTGCATCCCTCCTCACACACCTCGACGCCGAACTCCGTGCCCAGGTCGGTGACGAGGGCGGTGGGAGTGCGGACGGAGAATAGGGGAGAGACAGGGAGACCGGGAGATGGGGAGACAAGGAGATGGGGAGACGCGGCATCGGCCTTCTTTTCCTTGTCTCCTTGTCTCCTTGTCTCCTTGTCTTCCCCCACTCGCGCGGTCAATTTTCCCAGCGAGAGGTAGCCGCTGGCGGTGGACTCGACTTCGTAAGTGCAAGGCCCCTGGAGGATGACTTTCGCGCCGGAGTCGTAGGTGATTTGCATCAGGCCGGAGTCGAGGATGTATTTGCGGCCCAAGGGAACGTAAGCATATCCCAGCGGGGGCAGGTAGTGGGGATCGTCCGACCATTTCACATCGACCATGCCGGTAATCCGGCCGACGAACACCATCTCCGGCATGGCGTCCGACGGAACCGACTGCGACGGCGCCTCGGCGATATGCTGGTGGTGGGTGACTGTGATCGCCCAGAACCCCAGCAGCATCATGCCCATAATCACTGCGGCGACCATGCAGGAGAACGCCCAACTGCCGACGAAAGGAGTAGCGGGTAGTGGATAGTGGGTAGTGGATAGAACGGGGAAGGGGGGTTCGGGACTCGGGGTTCGGGGTTCGAGATCGAGTTGTTGCGGCAGTTCAACTGCCGCACCAACGGGATGTTCAACCGCCACCCGCCGCCCGGCTTGCAACTGGATGTTGTCCCGAATAAGGCTGTTTAGCCTTGCAAACCGCCAGAAGACGCGGCGGGCGTCGGGCGAGTCGAGCAGCATCCGCTCAAACTCCCGCCGATCCTCGCCGGTCAGGTCGCCGTCAACGTGACGGTTCAGCAGGTCTTCCAGCCGGACGTGGTCCATGTTAACGATATTCCTGTTGCTTGGCCCTTCGCTCGATGCAATCGCGCAACAGCGCGCGTGCCCGGGATAGGGCCACGTAGACGGACTGCGGCGTCCATTGCAGCCGGCGAGCGATCTCCGCCGGCTTGCACGTCTCGCCGTAGCGCATCTCGATCACTTCCTTGGCGCGGGGCGAAAGCTCTTCCATGCATTCTTGCAGCAACGCTTGGGAATTGTCGGCCGAATCGTCCATCGGGGCATCGGCCGAGAGGGTTTCGATCACCTCGGGCGAAAGCGAGCCGACCTTCGCCCACGGCTGGCGAAGCGACTCCAGCACCTTGAACTTGGCAATCGCCAGTGCCCAGGCGAGGAAGTCGGAACCTTCGCGAAAGGCGTCTGCCTTGGCCGCCACGGTCAGAAAGCACTCTTGCAGCACGTCCTCGGCGCGGTTGAAGTCGGGCATGAACGCCTCGATGAATCCACGAATCGCCGAGACGTGCTTGACGAACAATTGTTCGACCAGATGCGTCTGTCGGCGGTGTTCGGAATGTGCCATGAAGAGATACTCCCCTATATATAATGATGATTGCCTCGGCGAACCTTAGTAAAAAAAACCGGATAGGGCCGAAGCCGGGCAGAAAAAGAAGGGGCCGCGACGGCCGGGTAATCGCCGTATGTCTATAAGCGTCAAGAAGTTACGGGCAAATCGCACCGAATATCAGCCCAAGACGCCCTCGGCCTTCGTTAACGTGCTCCACGCTGCAATGGGCTACAGCGGGAATGGACGCGGATCGCCCGATAAGACGTTACGACGCAGAGCGTCGTAACGAGAAAACACGGAGCGTCGTAACGAGAAAACACGGAGCATCGTAACGAGGAGTAACAGGTTGGCAATCTGTCCTACGGTTTAGAAGGGGCCGGTGGAGCGGGGCTATCCGGTTTCTTCGCCGGCGCTTCGATTTGCCTGCGCTCGCCCGGCTTAAACGTTACGGTGTCGGAGGCCCCATCCGAACCTTCGACGGAGACCGCCTTCGATTCGGGAGCGGTCTTGCCGTCGGCCAGTTGCGAGTCCGCCGTCAGACTGATGATTTCCGCCAAAGGGGTGCGGATCTTGAAGCCTTCCAGATCGTCGGGCACGTCGGCGGTCAGTTTGCCTGAGTATAGGATCGCCGTTTTGGTCGACTCGATCTCCAGGTTCGCCGGTCCTTGAAGGATAACCTTCGCGCCGCAGGCGAAAGAGATTTCGGCCAGTCCTCCGGCCAGTTTTAGCTTGTGGCCGGGGCGCAGGAACGCCCCTTTTCTGATTGCCGCGCTGTCTTCTTCCCAAAGGCAATCGACGGTCTCGGTCAGCTTTGCCACGCTCTCGCGTTCAGCTTTGCTGATGCAGACGAGTTGCACCAGGGGCGTGGTGACGGTGAAACCTTCCACCTCGTCCGGCACGTCGGCGGTCATGCGGCCGATGCGCAAAGCGCCGCTCTTTTCCGATTGGAGTTCGAGGATGGCCGGCCCTTCAAGAATCGCCTTGGCGCCGCAGGCGAAGGCGATCTCAACCAACCCGGCGGCGATGTCGAGAGTTTGCCCCACGCGGAACCGAGCCCCTTCCAAGGGTGCATTAGCGTCGTCCGACCAGCGGCAATCACAGGTGCGGACCAGCGAGGCGATGTAGCCCGGCGCCAGGGGGGAATTGGGGTTCGCACGATCCTCGCCGTAGTGTCCCCACAACTTGATGCGCGTGGCAACCTTGGGGTCCATCGGCAAGACCTCGTCGGACAAGGCGATTGAATCGGAGGGAAGAAGGTCGTCGAACGACTGTTGATGGCGGTCCGCCAATCGGACGTAGCCCTCCGGCAACTTGCCGTCCACGCTGAGCAAATCAAGGCCGCCGGCGAAAAATCCTAGGACGAGGATAATGACCACGATCGTCACAAGCGTCACGCCGAACGTAGATTGCGGCATGAACCGATCGAATCGGCTTCGATTTTGGTCCATAACGCCACCTCCAGTAAGAAGAAGTCAATGAAAAGGAACCCAACACAACCCACTTTATCCTAACATTCGTCAATATCTATTACAAGCAAATCATCCGATAATCGTTTCTATTCGCCACGCGATTCCTATAATTGGCTACCCTGCCCCCTTCCGCCGGGTGGTGCCGTCAGATTTTCTTGGAATCGGCCAGGAGCATTAACTGCGGGATAAGGTGGCAGATTGCCCGGGAGCGGTGACTGAGGACGGCCTTCACCCGCTGTCCCAACTCGGCGAAAGTACGATGGTGTTCGACGATCTCGAAGAGTGGATCGTAGCCGAAACCCTCGCTGCCACGCGGCTCAAAGATGATCCGTCCTCGACAGGCCGCCTCGTTTTGGGCCTGGATCTCGCCCGCCGGATCGGCCAAAGCCACGTGGCAGACGAACCGTGCCGCCCGCTGCGGCAAAGGCGTGTCTCCCAATTGGTCCAACACCAGTAGGTTGTTCGACTCGTCGGTGGCGTTGGGGCCTGCATAGCGGGCCGAAAAAATCCCCGGCCGGCCGGCCAGGGCGTCGACTGCAAGCCCGCTGTCGTCGGCCAGAACCCAGTGGTGCAGACGACGTGCGTACAGGGCTGCTTTTAGGCATGCGTTGGCCGCAAAGCTATCGCCGTCCTCGACCACCTGATAGTCGTCGTGGAAGTCGGCCAGCGTCCGCGTTTCCATGCCGACCGGCCGCAGCAGGTCCGCCAACTCCAGGCCCTTTTCGTGGTTGGCGGTGCCGATGACGAGCATTGATTAGTGGATAGTGGATAGTGGATAACTGCCAACTACGAAACCACACTTCCACGAATCATACCACCCCCGTGATTCAACCGCCACACCCCTTCGCCCCCGCCGACCGCAGTCGGCGGGCGTTTCCACTATTCACTATCCACTATCCACCACCCACTATCCACTACCCACTCATCTCAGCGCGGTGCTGATCGGTCGCTTGGGGACCTCGACGGGGATCGGCTGAATGTCGAAGGGGATGCCGATCAGGTTTTTTACCGGAGTGGCGAGGGTTTGTCCGGCCAGCCCCTGTGCCTTCAAGGCGTTTTGGAGTCCCCGATTAGCCTTGTGGTCGGGGCCGAAGATTTTGATGATCCGATGTATCCTTGGATCGATTTCGATCCGTCCGTCGGACCGCGGCATGCCCACCGAGTTGAAACTCCCCACCGTCACGATGCTCGCGTAGCGGTCGTGGAACTGGTATGCCTCATATCCCTTCATGCGCAAGGCCCTGGTCAATTCGTCCGCTTTCACGGCGGCGGAAGCCAATTCGCCTTTCAACTCCGCCTTGCCATTTTCAATTGCTCGAATCTCGCTCTGCTTCAATACAACCTTGCCCTTGAAGGTGGCTACTTGCACGGTGTATTTGCCGGGGCAGTCCAAGAGACCATAGGGAACGTCCTTGTTTAGCGCAACGATGGCCGGGTCGATCCCTTTTGGTACGAAGTAATCGGGCGGGAGCAGCGGATTGGTGGTCACGAAGGCGTGGCCCATCGGCCCCTTTTTTCGCTTCTCGCTGCCGATGGCCTCGTAGACTTGTTTCTGGATCATGCGCCATCCGGTAAGCGTCTGATGCGTTGTCTTGCCTTCCTTGAGTTCCAGGCATTTCGGCCGGGCGAACTTGAGTTTTTGGAGGGTCGATTGCGCCCCGGAGTCTTCGGCCGACTGATAGTTCCCTACCAACACGGCGATCTCTTCGATTGCCGCCCTGCTACTGTTCGCGTGCTTATTGTATTGCCACTTGAGCGGTTTTCCGTACCTGTCGACGCCCTTCCCCTCCGCCTCGCCGAGATCGAAACGTGCCCGGTAAGTGTAGGCGGGCAACTTGTAGCGTTTCCGCAGTTCATAGACCAGTTCGCGGGCCTGCTTTTCGGCCCCCTCGCCGGAGAAACTGCACGCCATGACCATCCACGGCCCGTCCTCTTCGCTGATCGGATAAGTCTGCTCCGGGTCGGCACTGACGCTCTTCGCAGGGAGCAAATTGCTCCAAAACGGCGCGGCCTCCGCCGTCGGGCATACCGCGCCCAACGTGCCGATGACCATCCACAGTCGGAAAATCCGTTTTCCGTTCATGGTCTACTCCTGTTTACTGCATTGGCGAAAAAAAGCGGCGGGAGTCTAGCAAAGCAGGCGGCTCGATGCCAGAGCGGATAATCTTGTAGGGTGTGTCAAGCGAAGCGCAGCCCCACCCACAGCGGGAAAAACGTGGTGGGGCTACGCTTCGCTTGACCCACCCTACTTTCTGCACAATGCCCAAATCCACCCGTCCTCTTCCGAATCGGCGGTAACCCACACGAATTGGCCGATCAGCCCTCGATCGCCGGGCAAAGCGACCGGAATGTGGTATTCGGAAGTACCCAGCACCCACCCCGGCCGTTGCGGAACCGTTGTTTCCACCATTACTTGCAACTTGCGGCCAACGAGGCTGCGGCAATATCGCCGCCGCAACATCCTCTCTATTTCACCCAATTCACCCGCTCTCCGCTGGACGATTCGATTGGTGACTTGTCCGGGCATGTCGGCGGCAGGGGTTCCTTGCCGGGGGCTGAAGCGGAATACATGAATCTTGGCGAATCCCACTTCCTCGGCCATCTGGCACGTGGCCGCGAAATCCGCCTCCGTCTCGCCCGGAAAACCGACGATCGCGTCGGTGCATAAAGCCGGCCGGTCGAGCGAGGACTGAATCTCGCGGCAACGCCGGATGAACTGCCGCGCCGTCGAAGGCCGATTCATCCGTTGCAGCACGGCGTCGCTCCCGCTCTGCATCGGCAGGTGCAGGAAGGGGCAAATCCGATCGCGGCGCTCGGCCATCAGCGAGATCAATTCCGGCGAGACTTCAGCCGCTTCGATGCTCGAAAGCCGCACGCGGAAATCGCCCGGTAGGTCGGTAATTTTGCGGACAAGTGTGGCAAGGGAGGGGCGAGGGGCGGGGGGCGAGGAGACAGGGAGACCGGGAGACAAGGAGAGGAAAGAAGTATCATCAGTCATCTTCTCCTTGTCTCCTTGCCTCCTTGTCTCCTTGTCTTCCCGTCCCCCGCCCCCCGTCCCCCGCCTCCCATACGCTCCCAAATGGATGCCGGTCAGCACGATCTCGCGGTGTCCGTTTTCGATTAGCCGGCGAACTTCGCGGAGGACTTCATCGGCCGGCCGACTGGTCATGTACGGGCGGACGGTGGGAACGATGCAATAGCTGCACCGCCCGAGGCAGCCGTCTTGCACCTTGACGTACGCCCGGCGTCGGGAGGGGAACCGCTCGATGCCCGTCGGCGCGTCGGCCAAGCCGCGTCGGGCCAACAGGTCGGGGAGCTGACGTTTGTCGGCAACGACCTCGACCACGCCGGGCATGGCGGCCGCTTCATCCGCCGCCCGCGCGGCGTAGCAGCCGATGACGATGATCTCGGCCAGGGGATATTTTTTCGCCAGCCGGCGGATCGCCTTGCGAGTCTTGGCCTCGCTCTCGGCCGTAACGACGCAGCCGTTGACAATGCACAGATCGACCGGACGGCCGTCAACCGCGTCCCGGTATCCCAACCGCTCGAATCCCTGGCGAAGATATTCCGTCTCGTACTGATTTACCCGGCAGCCAAGCGTAACGGTCTTGAGCGTTCGGTTTGGCATAGTTTGAGGACGGCGTGGGGGGAGCAGGGCTGGTCACAATTGGCCATGCGAAGATAGATGGGGAACAGACGGTTCTCGAAGCGATATGTGCCTGGATCGCAGTCGCGGTCCGCCTCCAAAACGCCAAGCCGTCTCATCTCCGCAAGGAAATGATGGAAGACCATTCGTTCGTGATCGTCCAGCTTCTTTGCCACGTCGTGCTCATTAAACTCCAGGTCCAGTGAATCGGCGATCTTCTCCAAGACTGCACGATAACGTACGTCACGTATGGCCCGATAGGCCGGCGGACTGAAGTACTTCTTTCCCACTTCTTCAGCGGCCCTCCTGATTCCTTGGACGGCATCGCTCTCATCGACGATTCCCTCGGTATCCGCCCAGAAAACCGCGTCTCCGACCTCGTGCATGAGCGCGGGAAAGCCGCTGCAACTTTGAACCATCAACTCCAACGGCAGCGGACCCACGCTCACGCCGGCAGCACGGAAGACGAGCCGGAAGAACCGTTCCACCTTCGGATCGCTGAGTTGCTCGATTTCCACAACCCGGAAAACCCGCTGCAAAGAGGGTTGGATGTTGACAAGGCTGTCTCGTCGTTCCGGGGTGCCGGAGAAAACGACCATGACCGGCAGCCGCCATTGCTGGATGGTCGCATTGTCCACGAGGTTTTTGTACCAATTGGCTAATTCCGCTTGATCGGCCAATCCGTCCAGGTCGTCCAAAATAATGATTATGCCCTTCTTCTCGCCTTGGAAGGCTTCGCAAATGCAATTCAGCGCCGTGGGAAACCCTCGGACCAGAGCCCGAATCTGGTCCTCCGTGGGCGAGAACCCCCCGAAAACGCCAAAGAGCCCCGCCTCCTTGCCGCAATTGCCGAAGAACGGTTTGATTTTGTAAAACCAGGGTTGCAAATAGGTCTCTTTGAGCAACTGCTCGAACACGCGCCGGATCATTTCATCGAGGGTGGTCACGCCGCACAGCAACACGTGGACCCCCAACATGTTGCACTCTTTCTCGCACTGTTCCTTGACGAATTGGGACAGCGAACTCTTGCCGATACCCCGTTCGCCAGACAAGAACACACTCTCCAGCTTCCCGGTACAGGCTTGACGTGCGTAGCGACAGATTTCTTCGATCTGGGCTGCTCGGCCCACAAAGAATTCCGTGGGCACAAGACTGCTTGGAGAAAACGGGCTACTTTCGTTGCTCCAAAAAGTTGGAAAATGACCCAAATTCCAGCCAAA
>JAUWPQ010000019.1 GCA_030611515.1 Planctomycetota bacterium | reverse complement strand
CACCCTGGAAAACACCTCCAGGCGATGCCGTTCTCGCCGACTCATTAAAATCGTCTCCATTCTGGGCCTCCTTTAGAGACCCCAGCATGGGGACATTTCTATCGGTGACAACAGGGGTCAATTCTATCTGTGAATGACAGCTTGCGCCACTGCTATCGGAGCCAAAACCACCGCGATCATGGCCAACATCGTCATGTGTAAGTGTAACCTAGTCATCAGCTTACTCTCCAATTGTTAAGGAACGAAACGGCAGTACAACTGCCATCCCAACTTCCGTGGGTGCCACTGCTGGCTTGTCCAGCAGTGCCCCCGACCGCTGGCGGGCCGACAGCAACATGCTGTCAAAGTTCATCCCGCGCGACGGCTCTCACTTCCTTTCCTCTGTTGCATCCTCCAAGAGGCCCTTGCGGCGCCGGCCGACTCGGCGGTGCAAAACTCCGCACACTCGAAGCAAACATGTAGGGTGGGACAAGCGCAGCGCAGTCCCACCAATCGTATCAAAGGGTCTGAAATGGTGGGACTGCGCTACGCTTGTCCCACCCTACCCAACTCCACACCATCCCAACCCACGGCAGACAGGAATGTCTGCCCTACTTGCGAATTGCGTCACCTCCTTTCTCGGTTGTTTTTACGGCCGCAAGCTTCCACCGGCCGGCTTCTTCCCGGAGTCCGGTGAAGTCGGGACTAATGCGCCCACTTTCACGTAATCGACGATCTGCGTCCCGTTCATGTAAGTGCTGATATCTCCACACTTCAAAACGCCGGGGTTTTGCGAAGCGATCAAGGGCCTGACGGCAATCAAGCGGTCGTCCAGGTAGATGTCCACGTTGCCGTCCGGCTTGCGATGTATTTTGACGATGTAGAACCGTCCTTTTTTGAGGTTCGACACCAGCCACTCGGGCGATCGCTCGTTGTCCCCGTTGTCCCAGCCCCACCAACCCAGGATAAATATGGGGCTGTTTTCCGCGCCCTGCTGCATCACGCGCAGGTCGAAACCCCGCATTTCCCAGGTGGCGGGAGGAACAGTCATCCCGCCGAGCACAGTCCAGTGGCGCAGTTTCCAGGAATTAGTTGTCAGGGACTCGCCCATTTTGAATCGAACCTCCACCCACCAATCGTCGGGAGAACCGCTAAAATCCAGCGGGGCGGCGCCCGTCAAGTATGCGATGCCCTCGTCGGCGGGGGTGTGGAGAGTCATCGCACCGTCCGCGACGGAAAGCGCGCCGCCGCTCGAGGCGGCGACAACCCATTTGTCTGCATCCACCGCGTCACCGTCGAAATCGTCGCGGAAGATACTGCCGTCTACGGTACCCAACGAGCCGAGCACCTTCGTCGGTTCCCTCAACCGTCGGACGAATTTTGGCGGATTATCGACCCCCTCGAGCAACACCAATCGCGGGCCGCCGTCGCCTTCGCCCTTCTCTACCCGGGCCGATTCGCCTGCGCTCAATTGCACCACAAAGCCCTCACCCCCAGCCCCTCTCCCGGAAGGAGAGGGGAGACTATCGCCGACTACTTGAACCTTCACCAAGCCGCGGAAGACATGCGAAGTGGTGTTTCCCTCATCGCTTACTTCCACGCCGAACTCGGTGCCCAGGTCGGTGACGATGGCCGTGGGAGTGCGGACGGAGAATAAGGATGAAGGATGAAGGATGAAGGATGAAGGCTCGGCCTTGGACCTTGAACCTTGAACCTTGAACCTTGAACCTTTTCCGCCCCTCTTCTCCACCCGCGCGGTCAGCTTGCCTAACGACAGATAGCCGCCGGCGGTGGATTCGACCTCGTAGGTGCAGGGGCCTTCGAGGATCACTTTCGCGCCGGAGTCGTAGGTGATTTCCAACAGCCCGGAAGAGAGGATGTATTTGCGGTCCAAGGGGACGTGTGCGAAGTCCGGCGGCGGCAGATAGCGGGGATCGTCGGACCACTTCACATCGACCATGCCGGTAATGCGGCCGACGAACACCATCTCCGGCCTGGCGTCCGACGGAACCGACTTCGACGGCGCCTCGGCGATATGTTGGCGGGGGGTGACTTTTATCGCCCAGAACACCAGCAGCATCACGCCCATGATCACTGCGGAGACCATGCAGGAGAACGCCCAACTGCCGACGAAAGGAGTAGCGGGTGGTGGATAGTTGGTAGTGGATAGTGTGGGGAAGGGGGGTTCAGGGTTCGGGGTTCGGGGCCATTGGCCTGACGGCAGTTCAACTGCCGCGCCAACAGAGAGAGATCCCGAACTTTGAATCCCGAATCCCGAATCCCGAACCCCGAACCCCGCTTCTCCATCAATGGCCGGTAAACCGGCCATCCCTCGCCCCTCGATTGCGGTTTGTTCGTCGGCGCGGAACCGCCACGCCAACTCCGCGTGCATCAGCATGTAGAAGCCGTAGAAATGCCGAGCCTGCTGGTCCTCGGCTAAGAGCGACTCCAGCCGGGCGAGGTCTTCCGGACGCAGCGCGTCGTTGCAGGACCGGGACGCCAGTTCCCACAACTCCGCGCTCGCTTCGGTGCTCGTGTTTTTCGGCGTGGTTTCCATCCGACTCAGTCCTTCGTCACGGCAAGCTCGATGCACTCGAACAAATTTCGGCGTATCCGCTCCAAACGTTTGTAGAGCACGTCAGGCTCCAATCGACTCGCTTCGGCGATGGCCCTGATCGTCCGATCTCCTCCGTAACACTGTTCCAACAGGGCGCGCTGCTCCGCGGACAATTGCTCCAGACACTCGGGCAGCTTTTGCAAGCGGCGGTCGACCTCGGTCGCCAGCCGGTGCTGCGTCTCGGAAACCGCCGCCACGACGATCTCGCTCAGCGGGAGTCCGCCGCGGCGGTTCCGCTCGAAGAACTTACGGGCCATGTTCCGGGCGATGCCGCAGGCCCACGGCTCCATCGGCCGGGCGGAATCGTAGTCCCGCCATTTCTCCAACAGCTTCAGGCAAGTGTCTTGAAACACCTCTTCCGCGTCGTCCCGATTGGGAACCAACGCCGCGATGTACCGGAAAACGTGCCGGTGCGAATGCACGAACCGCTCGTCAAAACATTTCCGGGCTTCGATGTTTTCCATCGCCGATGTCCCCGATAAGATGCCGGACACACATGAGAAGAGGGCGTTGCTGCCGCCTCCACGCCATCCCTCTATAATAACTTCCGGGAAACGGCGCGATTCTGACATGCGCAAAGAAAAATTTCCGCGAATCCGCTTGCGCTATGACGCTTCGGGGGGTGTGGGGGACATGCCACCCGAAAGTTTAGAGAACCAGACCTAGGCCCGGCGGCAGATGTGCAACTGGGCACGGGCCTGGGCGATCGACCGATCGCGGATTTGAAGCGCTTCGGGCGTGGTGGCCGGGCGCGCTCGGGCGGCGGAAAGCTGTTCGCCGACTACCGCCTCGTCGATCTCGGAGGCGGGAACGGCACGCCGAGTCAGCACGGAAACCACGTCGTCGAGCACCTCGACGAACCCGCCCTCGACGTAGTACCGCTCGGTTTGCCCTTGACCCACTACCCGCATCTCGCCGTAGCCCAACCGGCCGATCATCGGCGCGTGTGCCGGCGCGACGCCGATCTCGCCGTCGTACAAAGTCAGCGCGACGAACTCCGCCGGCCGGTCGAATACTGTCCGTTCAGGGGTGACAACGATGCACTGCAGCATGGGAGTTGAATGTTCAAGTTCCAATGTCATTAGTCATTGAACATTGGTCATTGGTTATTGGTCATTGGTCATTGGTCATTGGTCATTGGTCATTGGTCATTTTCTTTGCTTGTTCCGCCGCCTGTTCGATCGGACCGACGTACATGAACGCCTGCTCGGGCAGATGGTCCCACTTGCCGTCGGCGATCTCCTCGAAACTGCGGACCGTGTCGGCCAGCGGGGTCACCTCGCCCGGCTTGCCGGTGAAAACTTCGGCCACCAAAAACGGCTGCGAGAGGAATCGCTCCATCCGCCGGGCACGGTGGACCACCAGCTTGTCCGCCTCGCTCAGTTCGTCGATGCCCAGGATGGCGATGATGTCCTGCAACTCACGGTAGCGTTGCAAGGTCATCTGCACCCGCCGGGCGATGTCGTAGTGGCGCTGGCCGACGTACTGCGGGTCGAGGATGCGGCTCGAGCTGGCCAGCGGATCGACGGCCGGATAGATGCCCTTCTCGCTGATCGAACGTTCCAGGTAGATGAAGGCATCGAGCTGCGCGAAGGCGGCGGCCGGGGCCGGGTCGGTCGGGTCGTCGGCCGGTACGTACACCGCCTGGACCGAGGTGATCGCTCCCTTGTTGGTCGATGCGATCCGCTCCTGCAACTGGCCCATCTCGGTGGCCAGCGTGGGCTGATAGCCGACGGCCGACGGCATCCGCCCCAGCAACGCGGAGACCTCGCTGCCGGCCTGCGAGAAGCGGAAGATGTTGTCGATGAACAGCAGCACGTCGGCCCCGGTCGTGTCGCGGAAGTATTCGGCCATCGTCAACGCCGACAGCGCCACACGCAATCGCGCGCCCGGCGGCTCGTTCATCTGGCCGAAGACCATGCACGTCTGGTCGATCACGTGCCGGTCGGTATCGCCGATTTGTGTGTGCTGCATTTCCAGCCAGAGGTCGTTCCCCTCGCGGGTCCGCTCGCCGACGCCGGCGAAGACGGAATAGCCGCCGTGCGAGGTGGCGATTCGGGCGATCAGTTCAGTCAGGATCACGGTTTTTCCCAGCCCCGCCCCGCCGAACAGGCCGGCCTTGCCGCCGCGGACAAACGGAGTCAGCAGGTCGATCACCTTGATACCCGTCTCGAAGACCTCGGTTTTGGTCGATAGGTCTGTCACATCGGGCGAATCGCGGTGGATGGGCCAATAGTCCTCGGCCTTGACCGGCCCGCGTCCGTCGATCGGCTCGCCGATCAGATTGAACACGCGGCCGAGCGTGGCCTTGCCGACCGGCACCATCACCGGCGCGCCGGTGTCGATACACTCCATGCCGCGGATCATGCCGTCGGTGCTGGCCAGCGCCACGCAACGGACCTTTCCGCCGCCGAGATGCTGCTGAACTTCTCCGACCAGATCGATCTTGCCCCCTTCGCGCCGGTTGCTGATTTTCACGGCGTTGTATATCGCCGGCAATCGCCCCTCGGGAAACTGCACGTCGAACGTCGAGCCGATGATCTGGCTCACCTGACCGATGTTTTTAGAAGCGGCGGGTTTTGGTTTTGCTGCGGGAGTGGCGGTGGGCATGGAAAATCTTTAGCTAAGGCAAGGTTTTTGGCGAAGCAGGGAATGCAAAATGAAAAAGGCAAAGTGATTAGTGATCGGTGGTCGGTGGACGGCCGCCGGTTTGCAACAGGTTATCCTTTGCCAGATTCACAATCTCGCGGCCCGACTCCCGCTGGCGTCGCTGAAGCTCTGCGGCCAAAGCGTCAATGTCGTAATGATACTGCTCGGCAAGCTGTTTTTTTGCGCGCCATACCTCTTGAATGATTTCGTCAGTCATGGCCTTGATCTCCCATAAGTTCCTGCGGCGTGCAAATTTCCGGACAACGATACCCGGCAACGGCACATACGCTCCGAATCAAGGGTTTCATTTCTGCATTGTCGAGATGACTGCAATTCCAGGTCAGCAAGTAGTCCATCCCATGAACGGCCGAAACCGCTATGTGCATGGCATCGTCCACGGCTTCGGCTGGCAAGGCCCCGTCGGAGACCAATTTCTTTGCCAGAACAATTACGTCGTCGGTCACTTCCAAGTTCGGAATGCCTTCCAATTTCCCGATCCGTTTCCCGGCCGCGACGGGATCGCCTTGTCCTGCTTCCGCAAAAACTAATTCCGAAGTGAACAATCGAAATCGCGTTCGGCGATTATCCCACCACTCTTGTGTGGTCTGTTGCCAAGCCGCAGCCAGAATCTGCCGACTCGGCCGCGCCGTCAGGTAACTAATCACGGATGTCTCAATATATACTCGGTTGCCCATGGGAGTATTCTACCAGACCTGTCATGCGCACAATACACACCGTAGCGGGACTTCTGGTGGAAGTGTCATTATGATTCGATGGCTGATCTCACCGCAAAATCAATGGTAAAACGCACCTTATCGTCGCACAAACCGCTTTTTAGTGTATTTCCTCGCCCTACAGACACTTCCGCTATGGTTAATTATTGGTCGTTGGTCATTGAACATTCAGCTATCCGCTCAACGCGTCTGCTCCGCCGATGATCTCCAGCAACTCGCCGGTGATCTGTCCCTGCCGGGCACGGTTGTAGGCCATCGACAAATGCGAAATCATGCTGTCGGCGTTTTCCGTGGCGGTCTTCATGGCCACCATCCGGGCGATCTGCTCGCTCACGGCCGCGTCCAGAAAACACTTGAACAGCCGCACCCGAAAACTCATCGGCACCACTTCGTCCAAAATGCTCGCCGCCGAGGGGAGGAACTCGTATTGCGTCTCGGCGGCCGGCGTTTTCTCCTCGGCGCCATGCAAGCCGCCCATCGGCAGCAGCGTCTCGACCACCGCCTGCCGATGGCTGGCGCTCTCGAAGCGGGTATAGGCCACATCGAGCCGGTCGAGCCGGCCGGCCGTGAAGTCCCGCAAATACCGCTCGGCCAGCACGTCCACCTCGGCGAAGCTGGGCCTGTACTCGAAATGGGTGAACGCCTCGTCGATCGGGATTTTACGGAACCGAAAGGCCGAAATCCCCCGCTTGCCGACCACCTCAAGACCGACCTCCGACGCGACGTTGGCCAATTCATTGTATCGGGCAACGGCCTGCCGCAACACGCCGGCGTTGTAGCCGGCGCACATCCCACGATTGGCCGAAAGAACCAACAGCGTCGCCTGTTTCGGTTCCGGCCGCGGTTCGAGCAGGGGATGGGACACCTCCAATCCGCTTCGGGCGAGATGACCGACCAGCGCGGTGATCCGCCGCGTGTAGGCCGCCGCGGCGGTGGCCCGAACCATTGCCCGCTTGAACTGCGCGGTGGAGATCAACTCCATCGTGCGGGTGATCTTGCGGATGCCGCGGATCGACTTGCGGCGTCGGTCTAGTACTCGGGCTTTGGCCATTGGGAGTTGTCAGTCGTCAGTTTTCAGTGGTTAGTGGTCAGTGGTTAGTGGATAGGGGTTAGGGGGAAGTCATTTTCTTCGCAGAGTCAGCCGAAGTAGTTTGCGTTTTTACGGAATCCAAGTAGATCGTATCTGGGCAAATATCTTGCTCGTGAGGCCAAACGACGGTTCCGTTCTCGACACGCGCTTGTCGAAAATACGCCTCGTTCCGAAGTTCCCGAAACACGCCGAAGTCCAACAACGGCTTGCAGTCGTAAACCCCTATTTCGCCATTGCTGAACGTGATCTCCAGCCGATAATCGTCGATCGGTATAACCGCCATGATTCGGGGATTCATGTCATCACCTTAAAGGTTTGATCTTGTAGGGCTGTTGGCCGCTGACGGCAAGCTCCCAATCGGCCATCAATTCGTCTCGATGAATCTCGACCCACGCCGACAATAGCCGCATCTTCGCCGGCGGCAGATGTCCTTCCAGTAATTCTCCGTCAGGAATCGAAACCACGGCCTCATGCTCTTGGTATTTTGCATGAATGTGCGGCCTATGATGCTGTTTGTTGTCCATGTAATACATGGAAACGATGATCCCGTAGAACATGGATACTACCGGCATGGCGATTTCCTCTCCATCGTACAGGTGATTTTGCGGATGCCGCGGATCGACTTGCGGCGTCGGTCTAGTACTCGGGCTTTGGCCATAAGGAGTTATCAGTCGTCAGTTTTCAGAACCAGTTCTTTCTTTTTGCCCTGCGAATCAATTCAACTAAATCCTCTTGAGGAATAAAGAGGCAAAACTGTCCCCACACCCATTGTCCTTTTCTCCTTGGCTTAACTCCGATCATGTAGTATCCTAATCGAAACTCAACGCGATCCTCTTCAAGGTTCCTCATCTTTTGGAATACGATTATCTTTCTATCACTGTTGGTTTGAGACAGGATAATCTCATCCTCAATTCGCCAGTGCAGGATACGCCCGTCAATAGTCTTAATTTTCCGCTTCTTGCCGATGTTGTCTGGAAGGGTCGGCCATTTTTTGAGCGCTCGTATGCTTTTCGGCGTTCGGTTTGAATTCTGGGTGCGATGTGATCCCATATTTCAGTCTCTTACGCTATAAACACCAGACTGTACGCCCGTTGACGGGCGTTTCCGCCGCAGGCGGTATTAGGCCCGACGTTTACGTCGGGTTGGCCGTCGTGGCAGATGTGTTTTTTTGTTTTGTGTGTTGTCACGCCCGTTTACGGGCGTCCTGTTGGTTGGCACGGCAGGAGGCCCGTGAACGGGCCTGACAGCCTAACAACCAATGATCGTGACCTCCGCAACCCGACGTAAACGTCGGGCCTAATACCGCTAGCGCGGAAAGGGTCGTAAACGACCCTAAAACATGTGTACAATAACTAATTACCGAATTCCCAAACTCTCGCGCCGTGTGGACGCGGCGGCTAAACGGGTTTGTTTCATACAATTTGCAATTTGCATACTACGCCCGCACCGTCACCTCCGTTCCCGCGTATTGTTGCCGAAACTCCGCGATTACCGCGTCGAGCTCCGCGGCGGATTCGTCGTCGAGCTTGCGGCTGTCGGTGATCTTCTGCCACAACGGCTGCTTCTCCTTGTGGATGAACGCCAAAAATCCTTCCTCCCACGCGTGGACCTCTTTGACGGGGATTTTGTCGAGGTGGCCGCGGGCGCCGGCGTAGATGCTCAACACCTGATCGGTGACGTGCATCGGATGATACAGACCTTGCTTGAGCAGTTCCGTCATTCGGTATCCGCGATCGAGCTGCGCCTGGGTGGCGGCCTCCAGGTCGGTGCCCAGTTGGGCGAAGGATTCCAGTTCGCGGAAAGCGGCCAGGTCGAGCCGCATCCCGCCGGTAACCTTCTTCATCGCCGGCACTTGGGCCGCGCCGCCGACCCGCGAGACCGAAATGCCGATGTTCATCGCCGGTCGTTGGCCGGAGAAGAACAGGTCGGGCTGGAGGTAAATCTGCCCGTCGGTGATCGAAATCAAGTTGGTGGGGATGTATGCCGCGACCTCGCCTTCGAGCGTTTCGACGATCGGCAGTGCGGTGAGCGACCCGCCGCCAAGTTCGTCGCTGAGCTTTGCGGCTCGTTCCAGCAGCCGGCTGTGGCAATAAAAGATGTCGCCGGGATATGCCTCGCGTCCCGGCGGGCGGCGCATCAGCAGCGAAATCTGCCGATAGGCCACGGCCTGTTTCGAGAGGTCGTCGTAGATAATCAGCGCGTCCTCGCCTCGACAGGTGAAGAACTCGGCCATCGCGCAGCCGGCATACGGGGCGACGTATTGCAACGGGGCCGGGTCGCTGGCCCCGGCCACGACCACCGTGGTGTAGTCCATCGCGCCGTGCTTGCGAAGGGTTTCGATCAATCCGGCGACGGTCGAGTCCTTCTGCCCGATGGCGATGTAGAAGCATTTAACGCCGGTCTCTTTCTGGTTGATGATCGTGTCGATGCAGATGGCGGTTTTTCCGGTCTTGCGGTCGCCGATGATCAACTCGCGTTGACCGCGTCCGATGGGCGTCATCGAGTCGATGGCCTTGATGCCGGTCTGCAGCGGTTGTTTTACCGGCTGTCGTTGGGCAACGCCGGGGGCTTCCGATTCGACCAGCCGCTGCTCGTTGGAAACGATCGGCCCGCCGCCGTCGAGCGGGTTGCCCAGCGGATCGATCACCCGGCCGAGCACGGCCTCGCCGACCGGCACCGAGAGGAGCCGTCCGGTGCCGCGTACTTCCTCGCCCTCGTTGATGGTGAGGTAGTCGCCGAGGATAATGACTCCGACGGAGTTTTCCTCGAGGTTGAAAGCCAGCCCTGTCACGCCGCCCGCGCTGTCGGAAAACTCGACCATTTCGCCCGCCATGACGCCGGACAGCCCGTAGACGCGCGCTATTCCGTCGCCGATCTCGATTACCCGCCCGACCTGCCGGACGTCGACGCGAGAGTCGAACTGTTCAATTTCCTGCTGTATGACGGAAGCGATCTCGTCGGCTTTGAATTTCATTGGCGCTCCTCTGATTCATCCGTTGACGAAGTAGTTTTAATTGGTTGGCGATCGAGCCGTCGTATACGACGTCGCCGACGCGGATCACCGCGCCGCCGATCAACTCGGGGTCGATGTGTTGTTCGAGGACCGGCTCGCCGTCGAGTTTTTCGCGGAGTCCGTCCATGATGCGGCGGACCTCGGCCGTCTCGACCGGCGTGGCGGTGGTCAGCTCGACGCGGACGCGTTTTCGCATTTTATCGTACATTACGTGCGTCTGATGGTGAATCGCCCTGAGGCAATCGAGCCGCCCGTGACGCGCGACGACCTTTAGGAACGCGATCATCAGCGCCGAGGCCCGGCCGCCGAGCGTCCGGTCGATGACGCCATATTTCTCGCGGACCGATACCAGCGCCGAGACCAGTACGGTTTCCAGTTTGGGAAACTTGTCGAGCACCTCGGCCAGCAGGTCGTCGAACTCCTCGACGACGGCCGCCAGTTGACCGGCGTTCCGCGCCGCGCCGAGCAGTGCCTTGGCGTAGACGTTGGCGACGTGCTCGACGCCCACGTCGGCCTCGATTTGGGCGGCGGTTCGTGCGTCGCGTTCGGCGGTGTTCTGGAATTCAGTCATGGCGGCGGGGAGAGGGGGGAGGGAAGAGAGAAGAGGGAAGAGAGAAGAGAGAGGGGAGAGGGGAGAGGGGAGAGAAAGCAACGCGGCGCCCACTTAGCGGCCGACGGCGCGTTGGCCCCATTTCGCCGCAAGCCGCCGTTCCGGCGGCTGCTAAACGTGTTGCTTTACTTTTCCGATAATCAATAAACGTCATCACCTCATCTCTCCTCTCTCTTCTCTCTTCTCTTCTCCATCAACTTTCAGCCTTTTCCCGCCCAAACCCGGCGATGGTCTGTTCTATCAGTCGGGTGTGATCCTTGGGATCGAGTTTTTCTCGGACGATGCGTCCGGCCAGTTCGACGGCCATCGCGGCGCTGCGGTCGGCCAGCCCCATCAGGGCATCGTCCGTGGCGGCCTCGATTCTTCCCATGGCCCGCTGCTGCTCGACATCGGCCTCTTTTTTGGCCTTTTCGAGCAACTCGCGGCCGATCTGTTCGGCGTCGCGACGGCCTTGATCGAGGATGCCGCGGACCTGATCGCCGGCCTCGTCGAGCTTTTGTTGGTAATCGGCCAAAACATCCTTGGCCTGCTGGTTGGCGTCGTCGGCCCCGGCGATCTGGTCGGCGATGTTCTGCTCGCGTTTGTCCAGCCCGTCGGCGATCGGCCTCCAGGCGAACTTCCAGAGTATCGCCATGACGACGAGGAATACGACTCCCGTCCAGATGGCCAAGTCGCCGCGGAAGTTTATCCCTCGGAAGGTGATGGGATTGAGGGCCTCGGCCGGGTTCCCACCGCCGTGACCGGCTGCGACGGCCGTCGCGCAATATCCGCAAACGACCGCCGCGGTCAAGATCAGACTGACTGCTAATCGCGTCCTCATGGCAACTGCGTTCTCCAGCGCGGCTCCTTGGGAAAACGTGGTGGGGCTGCGCTTCGCTTGACCCACCCTACTTTCTCATGGCAAAAGCGTTCTCCATCGCGGTCGTTAGTAGCGGAATATGACGCTCAACAGACAGACGATCAGGGCGAAGAACGTAACGCCCTCGATCAGTGCCGCGGAGATAACCATTGCCGTCTGCACGCTTCCGGCCACTTCCGGCTGTCGGGCCATGCTCTCGACGGCCGCGGAGCCGATTCGCCCGATGCCGTAGCCCGCGCCCAGGATCACCAGGCCGGAGCCGAACGCCGCTCCGGCGAGGATTTGCCAGGGCATGGCGGCGGGGGCTTCTTCCTTGGCGGCTTCGTCGGCGGGGGCGCCTTCCGAGGCGGCGCTTTTCGCGGGATCGGTTTTCTCGCCCTGGGCAAACACCGGGGCGGCCATCGTCAGAAAAATCACAACCAACAGGATAATGCTCGTAAACTTGTACACGGAACTCGTCTCCTTCAACTAAAGTAGTGTCTCAAGACGCGGCGGCAAACCTTAATGCGGGTGGACCGCCATGCCGATGAACAACGCCGAGAGAAACGCGAAAATATATGCCTGCAACAACGCAACGAATATCTCCAGCAGCGTCAGCGCGGAAGCGCAAAGAACGCTCGGAACCGTAACTCCTATCCACAAAAATATCGTCGTTTGAGCGGTCCAACCGATAAATCCCACGATCACCGCCAGCACCAGGTGGCCGGCGAACATATTGGCCAGCAGACGCACGGCCAGCACGAGATGGCGGATAAACAGCCCCGCGATCTCGATGAAGAAAATCATCGCTTTCAGCGGCATTCCCAACACTCCGCCCACGTCCATCCGCGGCACAATGCTGAGCCAATACTGCAACGGGCCGAACTTCGCGATGCCCGCGCCGAGGACCACGCAGAACGTCGTGCATGCCAGCGAAGCGGTCGTCATCAACGAGCCGGTCGGCGAACCGGTCCAAGGGATAATTCCGATCAGATTGCATAACAGAACGAAGAAGAAAATGGTCCAAACGAACGGCAGGAAGCGGTCGGCGTCCTTGCGTCCGATGGCCGGCCGAGTTACTTCGTCCCGCAGGAAAATCAGCAGCGCGTCGAGCATGTTCCAGAATCTACCCCGAGGCGGATCGCCCTTCGCCACGCGCCGAGCGTAGGGAATGAAAACCGCCATCATCGCCGCGGCGACGATCAGTTCCAGAACCATGAAGCGCGTCACCTGGAACCCATACACTTTCGGCAGGTGTATCTGGAAGAACGGTATCACGAATTCCGCCGAGTCGGTGACGTGTTCGGCAAGTTCGTTTAGGTCCATGTTTCACCTGCTCTCCGGCCCGGTTGCTGCTGGACCGGCCGGCACGCGCCGTCGAGTGGTATCGACAACATTATCTCCGCGGTCAAAGTGACCGGGTAAAAAATCAGCAACCAATACAACGGAGCAGGGTCGGGCCGCGACGACGACGCAAGCATGTAAGCCGTGGCCAGCGCCAGCGGGACCGCCATTCGCGCCGACATACCCAGCATGGCCCCGGACAGTGCCGGGATTGGTCCGCGTATGAAGTGACTTACGAACAGGGCGATAGCAGCGCCGAGAAAGCAAGCGAATGCGGCCGCACTGCAATCAACCACTCCGGCCGGACCGGCCGATAAACCTACCGCCGCCGCCGGCAGGTAGACCGCCAGCACCGTAACGGTCAGCACCGCCGCTCGGACTGTTATCGATCTGTTCCGCAAGGAGTTTAGCCGTCTGAACATCAGCCCCACGTTCATTCCGTCCGATCGTCGTCCTTTGAATACCGAGCGAGCTTCAACAAGCTCATCAAGGCCACGGAAAAACCCAACGCCGCGCCCACCAACAGAAACACGAAACCGCTGCCCAGCCATTGGTCGAGCCAATAGCCGATCAACACCGGAACGACCATCTCCAAAGAGATTGTCGTGATCCGCGAACTCCACTGCATAGCCAGCACGAACGGGGAGATGTCGTTACGCGGTTTATTCACGGCCACATAATCCGGTCGCGATCTCAAGTGGGTAAGAATAGCGACTCTATACCAGCTTTCACGGCAAGTCAACCGCCTCCCGAAACCGGCTCTTCCGCCATGAGCGCCATTGTCCGTGTCATCGCCCGCCCGGCATCTTTACCACCGAAGTGTTCGACGACACACAGCCACCAATAGGTATAATGATGCTACCCCAAAGGTATATATGACATATACAATCTCAATAATTGTCAGGGATGCCAGTTGTTTTCGTAAGTGGTTATCGTGCAAGCAGTTCCGTCTCCGCCTGTGAGGCCGGATTGTCTCAATGGCGGTATGAAATCCTTGCTCTGAAAAGATGATGCGATTATACTGGAAATTACCTGCCATGCCCAATTTACCGGGCGCCTACCCTCGGCGGGGCAAGAGGGTGGCGGCGGTGAATCGTTGCACGAACCAGTGACGTAGCCCCACCTGTCACGGACGACTCCCGAACCTAACCGGCTCGCATGACATTATGTCTGCGAGGCCGGCACAGCAGAGATGAGCGTCGCAATGACAGCAGCAGAACTGAAGAATCGGACGGTTAGAGACCTGGCCTCGATAGCCAAGAAGAAGAAAGTCCCCGGCTGGCACTCCATGAGGAAGGACGAGTTGGTGAAGGCCCTACTGCGGCAGGCGCGGGCCGAAAGACGCCGGTTCGAGAAGACAAACGGACGCGATAAGCGGTCGGCGTCCCACTCCCGGAAGTCACGACGCCTGGCACAGGTCCAAACGCGGCTTGCCGAGGCCAAGGATCTGACTTTCCGAAGCATCGGCGAGGGCAACGGGCAAGTCAAGGACCGCCTGATCGTGATGGTCCGCGATTCGTACTGGCTGCACGCCTACTGGGAACTTAGCCGGAAGAGCATCGAACGGGCGAAAGTCGCCTTAGGGCAGTATTGGCACGGCGCTCGGCCCATGCTGCGGGTCTACGAGGTGTTGCGCGAAGGCGTCACGACCTCTACCCGGCAGCCGATCCGCGACATCGAAATCCACGGCGGCGTGAACAACTGGTACATCGACGTAGGCAATCCCCCGAAGAGCTACCAACTAGACATCGGCTACCTGACATCGGAAGGCAAGTTCTTCTGCGTGGCGCGGAGCAACGTCGTCACCACGCCTTCGGCGGCGGCCGGCGACGCCTTCGACCAGAACTGGGCCGACGTGGCCAAGGATTTCGACCGGATTTTCGCGCTGAGCGGCGGATACAGCCAGTCGGAGTCCAACGGCGATCTGAAGGAGCTGTTCGAGGAACGGCTCCAGCGTCCGATCGGCGATCCGGTGACGGTGCAGTTCGGTCCCGGCGCGTCGGCCCACTTGGCCAACGGCTCGGATTTCGAGTTCCAGGTGGACGCGGAACTGATCGTCCACGGCGTGACCCGCCCCGACGCCCACGTCACGCTTCGCGGCGAACCGGTGCAACTGCGGAGCGACGGCTCGTTCGCCGTCCGCTTTAACCTTCCCAACCGACGCCACGTCTTGCCGATGGTCGCCAGCAGCCGCGACGGCGCCGAGCAGCGGACCATTGTTCTGGCCATCGATCGGAACACGAAGGTCATGGAGCCGATCAGCCACGATCCGACGACGTGATTCGAGGGCGGAGGGTGGCACTGGCTTAGCCAGTGGCACACGGTGGAGGGCTGGCCACTTCAGCGGCCAGTGTGGCACAACGGAGGGCTGGCCGCTTCAGCGGCCAGTTGACGCGATCCGTGGAAGGGGTGCGGTTGCGTCGCGTGCCCAACCGCGTACAATGCCCGCATGCCGAATGATCTGACGCAATTTCTCGACCAATGGCGGTTCGAGCCGGACGAAGTGCTGGTGCGGATCATTCCCGGCGACGATGGCCGCAGCAAAATTCAGTTGCGGGTCGATCTGGGCGTGCTGCAAATGGAAATGGAGGGCCGTCCCGATGGAGTCCGCCCTAAAGACTGCGAGTCGTGGCTCGAATACTACGAGCGCCGGCAACGGAAGCACGACGAGACGCATCTCGATTCCGCGCCGTTTCTGCTCGGCGAGAAGGATTGTTTGCGGCTGTGGCGCGAGGCGGTGCAGTATTACCATCGCTATCTGAGTTTTTGGCACTTGGACATGTTCGAGTGGTGTGCCCGCGACACCGCGCGGAATTTGCGGTTGTTCGGCTTCGTTCGAGCCCACACCCGGGACGAACATCTTAAGCTCCAGTTCGATCAATGGCGGCCGTACGTGGCGATGATGCACGCCCGCGCGGTGGCCACTCCGCTGTTGCAACAACGGCTGGTCAACGAGGGCCTTCAGGCCATCGAGGCGGGAATCGAGACCATCCGCGAGTTCCTCGACGAATACGACCAGGGGCATCGGGCCGAGGAGTGCGTCGAACTGGAAAGCCTCGAACAGTGGCGAGATGAAATTCTCGCCACCGAGCAGCGCGCGGCGGAGAACCGCCCCAAGAGCAAGCTCGAACTTCTTCGCCAACGGCTTGAAGCGGCCGTCGCCGCCGAGGAGTTCGAGGAAGCCGCCCGGTTCCGGGATCAAATCCGCAAGTTGAAAACTAAAGATTAGCGGTCGCCGGCAGAGCGGCCGCTAAACGACAATGCGACAGATGAAAACGATTCGCAGCCTCGATGAATTTCCCGACTCGCTCCGCGGCGGCGCCGTGGCCATCGGCAACTTCGACGGTGTCCATCTGGGACATGCGCGGCTGGTCGAGCGGCTCCGCGCGATGGCCGAACGGGTAGGCGGTCCGGCAGTGGTCTTCACTTTCGATCCGCCGCCCACGCGGCTCCTGCGCCCCGACGCCGCGCCCGAGCCGCTTGTCCGGCTCGAGCGGAAAGTCGAAATCCTCGCCGAATTGGGCCTCGACGCGGTGGTCGTCTATCCGACGAACAAGGAGTTCCTCGAAATCGAGGCCCGCGAGTTCTTCGACCGCATTGTCCGCGGTCGGTTGTCCGTCCGGGCGATGGTCGAGGGGCCGAATTTCTTTTTTGGCCACAATCGCTCCGGCAACGTCGAAGTTCTGCGCCGGTTTTGCGAGGGAGCGGGAATGCCGTTCGAGGCGGCCGAGCCGGTGGAGATCGCCGGGCGGATCGTTTCCAGCTCGCGGATTCGTTCGTTGGTTTCGGCGGGTCGATTGGACGAGGCACGGATGATGCTCGGCCGACCATACCGGATTCGGGGCGTGGTGATCCACGGCGCCGGCCGCGGCGCGCGGCTCGGATACCCCACCGCCAATCTCGGCCGAATCGACACGCTTCTGCCGGGCCACGGGATTTACGCCGCCCGCGCACGGGCCGAAAACGCCTGGCATCCGGCGGCCGTCAGCCTGGGGCCAAACCCGACCTTCGACGAGGGGGGAACCAAAGTCGAGGCACATCTGATCGGCTTTCAGGGGATGATCTACGAGCAGCCGATCGAGATTGACTTTCTCACCCATTTGAGGGAAATTAAACGATTCGCGTCCGTCGAGACGCTGGTGGACCAGATAGTTCGGGACGTAGCCCGAACGGTTGAAATCGTCTCGCTGGAAGTTGAATAGATATGCCAATTTTCTGTTTAGCAGCCGCCGGTACGGCGGCTTGCGACGCGAACCGGGGCCGTCGTGCCGACGGCCGCTAAACGTAACAAAAACTGTATCACGAAATACCCATTCCCATGATAGTTTGGCATCGCTTCATTGAAATAGTTCGCTCTCACGAGCGTTTCGTATTGACCACCCACGTCCGACCTGACGGCGACGCCCTGGGCAGCGAGTTGGCGATGATGACGATTTTGGAGTCGCTGGGTAAGGACGTTCGGGTGTGCAACGCCTTCTCCGTGCCGCCGAATCTGCGATTTCTCGATCCCGAGCGGGGGCTTGCTCAGTTGGGCGTCGATATCGCGGCCGAGCAACTCGTCGACCGCGAAGTGCTGATGATCCTCGACACCAGCGCCTGGGCGCAACTGGGGGCGATGGGCGACGTGATCCGAAACACCAAAGCCCTGAAGATCGTGCTCGACCATCATAAGAGCGGAGATGATTTGGGCGCCGAGGTGTTCAAGGACGTGGACGCCGAAGCCACGGGCCGGCTGGTGGTCGAGGCGGCGGACCAGTTGGGCGTCGCGCTGACGCCGGAGATCGCTCGGCCCGCGTTTGTCGCCCTGGCCACCGACACCGGCTGGTTCCGGTTCTCATCGACGACGGCCGAAACGCTACGTCTGGCCGGGCGTCTGATCGACGCCGGCGCAGTCCCCGACCGGCTTTACAAGGAACTCTACGAGAACGACTCACAGGGCCGGCTGCGATTGATCGGCCGGGCACTGGACCACGCGCGGACGGAACTGGACGGCCGGCTGATCCACACGTGGCTCGGCCGTGCGGAATTCGCCGACATCGGGGCGCTCCCCTCCGACAGCGAAGACATCATCAACATGACGCTCTCGGTCGGCGGGACCGAAGCGGCCGTGATCCTGGTCGAGCAGCCCGAGGGCGAGTTCAAGGTGAGTCTGCGGAGCCGTTGCGAGATGGATTGCAGCGCGATCGCCGAGCAATTCGGCGGCGGCGGACATCGCAAGGCCGCCGGAGCAACGCTGAACGGACCCCTCGAGTCAGCGCAAGAAAAGGTGCTCGCCGCCGTCCGCGCGGCGATGGAAAATTTGTGAGAACACCAATGCAACGCGTTTAGAACGTGTTTTGAAATGTGGCACAGCCGCCCTCGGCTGTGTGATTAACCGTGAGTTCTCGGTCACAGCCGAGGGCGGCTGTGCCACATATTGATTCCTAAAACACCTTCTTAGCGGCCGTGGACGCGGCGGCTAAACATCTTTGATTGCCCCCTTTTACTACCCACTACCCACTATCCGTCATGCCCCCACTCGACGCCGGTTGGTTGATCGTGCTTTGGCTGACTGCGCTGGGCGGCGCGATCGGCAGTTTTCTGAACGTCGTGGTGTACCGTCTGCCGCTGGGTATCAGCCTGATCGATCCGCCGTCGCACTGCCCCGCCTGCAAGCGGCGCATCCCCTGGTACGACAACGTTCCGGTCTTCGGCTGGATCGTTTTGCGTGGCCGTTGCCGCGGTTGCGGCGGCTCGATTTCCATCCGCTATCCGCTGGTCGAGGCCCTCACGGCGGCGATGTTCGGCACTCTGGCCGCCGTCGAACATTTTTCGCAAGGCGCGAATCTCCCGCCCCGGGCCGTGGAAGTCGCGGAGGGGTTTTCGATGGCCGGCACGAGTGGGCTGCAATTGTATTGCGTGTATCTGTTCCATCTGCTGTTGTTATGCACGCTGCTCTGCGCCGCATTGATCGAGTGCGACCGGCAGCGTCCGCCGCCGCGGTTGTTTGTTCCGGCGCTGGCGATCGGCGTCGCGGCGCCGCTGTTTTGGCCCCTGCTGCGGCCGGTTGCGGCCTGGCCGGGACTGCCGCACTATCCGGCCGGAGTCGTTGACGGTTTGGCCGGTTTGGCCGCGGGCGCAGCGCTGGGCGGCGCGGTTTGGTGGGTGCGGCGAATTGGCCGCAAAAAACCGGCGGACGCAAGTTCCGACGCAAGCCGAAATCCCGCCGGTCTGTTCCTCTGCCTGATTTGTGTGGGGCTTTATCTCGGCTGGCAAGCGGCGCTCGCAATAGCTTTGGCGACGGCGGCGGTCCATTGCGCGACATGGCCGCTTCGTCGCGTGCGGCCGGGCCTGCGAGTTCCCCCCGGTTTATGGCTTCTGATTATTACATTCGCGTGGATTCTTGCCTGGTCGAGACTTGTTTCGCCGTGGGAAGCGTGCTAAGTTAGTTGTAGGTTATGCTTTAGCATAACACGTCGGCCCGAGTTATGCTGAAGCATAACCTACGCGTATCGTGTCGCTTCAGGTCGGTCGAAGCACAACATTGCTGAGGTTCCTGCCGTGGCCGAAGACCCCGCCGCCAAAGTGTCGAAGATTCTGCAATCGCCCAGCTATCGAGTAGCCTACAAGGACGTCGATTTCCTGGGTTGTCCCGAGATGCGCGCCGCCCGGATCGAATTGGAACTGCTCAAGCCGGAATTGTATCTCCAACGGAACTGCATCCGCTCGACGATCGTGGTTTTCGGCAGCACGCGGATCGTGTCGCCGGCGGATGCCCGGCGCCGGCTCGAACGAGCCGAGCAAGAGTTGGCCGCCTCGCCGGACGACTCCGCGCTTCGTCGGGGGGTGGACCGGGCCAAACGCCTGTTGGAGCGGAGCCACTACTACGATACCGCCCGCGAGTTCGCCCGCCTGGTATCCGCCGACTGCCAGAAAGACCCGCCTTGTGACTACGTGATCACGACCGGCGGCGGGCCGGGTATCATGGAGGCGGCCAACCGCGGCGCTTATGACGCGGCCGCGAAGTCGGTCGGACTGAACATCCGCCTGCCACTCGAACAACAACCCAATCCGTATATTACACCCGAGCTGTGCTTCCAGTTCCACTACTTCGCCATCCGTAAGCTGCACTTCCTGTTGAGGGCGCGGGCATTGGTGGCCTTTCCCGGCGGGTTCGGCACGCTCGACGAGCTGTTCGACGCGCTGACTCTACGCCAGACCGGACGCATGCAGGCCATTCCAATCATCCTTTTCGGACGGGAATACTGGCAACGGGTAATCGACTTCCAATTCCTGGCCGACCAGGGAACCATCGACGACGAAGACCTCGGGTTGATCGACTACGCGGAAACGGCCGCCGAGGCCTGGGAGATCATTCGCCGGGCGGAGAAGGACGCGGCCCCAACGGCGAAGAACGGAAAAATCGGATTTGACGCTTATTGATGTTCGGAGCGACAACGTGACATTCGTTTAGCGACCGCCGGCACGGCGGCCAGGGGATTCGACGTTCGACTTTTTGTAAAGGGGGGCGAGATGGGCGGCGCGATTAAGGGACTGTGGTTGATGGTTCCGTGCCTTGCGGCGTTGGCGGCGTGGCCGCTGATGGCGGCCGAGGGGAAGAAGGAACCCGCCAACGCGCCGGCGGCGGAGAAACCAACCGACGAGAAGACAACGGAGGAGAAAACATCCGAGAAGAAGAAGGAAGAGAAAAAGGCCGATCCGTTCATAGTCCCCGAGGGTACCCCGGAAGAACTCAAAAGCTATATCGAAAAGGTTAGGAAGACACGGCTGGAGAATCCACAGATGGCGGTTAAAGCGCGGCAGGCGCTGGGGAGGGCCGCCGAACATATTATCGCCGCCCAGCCGGAAGAGAAGGAGATGATGTATGCGGTGCAGCTTAAGATGCAGTTGTTCAGCGGCCAGGAGCAGCTTGCCGAGTTCGTCGAGGAATTGAAGGAGGACGGTCACGAGAAGTACGCCCGGCTGGTCCGCAATTACGGCCTGCGGATCGAACTTGCCAAGACGGAGAGGCAAGATCCCCGGAACCAGAAGAAAGCGATCGGGGACGTGCTGCGGTTCCTCGAAGAGTCGCCTCCGGAACTGGCCGACCGCGGGCTGGCGCTGATGGCCGGAAAAATGGCCGAACTGACCGGCGACAATAAGTACGCCTCCGGAGTCTACCTCTCGACCGCCAGAGCGTTTGCCGTCGGCAAGGACGAAAAACTCGCCGAGTTCGCCCGGACGCTGGCGGGAACCTCGCGTCGTCTGGCGCTGCCGGGAAACGAAATCAGGATCGAGGGTAGACTCCTCGACGGCAGCGATTTCGACTGGTCGAAATACAAGGGCAAGGTGGTGCTGGTCGACTTCTGGTCCACCTGGTCCGGCTCGAGCGTCGCCGACCTCAGGAAGATGAAAAAACACTACGACCGATACCACGACAAAGGATTCGACATCGTCGGGGTCAGTTGCGACCAACGTCTTGCCGACTTGGAGAAGTTCGTTAAGCAGCGGGACATTCCTTGGGCAATCGTCTACGGCAAGGACAAACCCAGCCCCTCCGTCGCGTACTATGGCATCACGGACATACCCGTGAAGATTCTAGTTGGCCGCGACGGCAAGGTGATACGGCTGAATGCCCGCGGCCTGAAGCTCAAGAAAGAATTGCTCAAACTCTTCGGCCCGGCGGAAGAAAAGAAGTAGGGATCATTTACACGTTGCATTGTACCAATACGTTCCAGCAAGGGACTTGCCATGCGTTGCCGATGTATCGTGCGGATTTTGGCGTGTTTCGCGTTGATTGCGGGTTGGACCGCGATTGCGGCGGCGGCGGTGAAGCTGCCGGCCATTTTCGGCGACGACATGGTGCTGCAACGTGGCCGGCCGGTGCCCGTCTGGGGCTGGGCCGACAAGGGCGAGAAAGTCACCGTCTCCATCGCCGGACAAACCCTGGCGACCAAAGCCGACCAGCAGGGACGCTGGAAAGTGACGCTGGACGCACTAGACAGCGAACTGATGGAAGTAGCTGTCAAGAACCAGTCTGGAGACATCGACTTCATTTGGATGCCGGCGCAGTTGACGATGACCGTCGAGGATTCTTCCGGCAGCACGCTGGTTTTCAAAAATATCCTGGTGGGCGAGGTCTGGCTCTGCTCCGGCCAGTCGAACATGGTTTGGGGACTCGGCGCGTCGAACAACGGCCGGCAGGAGATCGCCAAGGCCGACTATCCCTCGATTCGGCTGTTCTTCGTTCCCAAGGTGAAGGCTGCCGAGCCGGCCGAAGACGTCGCCGGCAGGTGGGCGCCATGCACGCCGGAGAACGTCGTCAAGGTCGGTCGGGGTAGTTTCTCCGCCGTGGCATATTACTTCGGCCGCCAACTGCACGAGGAACTCGGTGTGCCGGTCGGCTTGATTCAATCCAGTTGGGGCGGCACGCCGGCCGAGTTCTGGACCAGCCGCAAGACCTTGAAGGCCGACCCCGTGTTGAAACCATTGATCGGCAATAGCGATTCATCAGCCCTCTACAACGGCATGATCGCCCCGCTGGTCCCTTACGCCATTCGTGGCGCCATTTGGTATCAGGGCGAAAGCAACGTTGGCCGGACGCACCAATACCGCACGCTCTTCCCGGCGATGATCGCCAACTGGCGGTCCGATTGGGGCCAGGGCGATTTCCCCTTCGGCTTCGTGCAACTGGCGCCTTATCGCTACGACGGCCAGAACCCGGCAAACTGCGCCGAATTGCGGGAGGCCCAACTGATGACGCTCAAATCCGTTCCCAACACCGGCATGGCCGTCACTATGGACATCGGAAACGTGAAGAACATCCACCCCGGGAACAAACTCGACGTGGGCAAGCGGTTGGCACTCTGGGCATTGGCGAAAGTTTACGGCCGCGACGTCGTCTACTCCGGCCCGATCTACAAGTCGATGGCGGTCGAGGGGGACAAGATTCGCCTCGGCTTCGACCATGTTGACGGGGGACTGATCGCCTCGGACGGCAAACCGCTTGCGGACTTCACCATCGCCGGGGTGGACGAAAAGTTCGTGCCGGCCGAGGCGAAGATCGACGGCGATTCGATCGTCGTCAACGCGGACGGAGTTGCTCGGCCGGTGGCGGTGCGCTATGCCTGGCGCGACGACGCCACCCCCAACTTGGCCAGCAAGGCCGGTCTGCCCGCCTCTCCCTTCCGAACCGACCAATGGAAAGGAGTGACGGAAAGGAAGTAGCGGGAGAGGGGATTTATGATTTATGATTTATAATTTATGATTTATAATTCGTGTCGAGAAGCGGGAATCTTCTGTCCCGCAATCATTAATCATCAGTGGAGGCGTCTTGTGTCGAGTCCCGCAGTGCAACCGTTATTGGCCTTGCTTGCCTATCCCGTCGGCGGCAACCCCACTCAATATCTGGTCGATCGGGCCTTCGCCGACAAGGACCTCGACTGGAGATACCTGACCTTCGAGGTCGGCCCCGAAGACCTGGCCGCCGCCGTCGGCGGGTTGAGGGCCTTGGGATTCCGCGGCTCGCACTGTGCCGATCCACATAAACAGGCCGTCATTCCACTGCTGGATCGGACCTCCGAAACCGCCGCCGCCGTCGGCGCCGTAAACTTCATTTTCCGCGACGAAGGGGCACTGGTCGGCGATAACCTCGAAGGCCGGGGAGTGGTCGAGGCCGTCCGCCGCGTCGTCGATCCGGCGGGAAAGCAAGTCGCGCTGCTCGGCGCCGGGTGGCTCGCCCGCGCCGCGGCCGTCGAATTTGCCGCCGCCGGCGCCGCCGGACTGACGATCGTCAACCGCACCGCGGCCCGGGCCGAAGAGCTTGCAACGCTGATGGCCGGCAAGTTTGAATCGCCGGTTTCCGTCGCTGCCTGGGAAGGCGATTACGCCGTGCCGCCGGAGACGGAAATCCTGATCCACGCCACGAGCCTCGACCAAACCGCCGGCCAGTCCCCCTTGCCGCTCGTGCCGGAAAGCCTGCGGCCGGAGCTGATCGTGGCCGACGCGGTGATAAACCCGCCCCAAACCTGGCTTCTGCGCGAGGCCGCCCAACGCGACTGCAAGACAATCGACGGACTGAGCATGTTCATCGAACAAGTGGCGATCGGTTTGCAGCTTTGGACGGGCGTCGATCCAAACCGCCAGGTGTTGCGCGAGGCCGCCGAGGAGTTTTTGGAGCTGTAGCCGCACCGGGGGCGACGCGCCGAGGAATTTAAGTGCCCGATCCAAACCGCGTTCCAGGACTGTTCATCACCGGCACGGACACCGGCGTGGGCAAAACCTACGTCGCCGCGCTGATTGCGCGGCGGTTGGCGGCCGACCGACGGAAGGTAGGCGTCTACAAACCGGCGGCCAGCGGGTGCAGGCGACAGGGAGACTCGCTGGTCTCCGACGACGCCGTAGCTCTATGGGAAGCGGCCGGCCGGCCGGGCAAACTGGAACACGTCTGTCCACAGCTTTTCGAGGCCCCGCTGGCCCCGCATCTGGCCGCTCGGGCGGAAGGCCGAAAACTCGACGCCGATCTGCTCCGCCGAGGACTCGAACACTGGCGCCGGCGGTCCGAGATCATCCTGGTCGAGGGTGCCGGCGGATTGATGTCTCCCTTGGGCGAGGACGAATATGTCGCCGATCTGGCCGAAGAGTTTGGCTTCCCGCTGGTGGTGGTTGCGCCAAACGTGTTGGGTACGATCAATCAGACGCTACAGACGCTAATAACGGCGAGCATGTTCCACGATGGTCTTTCGGTCGCGGGCGTGGTGCTGAACCATCCCGCGCCACCTTCGGCGGACGACGCCAGTTTGTCGAGCAATCGTCGGGAGCTTGCCGCCCGATGCACCTCGCCGATCCTCGGCGAAGTCGGCTGGGACGCGGACCAAATGGACGATGCCGTGGATTGGTTCGCTTTGGCTCGATGAGAGGCCGCTTGACGGGCCAACCGCGCATGAGCCTACCAGTCGCTTAAAAATTTCAGGCGATCGTGCATCGATTCAGAATCGATCCGGCTGGATAAATGAAGCAGACGACGAACCACCTCGCCAATTGACCGTTGGGAGGAGACGATGATGCCCGCATGGTGGCGGCCTTGCCGCAACCAGCAGGCATGGAGTTTGGCGAAATGGGCGACGTTAAAGGTAACGAACACGCGGCCTTGGGCCGACGCCCACTCAAGCTGGGATTCATCGGATTGCCCCCGGCGGCCGACCTCCGGAGTGGAACAGGCATCGATCCTTGCGCGGCGCAGGGCAACGGCGATTGCGCCGTAGACGTCCTCGTCCGTGAAGAAACGGATAGCGGCCATCAGGTTGAATCGTCCGCGGTCAAACGAGATTTCACCGATGCTTCATCGTCGGCCGCCAAGCCGGCCTCGATTTCGTCCAAGTGGTCGTAGGCATAAGCCAGGGCGTCATGGACGTCCGCCGGCCGAAGGCCGGGATACTGCTGTACGATCTCTTCCACGCCCATGCCCTGCCGATAACATGCCAGGATCGTGGCCACGCGAATACGAGTTCCCGCCACGACGGGCTGCCCGCCGCACCGGGCGACGTCGGATTCAACGTTGCGGTAATCCAGCTTCGGCATCTCACAAATCCTCAACCATTCGGGGACACAACTGCAACATATCTATTGTACCACGGCCTGCAACCAAGACCAACCCGACCGAGTAAAAAAAGGGGATACGATTTCTTGTTCAGGTGCAGGGCTTGTGCGACCTCGACCTACCCTGCGGTGAGAAATGCGGACTAATGGAGAAACTCAGCCGGATTGTATCACAGGGAGTGGCCCAATTTCGAGAAAAAAACGCCGTTGAACCGTGGGGGAGAGAGAAGAGAGAAGAGAGAAGAGGGAGAAGGGAAGAGAGAGAGGGGGCGTTTTGGTTTTATCGAGAAGTAGAAGGAAAGAGCCGCGTCTCCCTTTCCCTTCGGCGGTCTACGTTCCCGGGCTTGGTGTCACGAATTGGCGGTTTGATAAGAGTCCGAGAAAACGGATGACGTGACGTGATTGCCGTGCGACAACTGGGTGGTGCTGTTGGAGTGTGCCACTGGCTCGGCCAGTGTTTCTCTGGGGATTTCTCAAAAGACGACTTCTCCAAACAACAAGCCACTTACGTAACGTCTGCCCTCCAGCCACAACGTGCCGCAACGTCACCCCCGCCCCCGAAGCACTGGCAACGCCAGTGGCACTCTGTGCAGTTTCTTTTTCCAGTGCCACCCTGCCGATGAGAGCTTGTTTTGAAAAGACCGGGACCACCTGCCCTGATTTCTGATTGCTATTGCTTCTCGTCCGAAGGCATGGATACAACCAAGTCGTCCCAGTTCCGGCCCTTCTCGGGGTTGAAGTAGTTCTTTCCGCCGTCATCCTTACCGTCGATGCCGACGCTGTAGAGCAGATAACCCTGCCCTTCCCGCCGGTAGTGCAGTTCGGCATTATTGAAGACATCCTTGGGTACCTCGGCGATGTACTTGGGCTTCAGATCCGCGAGCTTCGCCGGGTACGAACCATGATCGGCGTGATAGGCGGCCAGTGCGAAGGCAAGTTTGGTCAGATCGAACGTCATTGTCGCGCTATCCTCTGCGTCGAAAGATATTGGATAAACCGGTATGAATAGACACACAAGGGTCTCGCCGATCCGCTCAGAAACCACGTCGCGCGGTTTGCCGAGCAACGATTCGGCATAGGATTTCGCCTCAGAGGCTCTTGCGTTTTCAATTGTCTTCTTCACGTTGCGAATATCGTCAATGATCTTGCCCACAGCTTCTCTCCGCTCGGTGCGGGTGGGTTTGCGCAGCGAGTCGGCTAGCCGGTCGTACCAGGAGTTACTTACTCGCAACATAATATCCCAGTCGATTGCCATATCGGCGATAGGGCCGAGCAGCGACTTGATCGTACTCCCCGGTTCGCAGTTGCCGATTTTCTCTGTGATTCTGAGTTTTTCCAGAAAAGCAGGCTCCTCTCGTGCGGCCAATGTGATGCGACTGAGATACCAGAAGCGTTCACCCAACTCAATCTTGTCGGCATACTTGGGCATTGGAGGCAGGTTGGCAAGGTCAGCACGCATCTTTGCTACTTGTGCGGTGCTAAGCTTGGCATGTTGCAGAAGGGTCTGATCCCTAGCACACGCCGACTCATCGATGGTTGTTGCCACAAGGGCCTCGACCAACGTTGTGCCTTGGCCGACCAGTCGTGCTAGTCGGTGACAAGCCAGCAAGTCTTCCCACGCCCCATCTACGTTCCCCTCTTGTAGTCGAAGCATCGCGCGGGCTAACAAAGTCCAACTGATTTGACGCTGAATTGGCATCAGTGACGGCACCCCACTAGCAGCAGAGACAAGTCCCTCATCACCCCTGCAGGCAAAGAAGGGATCATATTGCCGCGGCCGCTTGAATGCCTCGATCATCACTGCTAGCGGCTTTTCATTGGTCGCAAGCCAGTCGGCCAATAGCGGCAACTCCTGCTTCGACCAGGGGCGCACAGCCGCCACGTACAACCACGACCACGAAAGTTTCTTCAATTCTTCTGTCAATTCTTCTTCTTTTGACTTGGCATCCACAGGCTTCCCGCCGCCCTTCTGTTGATCGGCGTAGCTGAACAAATCGACGAAATAATCGCCCTCCTCGGGCAGTGGCGGAATGCCGAGCATCTGGAAATGCTTTGCACGGTACTTCTTGTCGATCCGGCTCGGCCCCACGGCCTTCCAGAAGAGCACGGCCGCGTTGTTCTCGGGCGTCACGCCCTGGCTGAATCGTTGATTCAACGCGGCAACGTAATCCGGGTAGCCGTCCTGCCGCAGTGGCTTCGTAATGTAAGTGGTTGCCTTCGAGATCGTCACCAGCACGCGAGGCTTTGCCGGAGATTGCGCGTTTGGCTTGTCCGCGGCGGATTTCGCCTCGGCAGAATGATTTGCCCTCATCGATAATGCCGTAGGCGCGAGGAACAACAACGCGGCCAGCAGCCCCTTGCACTTTGAGTGGAATCGCATGGGTAATCTCCTTGGTACATCTTTTTCGGTGCTGTGACACCGGCGGAAAGGGCTGATGTGGCGTGTCACTTCCGCAGCACCACCCTACGTGTTGTTATCGCACCACTCGCGCTGCCACAGTTCGAGGATCAACAGCGACCAGAGACGGTAGCCGTGGTTGAAGCGGGATTGCTGGTGCTCGTCCCAGAGTTGCGAGACGGCCTCCGGGCGAAAGTAGCCGCGATCGAGCGTCTTCTTGTCCAACAGGATTTCGCGGGCAAAGTCGCGCAGCTCGTGGCGGAACCAGTGGTCCAGCGGAACGCCGAATCCCATCTTCGGCCGACGACGGATCGACTTGGGCAACAGGTCGCCGAATGTCTCGCGCAAAATCAGCTTTCCCCGGCCGCGGCGGAACTTCAGCCGACGCGGCATCCGAGCGGCCAACTCCGCCACTCGATGGTCGAGAAACGGCTGGCGACATTCCAGCCCGTGGGCCATCGAAGCAATATCCGTCTTG
>JAUWPQ010000009.1 GCA_030611515.1 Planctomycetota bacterium | reverse complement strand
TTCTCGAAAGTGCCAATGCCATAAATGATTTCGGATGGATCGTTGGAAGCGGCGTAAATGCGGATGGAGAGAACCATGCGTTTCTTCTGATGCCGATTCCGGAACCTTCCACGGCGGCGTTGGTGGCAAGCGGACTGGCGGCGCTGTTGCTGGCGTCGCAGCGGCGAAGGAAACGCAACAACCAGAGTTCCGTTTAAGATTTTTGGAGTGCGGCGGCTTGCCGCTGCTTTCGCAGGATGCGGCAACACCAAAACACGTCGAAAAAGCGGTGGCAAGCTACCGCTACTCCAAAGATGATCGCCGGGTTGCAACCCGGCCTACTTACTTCAACCCGCCGAGAAAGGCATCGACGTCGAACTCATCGTCGGCGGGATCGACGATCGGTTTCTTGGGCGGGGCTGGTTTGCCCTCCGGCTCAGGCGCGTCGGCCGGCTTCTTCGCCTCGGACGCTTCCACCGGTTCTTTTTCGGTCGGCGGCCGATCGGCGGGAGCTTTGCCCGACTGCTTTGCGGCCTTTCCGCCCTTCTTCTTCAACGCGCCCTGCAACATCGAGGTATACCCTTTGGTCTTCTTCTTCGGCACGACCGGTTTCGCGGGCGCCGCGGGAGGCGAAGGCGCGGCAGGCTGCTCGCCTTGGAGGTCTTCGGAAAAAGAGAGTTCCACCTCGGCCTCGTCGTTCGGAGGGACCGCTTCCGTCAGCGGATCGAAGGAGACCGCCTCGCCGACCGGCTCCGGCTCGGGAGAGTCGGACCACGACTCCTGCCGCTCGGGTTGCGGGGCGACCGGGTCGGCCAACACCGCATCGGGCAATGCGTCCAGGTCGCCCTCGTATTCATACTGGGCGCGAAAAGTGAGCGGGCCGACCGCAAACTCCCCCTCCGGCGGCAATGGCGATTCCTTGATCCGCCGGCCGTCGATCACCGTGCCGTTGAGCGAACCCAAGTCGCGGACCATCAGCAGCCCGTCGGCCTCGAACAACTCGCAGTGCCGCCGGCTAATCATTGGATGGGCGACTGTCAGCCCGACCTCCCGGCCTCGGCCGATAACCGTGGGCAGCTTCAGGGCAACGCTCCCTTTGCTGGCCTTCCCGCCAATAACAATCAGTTTCGCGTCCATCCCACTCATGTTAGCCTGGAAAACTCCGCATCGCAACTAATATGTAGTTTCTGTTGCGGAAAGGGTGGGTGGCATGGGCAAGCTTCGCTTACCCATGCCACCCATTCCGACAGCTTTCCGCAACAGAAGCTAGATAGCGATTTATGTCCTTCGTTACGACATGAAGCGTCTTATCGAGAAGAAACCGGCGAGGGAACACGGCTTACGGCCCACCGGCGGGGCATCCCAGACTGTGCAAGCCGTCCCTTTTACCGGCAAATCTTCCAATTGCCCTTGAAAGTGGTGCCTAACCGCCTATAATCTCGTGATTCGGCACGGGGCCGGCATGGACGACCGTTGCACCCCCGTGGGCGGGTGTAGCTCAGTTGGTAGAGCACGACGTTGCCAACGTCGTTGTCGTGGGTTCGAACCCCATCACCCGCTCCTTGCGCACACGAACAAACTTCATAACGCCGCGGCACGATCATGCCTGAGAACGAGAACAAAGACCTCCCCGAAGCCGACGTGAACCCCACCGAGACCGCCGTTGCGGAAGCCGAGTCGGAGACCCAACGACTTTCGCTGGAGGTGAAGGTTGACAACCGCGGCACTTGCGAGCGCCACGTCACGGTGACGATTCCGCGCGAGGACATCGACCGGTTCTTCGACAAGGAGTTCACCGAATTGATGCCCACGGCGCACGTGCCGGGATTTCGTCAGGGCCATGCCCCGCGAAAGCTGATCGAGTCCCGCTTCCGCAAGGACATTGCGGACAAGGTCAAAGGCGAGTTGCTGATGGACAGCCTTGCCCAGGTGAACGAGGACGAGAAGCTATCCGCGATCAGCGAGCCTGATTTCGACTTCGAGACGATCGAGATGCCCGATGACGGTTCGTTCACCTTCGAGTTCGACATCGAGGTCCGGCCGGAGTTCGATCTGCCCGAGTGGAAGGGTTTGAAGATCGAAAAGCCGGTCCGCGAGTTGAGCGAGAAGGACGTGGACGATACGTTGCAAGGTATTTTAGCCCGCCGCGGCCGGTTGGTTCCGTACGACGGGGCGGCCTCGCCGGGCGACTACATCACCACGAACTTGACCTTCCAGCACGACGGCAAAGAACTGGCCGGCGCCGAAGAAGAGGTGATCCGCATCCGGCCGGTGCTTAGTTTCCGCGACGGCAACATCAAGGGGTTCGACAAGTTGATGGACGGCATCCGCGCGGGCGAGACGCGCGAAGGCGAGGCCGAACTGAGCAACGACGCCCCCAACGTAGCGCTGCGCGGACAGAAGATAACGGCCATTTTCAAGGTGTTGGAGGTCAAGAAGCTCGAAGTGCCCGAGTTGAACGCCGAATTGCTCGGGGAGTTGGGCGAGTTTCAGGACGAGGCCGAGCTGCGCGACACGATCCGCGACCAACTCGGCCGGCAGTTGGAATACGAGCAGCACCGCCGCGCCCGCGAGCAGATTACGGCCGCTTTGACCGTGGCCGCCGATTGGGAGCTTCCGCCCGCGCTGTTGCAGCGTCAGAGCCGCCGCGAGTTGCAGCGTGCCGTGATGGAATTGCAGCGGAGCGGATTCAGCGAGGACGAGATCCGCGCCCACGAGAACTCCCTGCGTCAGAACAACACGGTCTCCACCGCCCGGGCGCTGAAGGAACACTTCATCCTCGAACGCATCGCCGAAGAAGAGAAAGTTGACGCCGACGAGCAAGACTACGAGAACGAAATCCGGCTGATCGCCAACCAGAGCGACGAGTCGCCGCGGCGTGTCCGGGCACGGCTGGAAAAATCCGGCTCGATGGACGTGTTGCGAAACCAGATAGTCGAGCGGAAGGTGGTCGAACGCATCCTTGAGCACGCCAAGTTCAATGAAGTGCCTTACTCGTTCCGCCAGACCGACGAGGAAGCGATTGACCAGACGGCCGGCGGCGGCGAGCAAGCCGACATCCCAGAGGCGAAGTACGACGAAGGAGAAGAGGTTCCCGAGGCGAAGACCGAGGGATCGGGAGCCAGGAGCGAGGGACGAGGGACGAGAGAGTAAAATGTTTAGCGGCCGCCGGCCCGGCGGCCCATTATCCACCATTCACTACGTAACGGACTACAACACCTGTCGATGAAGGATCATCCATGAGCGAAATATACCGGCCGGCGGTCGTCGACCCGCTCTTATCTTATCGCGACTACCAACGCCAGCGGCAGATGACGCTCGGCGATCTGTTGTTGGAAAATCGGGTCATTCTGCTGCAAGGCGAGATCCACGACGGCAACGCCAACGAGTTGGTGATGAAGCTGTTGTACTTGCAGAGCGAGAACCGCCGCAAGGACATCCACTTCTACATCAATTCGCCCGGCGGCAGCGTTACCGCAACGCTGGCCATTTACGACACGATGCAGGTGCTCAGTTGCCCGGTGGCTACGTACTGCGTCGGTTTGGCGGCCAGCGGGGGCGCGGTGCTGCTGGCCGGCGGCGCCAAAGGCAAACGGTTCGCCCTGCCGCACGCCAAGGTGATGATCCACCAGCCCTACGGCCAGGTGGGTGGACAGATTTCCGACATCGAAATCCAGGCCGAGGAAATCCTCCAAACCCGCGAAACGCTCAACGCGATCATCGCCGACCACACCGGCCAGCCGATCGAGCAAATTGCAAAGGACACCGACCGAGATTTTTACATGACCGCCGAACAGGCCAAGAAATACGGCATCGTCGACGACATCCTCACCAAGCATAAAGCGGAAGTGGAAGAAGAGGAAGACAAATGACGAATGACGAAATCCAAATGTCGAATGAATGACGAAAACCAAATGTCGAATGACGAAACGCACATAACATTCGACATTTAGACTCCGACATTTGGGTTTTGATATTCAACGTTTGGATTTTGGCATTCGACATTCCTTCGACATTTGAATTTCGACATTCGACATTCCTAACAACCAATCCCATGCCCCTAATACCCTACGTCATCGAAAAGAGCGGCCGCGAAGAGCGGGCGATGGACATCTACAGCCGCCTGCTGAAGGACCGCATCGTCTTCCTCGGCTCGCAGATAAACGACGAGGTGGCCAACGCGGTAGTCGCGCAAATGCTCTTTCTTCAGTCGGAAGACTCCAAGTCGGACATCCATTTTTACATCAACTCGCCCGGCGGGAGCATCGCCTCCGGGCTGGCCATCTACGACACGATGCAGTTCGTCGATTGTCCCGTGGCGACGTACTGCATCGGCCAGGCCGCCTCGATGGGGGCCGTGCTGCTGGCCGCCGGCGCCGCCGGCAAGCGCAAGGCCCTGCCTAACTCGCGGATCATGATCCATCAGCCCCTGGCCGGCGCCGAAGGCACGGCCGAGGACATCCTTATCCACGCCAAGGAGTTCATCAAGGTCAAGGAACGGCTCAACCGCATACTCATCAAGCACACCGGCCACCCGCTGGAAAAGATCGAACAAGACACCGACCGCGACCGCTTCATGTCGGCCGAGGAGGCCCTGGAATACGGACTGATAGATCACGTAATCGAACACGCGGGGCAGATTAAAGAAGTGAGTAGTGGATAGTGGATAGTGCGTGAGGGGTGGGCGGTTCACCGCCCACTGGAATTGCGTCATTACTTTTCTGAGAGTCAATAACTACCGCGCCGCGGGGGGAGGCGCCCTGTCGCTACGCGCGAGGTCTTTATGAAAACGTGGCATTTCGCCGTCGTGGCTCTGCTCCTGCCGGCAATCGCCGGATGTCGGAGCGATCCGAACATCGCCATCCTGGAGCGTGAACTGCGCCGCAAGGAAGACGAAATCTACCGTCTGCAGTGGGCGATCGAAGACTTAGAGGATACCAACTCTTGCAGCGATAATTGGCGGCCGAGATCGTCGGAGCCGAAGGCCGCGCCGCCGAGCGGAGCGACTCCGCCGGCGATTGAGTTGCCCTCGCGCCCGTCGAAGGGAGTGCCCGATTCGTTGGTGCCTCCCGGGGTGCCCGACGTGCCCGAACACTTGCGCGGACCGTCCGGTCCGGCGTTGGACAAGGACGCCGAGGCGACTTCAGCACGGACGGACAACGTCGGTGTTTCGGCCATTGTTCCGCTATTGGGTGCGCCGATCCGTCCGTCGGGCGACAGCCGACAGACGACTACAATCGCTTTGAATCGCACGATGACCGGCGGGATCAGCGGCGGCGACGCCGACGGCGATCAAGGGTTGATGGCGGTCGTCGAGCCGCGCGACTCCGCGGGCCGCCCGCTCGATGCCCCGGCGGAGATCAGCGTGGTGGTGCTCGATCCGGCCATTACCGACGCCGAGGGGAAGGCGGTCTGCGTTGCCCGGTGGGAATACACGACGGCCGAAACCGCCGAGTTGTTCCGTCGCTCGGGCTCTTCCCTGGCGATCCATCTGATGATGGCCTGGCCCGACGAACGTCCGAAGCACAACAAGCTGCATCTTTTCACTCGCTACGTAACGGCGGACGGCCGGCAGTTGCAGGCCGACATACCGATCGAGATTGCGTTGTCGGGCGACCGTTCGAGCCGCTGGACGCCTGCCGAACTGGATCGAACCGAGCAGCAAATTCCGGCGATCGAGGCCCGGCGCGTCGAGCCGCCGCCGGTCAGTATCCCTCGGCCCGCGCCGCGGATGGCCGCCCGCGACCGCAAGCCGAAGATGAAACGTCCGGTCTGGTCGCCCGAGCGGCCGAAGTAAGTTGTTTCTTGTTCCCACGCTCCGCGTGGGAACACACGAGACCGGACGCTCCGCGTCCGCCGCGGCGGAAAGCGTATCATACTCGGGAATTGCGCCCACGGACGCGGAGCGTCCGGCCAGTGCGTTCCCATGCGGAGCATGGGGACGAGAGAAATCACAGGCCAAAACTGCCATAGGGCGACGGCCGGATTCTTGTTACAATCGTCGTTCAAATGGATTTTTCCTAGGAGTGCCGCGATGTACCCACGCATTGTCGCAATCGTGTTGCTCGGTTTCGCTCTAATATCGGCGTCGGCGTTTGCGCAAACGTATCCTCAGCGCGGTCCGGACCAGCCGGTTCGTCCGCGGTTGCCGACCCTCGAGCGTCGAGCGCCGCCTCGGCCCCCTTTCACGCTGACGCCCCAGCAAGAGGCCCAAGTGGACCGGGTGTTGAACTTGTGGGAGCAGCGCAACCGAAAGATCAAGACCTTCGACTGCCGCTTCAAGCGCTGGATTTACGACGCTGTGTTTCAGACGTCGCAGCCGAACCAACCGCTCCAGCCCAAGTACATCGAGTCGGGCGTAATCAAGTTTGCCACGCCCGACCGGGGGCTGTTCCGCTTGGAAACGACCGAGAAAGACGGCCGCGAAGTCCCCATCGAAGACCATCGGGCGGAGCATTGGATCTGCGACGGCAAGTCGATCTTTGAATACGATCCGCTCAAAAAACAGGTGATCGAGCACAAGCTGCCGCCCGAGCTTCAGGGCAAGGCGATAGCCAACAGTCCGCTGCCGTTCATGTTCGGCTCCGAGGCCAAGACTCTCAAACAGCGGTACTTCATCCGCATCATCACGCCGCGCGACGCCAAGAACCAGATTTGGCTCGAGGCCTATCCGCGCTTCCAGCAGGACGCCGCCAACTTCCACCACGCGCAATTCATCATTACCATGCCGGGAATGTCGCCGTTTGCTCTGCGGCTCGTAGAACCCAACGGAAAGGACTACCGGGCATACCAGTTCGACAACATCGTGGTGAACGATCCCTTGAAATTTTTCAAGGGCAATCCGTTCCGGCCGTACAGACCGCAGGGTTGGCAACTGATCCCCGACGAGTCGCCGTCCGCCCAGGCCCACCGCCGGCCATCGACCGACGGGCGACGGTGAAGCAACAACTCCCCTCGTTCCCATGCTCCGCATGGGAACGTAAATGCGGAACGCTCCGCGTCATCGAGCGTTACTCCCGAGTATGCCGCGTTTTCAAGCTCATCGAACGCAAAGCGTCCTGGGCAGTGTGTTCCCACGCGGAGCATGGGAACAAGGATATTCGCTCCCCCGAATTGACGACGCGGCCGGGAACCATATAATCAAGTAGCGGAGGTTCCCTCGCCATGTCAATTTCCCACGCACATTACGGACCGGCGACTGCCGGCCGGTGGATCGTCGCCGGCGCGGCGGCGCTGCTGATGTTGGCGTTTTTCGGCGGATTAGCCCGTCGGGCGGCCGCCCAAGACGAGCCAAAACCAAAGACCCCGCAGCGGATCGGACGGTTTATCCACGTTCCGCTGCCGATCACCGGGCAAACGTTCGAGCGGACCAGGCGCATGGTCCGTCGGGCGATCGAAAGGGCCAAGAAGGACAACGCCCGGCTGGTGTTGGTCTTCGAGTTCGACGTTCCCAAGGGTCAGAAGAGTTTTGGCCGGGGTAGCGATTTCGGCGCCGCCCACGATCTGGCCAGCTTCATCTCCAGCGAAGAACTCAGTGCGGTGCGGACCGCGGCCTATCTACCCCGGCCGATCGAGGGCCACGCCGTGTTGCCGGTCATCGCCTGCGAGGAGATCATCATGGCCCAAAGCGCTTCGATCGGTGCGGCGGGCATCGACGAAAAGATCATCACGCCCACGCAACGAAGCGCTTATACCGAGATCGCCGGCCGACGACGGACCGTGCCCACGCCGCTGGCGCTGGGGATGTTGGATCGGGCAATCAAAGTCCTGCGGGTCGAGACCGAGGTGGGCCAGGAGTTCGTCACGCCCAAGGGGCTGGAGGAACTGAAAAAACGCCGCGCCGTAAAGCAGCCCGAGGTGGTCAAGCGGGCCGGCGAGCCGGGCGTCTTCTCCGGCGAGGATGCTCGGCGGATGGGGTTCGCCAGCTATCTGGCCGACAACCGACGCGGGGTTGCCGATGCCTTGGAACTGCCGCCCACGGCGCTAGTGGACGATCCCTCGCTCGAGGGCGATTGGCACGCGGTACGCGTCAGTCTGGAAGGGCCGATCCGCTCCGATACCGTAAATCGGGCACAGCGGATGATCGAGGAGCAGGTCAAAGAAAACGATGTTAATTTCATCTGTCTCTGGATCGACAGCCCCGGCGGATCGTTGGTGGATGCCATACAGTTGGCGAACTTCCTGGCGTTCGATTTGGACCCGAGCCGCGTTCGCACGGTGGCATACGTACCCAACGAGGCCCTCTCCGACGCGGCGATCGTCGCGCTGGCCTGCGATCAGTTGGTAGTCCATCCGCGGGCGAAACTCGGCGGCCCCGGCGCCGGGGTGCCGAGCAAAGAGGAGATCGACGACGCCCGGCAAGTGATCAGCAAGGAATTGGCCCCCCGCAAGGGACGTTCCTGGTCGCTGATGGCCGCGATGATCGATCCGAATCTCAACGTGTTCCGTTGCACGCGGCTGGGAGACGTGGAATACTTCGCCGGCGAAGAACTTCAAGAGCAGCCGTCGCCGGAACAATGGAAAAAAGAGACGCTGGTCACGACTCCCGGCGTGCCCTTGGAACTCACTGGCGATCAGGCCGAACGATACCACTTGGCCAACCGGGTGGTCGACGACTTCGCCGGCTTCAAAAAATACTACGGACTGGAAAACGATCCGACGCTGGTCGAGCCGGGCTGGGCGGACATCTTAATCCGGGCATTGGCCTCGCCGGGCGTGGCCGTGCTGCTGTTCTTGTTCGGCGGGGCGGCGCTATACATCGAACTACACTCACCCGGCATCGGCATCGGTGGATTCACGGCGGCCGTCTGCTTCTTGCTCTTCTTTTGGAGCCGATACCTCGGCGGTACCGCCGGATGGCTGGAGGCCTCACTCTTCATCGCCGGAGTTAGCTGCCTGCTGATGGAGTTGTTCGTCCTTCCAGGCTTCGGCATCTTTGGACTCGGCGGCGGGATGATGGTGTTCGCCTCGTTGGTCCTGGCCAGCCAAACGTTCATCTGGCCGCGGAACGAATATCAGTTTGGACAGCTTCAAAGCTCGTTGTTGAGCATTGCCGGGGCGACGATCGGAATTATTGTCATAGCCGTGTTGTTGCGACAGCGGTTGCCTCGCTCGCGATTGTTCGGACACATTCTGCTCGAACCGCCGGTGGGCGAAGAGGCCGAAACCATCAGCCGACGAGAATCGCTGGTCGAATACAACGATCTGGTGGGCCAACGGGGAACGGTCGCCACCCAACTCACCCCCGGCGGAAAGGCCCGCTTCGGAGACAAGTTGGTAGACGTTATCGCCGACGGCGAGTTGATCGAATGCGGCGCGGCGGTCGAAGTGGTCAACGTCCATGGAAACCGGGTGCTGGTGAAGGAAGTGGGTAGTGGGTAGTGAAAATTCAACCGCCGCTTGCGGCTTCGCAGATATCAGATTCGCCGCTTGCGGTTTCGCAACATAATTCTTTTCCCCGCCGCAGATGAATCCTTTGTCGTGGATCGACGACGAACTGGCCTCGCTCGAGCGGCAACACCTCCGCCGCCGGCCGCCGACCCATGAAGGCCCGCAATCCGTCCGGCTGTCGATCGACGGGCGGGAATTGATCAACTTCGGCTCGAATGACTATCTCGCCCTGGCCTCCGATCCGCGATTGAGCCGCGCCGCCTCGAAAGCCGCCGCCCGCGTGGGTTGGGGGAGCGGGGCCAGTCCCCTGGTCACCGGCCGCGCCGCCTTGCATCGGCAATTGGAGGAGCGATTGGCCGAGTTCGAGGGGACCGAAGCAGCCGTGTTGTTTTCTTCCGGTTTTGCCGCCAACCTGGGCGCGATCGCCGCCCTGGCCGGACCCGGCGATACGGTCTACTGCGACCGCAAGAACCACGCCAGCCTTTGGGACGGCTGCCGGCTCTCGCGGGCCGACGTGCGGGTTTATCCTCACAACGATTGCCGCCGATTGGCCGAGTTGTTGGCAGTCGCGGGGCGTTGCCGCCGCCGGCTGATCGTCACCGACGGACTGTTCAGCATGGACGGCGATCTGGCCCCGCTGGCTGAATTGGCCGAACTGGCCGAGCGCCATCGGGCAATGCTGCTGGTGGACGAGGCCCATGCCACGGGCGTCTTCGGCCGCAATGGGCGCGGCGCCGCCGAACACTTCGGCGTCGAGGACCGAGTTCACGTGCGCGTCGGCACGCTCAGCAAGGCGTTGGGCGGCTCGGGCGGGTTCGTCGCCGGCCGCACGGCGCTGATCGAGTGGTTGGTCAATCGTGCCCGGTCTTACGTCTTTTCCACGGCTGCTCCGGCTGCCGGGTCGGCCGCCGCTCTGGCGGCGTTGGACGTCGTGCGCGACGAACCGCAACGGCGCGAAGCGCTGTTGGCCCGCGCGCAAGCGCTGCGCGACCGGCTGCGCGCTCAAGGCTGGAGCACCGGCGCCTCGGCGAGCCAGATCATTCCGGTTATCGTCGGCGATCCGCGTCGTGCGACGGCGTTGTCGGCGAAACTTCTCGAGCGCGGATTGTTCGTGCCGGCCATTCGTCCGCCGACCGTGCCCGATGGCGAGGCGCTGTTGCGAGTCAGTCTTACCGCCGGACATACCGAGGAGATGATCGCGGCGCTTCTGAACGCACTGGCACAATACCGAGAAACGGAAACCGCCCCCGGTCGGGTTTGACAAACCCCGCGATCAAGCGGATACTAATAGAGGAGGTTTACCGATGGCAAACACGTACACTGCGATAACAAAACAAGACGGCGACTGGTGGATCGGCTGGATCGAAGAGGTTCCCGGCGTCAATTGCCAAGAAAAGACGCGAGAAGAGCTTCTGGAGAGCCTCCGAATAACGCTGAAAGAGGCCCTCGAATTCAATCGAGAAGAGGCGATTCAGGCGGCGGCCACAGGCTATACCGAGGTATCGCTCAGCGTATGAAGCGCACCAAATTAGTGAAGCATTTACGCAAGCATGAGTGTTTCTGGCTGCGGGAAGGCGGCAGCCACTCATGGTGGTTGAATCCCGCGCACAATAAACGTACAGCCGTTCCCAGACACTCGGAAATCCGGGATCAACTTGCCCGGAAAATCTGCAAGGACTTGGGGATCCCTTTCGTTAAGTGATCTCGACATGGACGAGCTACCGCCTGAGGTGATTGCGAAGAGCAACATGAATGATCGCGTTATAGTAACGGCGATCGTCGGCACCTACCGCAAAGGCGGAGTGATCGACACGGCGGTCGACGAGATACTCGCTTCGGCCCGGGAAGCGGGTGCGGAAACGATGAAAATCCACCTGATCGACAAGCACATCGAGTTTTGCACGAACTGTCGATCCTGCACACAGCAGGAGGGGATCAAGCGGGGTGAATGTCTGTTGATCGACGACATGGGCGCTCTGTTGGACGAGATCGAGCGTTCGGACGCCATCGTGCTTGCCTCGCCCATGAATTTCTGGACGGTAACGGCCGTGATGAAGCGGTTTATCGAAAGGCTTGTTTGCTTTTCCTATTGGCCTTGGGAAGGGAAGTTTCCCAGAGCACGAAACACGGAAAAACCGAAACGCGCCGTTCTGGTCGCGTCTTCGGCAGCGCCCGCCTTCATTGCCCGCTTGTTCACGCGGATGTTGGGCCTGATGAAAAGCACCGTCGGGTTGCTCGGCGGACGGACCGTTGGCGTGCTGTTTGTCGGCTTTGCCGCCACGCAGCAGAAGCAGCCGTTGACGGAAAAGACAATTCGCAAGGCCCGCCGCTTGGGCAAAAAGTTGGCCGGTGGATGAACGCGAAAAAAGTCCTCGTTCCCACGGTCCTCCGTGGGAACGCACTGTCCGCGACGCTCCGCGTCGCCGCCATCGACGCAGAGCGTCGGGAAACGTGGGTTCCCACGCGGAGCATGGGAACCAGATATAAACCTCGGAGCATGGGAACTAGATATATTGATACTAAAGACCGCCAGGCGCGACCAGCGGACGCGGCCTTATTCTTGTTTCGCGGCGGATACGACGTTCTCGACCGTGATGCCGAAGTGCTTCAGCAGCGTACCTGCCGGCGCGGAGGCGCCGAACGTGGACATGCCGATAAACTTTCCGCCGGGGCCGATGTACTTCCCCCAACCCTGCTCGATTCCCAGTTCGACGGCCACTCGGCGGGTCACCTCCAGCGGCAGGACCGCCTCGCGGTACTCGGCCGGTTGGGCGTCGAACAACTCCCAGCAGGGTATGCTCACCACACGCGCTTTGACGCCCTCGGCCTGCAACTTTTCGTATGCGGCCACACACAGCGACACTTCGCTGCCGGTGCCGATCAGGATCACTTCCGGCCGTCCGTTGGGAGAGTCGGCCAGGACGTAGCCGCCGCGGTGCAATCCGTCGGCCGGAGCGTACTTAGCGCGGTCGAGTGTGGGCAAGTTCTGGCGCGTCAGCACCAGCGCGGCCGGTTGGTTTTTCAACGGCAGGACGACCTTGTATGCCTCGGCCACTTCGTTGGCGTCGGCCGGGCGAAACACCAGCAGGTTGGGAATCGCCCTGAGCGCCGCCAGATGCTCGACCGGCTGATGCGTCGGTCCGTCCTCGCCCACGCCGATCGAGTCGTGCGTGAAGATGTAGAACACGGGCAACCCCATCAGCGCGGCCAATCGGATCGAGGGTCGCATGTAGTCGGAGAATACGAAGAAGGTGGCCCCGTAGGCTCGCAGTCCGCACAGCGCCATTCCGTTGCAGACCGTGCCCATTGCGTGCTCGCGGATTCCGAAGTGGAAGTTTCGCCCGGCGTAGTTATCGGCCTCGAAGTCTCCGGCCCCGTCGAACTTCAGCATGGAATTGTTCGACGGCGCCAGATCGGCCGAGCCGCCCAACAGCCACGGGACGCGCGTCGCTATCTGATTGAGCACCTTTCCCGACGATACCCGGCTGGCCATCCCCTTCGCGTCGGCGGGGAACTGCTGGACGTCGGCGTCCCATCCGTCGGGCAAGTCGCGCCGCCCGATCCGCTCCAACTCGGCGGCCTGCTCGGGATACTTGGCCTTGTATTGGCTGAACTTCGCGGTCCAATCGGCGTACAGCTTCTTGCCCCGCTCTCCGATTCCCGTGGCGAAGTGCTTCCGCACTTCGTCGGGCACGAGGAATTTTTCATTCTCCGGCCAGCCGTAGACGGCTTTGGTAAGTCTGATTTCCTCGTCGCCCAGCGGCGCTCCGTGGGCGTCGTGGCTGTCCGCCTTGTTCGGCGAGCCGAAACCGATGACGCTACGGGCGATGATCAACGTGGGCCGGCCGGGCGTAAACTGTTCGCACAAGTCGTCCAGCGTCACTTGCTGCAAAGAGTGTGCCCGGGCGGTTGGCAACGAACCTTCGCAGTCCGGCCTCGACTCGCGGAACAAGCGGATGGCGTTGCGCAGCGAGTCCAGCGAGTTGACGTCCGAAACTCGGACGACGTTCCAACCGTAACCGGCGAATCGCGCGGCCACGTGCTCGCTGAAGCTCAGGCGAGTGTTGCCCTCGATGGTGATATGGTTGTCGTCGTAGATCCAACAGAGGTTCGATAGCTTGAGGTGTCCGGCCAGTGACGCGGCCTCGCCGCCGACGCCCTCCATCAAATCGCCGTCGCTGCACAGTGCATACACGTTGAAGTCGAACAGATCGAAGTCCGGCCGGTTGTATCGCGCGGCCAACCAGCGGGAGGCGACCGCCATCCCCACGCTGTTGCCGATCCCTTGGCCGAGCGGGCCGGTGGTGGTCTCCACGCCGCTGGTATGTCCAAACTCGGGATGGCCGGGGCAACGGCCGTGCAACTGCCGAAACCGGCGCAGGTCGTCCAGCGAAACCGCCGGCTCGCCGGTCGGCCGGCCGTCGTCGTCCAACTGCTTTACACCCGTCAGGTGCAGCGCGGCGTAGAGCAGCGCCGAGGCGTGTCCGCAGGAGAGGACGAAGCGGTCGCGGTTGGGCCAGGCGGGCTGGGCCGGATCGTAGCGGAGCACTTCGTTGAAAAGCACGTAGGCCGCCGGGGCCAGGGCCATGGGCGTGCCGGGGTGACCGCTGCCAGCCGCCTGGACGGCATCCATTGAGAGGGTCCGAATGGTGTCGATCGCCAGTTGTTCGATTGGTTTATCGGGCATGATCCAAGAATGTTGGGAGTAAAGGCCGAAACGCTCCGCGACTGTGGTCGGTTAAAAATCCAGCTTGTTGTGCCGGACGATGCGCCCCTCGGCCATGTAGATCACGTCCTCGGCGATGTTCGTGGCGCAGTCGGCGATCCGCTCGAGGTTGCGGGAGACGGCCAGCAGCCGCAGCAAGGGGCGGACTTTGTCCGGCTCGCGGCGGATCTGCTCCTCAATCCCGACGCGTATCTCGCGCTTGATCCGGTCCACTTCGTCGTCGCGGGCGCAGACGTCGGCAGCCAGGGAGCTATTGAGGTTCACCAGCGCGTCGATGCTGTCGCGGAGCATCGACTGGGTCTTCCGCCACATGCCGGCGATGTCGAAGGCGATTTCCATCGGCGATTCAGCGGCGAAGGAGACGGCTTTTTTCGCCACGTTCACCGCCAGATCGCCGATCCGCTCCAGATCGTTGTTGATCTTCAATGCCGAGACGATGAACCGCAGGTCGATGGCCACCGGCTGGTGGAGGGCAAGGATTTTCAGACATTCTTCCTCGACCTCGACCTCGCGGCGGTCGATTTCTTCGTCGCGCCCCTCGACGTTTTTGGCCAGATCGACGTCCCGCTCCAACAGTGCCTGGACCGCGTTCTGCACCTGTTCCTCGACGATCGCGCACAGGGCGAGGATGTCTTTCTTGAGCCGCTCGATTTCCCGCTGCAAGTGAACCGGCATGGTCGCTCCTCGTTGGTTCCGCCGCCGTTTACGATGAATACCATACCCCGGCGGGGGAGAAATGGCAAGAGCGATTGTATTGACGTATCCCCATCCTTTGTCAAAATAGAGGCGTATTTCAACGGAGGACGCCATGAACCAGGATCTCGAACACCTGCGGCTGCTGTCGATCTTTCACTACGTCGTGGGAGGCCTGGCGGCGCTGTTCGCTTGCTTTCCCATCATTCATTTCACTTTCGGCTTGCTGATGTTGTTTGCCGAGGAAACCATGCGGTTTCGTGTTGCTTTTATGGTCGCTTTCGCGGGCTTCTTCATCCTGGCGGGCTGGACGATAGCGGTGTGTGTGTTCATTGCCGGGCGGAACCTCGCCCGACGCAGGCGATACACTTTCTGTCTGGTGATGGCCGCCATTCTGTGCGTTTTCATCCCCTTCGGCACGGTGCTGGGTGTGTTTACGATCATCGTCCTGGTCCGCCCGTCGGTGAAGGAACTGTTCGAGCAAGAAAAGAACAGCATGGGACTGGAAAGCAGGGTGGCGCAAGAAAGTAGGGTGGGTCAAGCGTAGCGCAGACCCACCAGGTTTTCTCCACGCTACCCATGCCGCGGGATCAGGCCGAGGTCGAGGCCCAAGACCCATGCCATCAGCGCTAGGATCAAGGCCAGGCCGATGTAGGCCAACACGGTTTGCACGTGTTCGTTGGCGGGCTTGCCGCGGATGCCCTCGTAGGCCAGCAGGACGAAATGTCCGCCGTCGAGCACCGGGATGGGCAGGAAGTTGAGCACCGCGAGATTGGCGCTCAGCAACGTAAGGAACAACAGCAGCTTGGCGGGGCCTTCGTCCGCCTTCTGCAGGATTATCTTGACGATCATCACTGGTCCGGCAAGTCCGCGCGGCGAAACTCGATTAGTGCTGATCGCCTTGACGCTGCGAAAGACGATCGTCAGCGAGTCGAGCGTTTCTTGTCCGCCCAGGGCAATGGCGTCGCCGAGCGACTCCGCCTTGCGCTCGAACGACATATTCTCGAACCGAAATCCACGCTTCGGGTTGAACCAGTCGTCGGATTCGACCGGCGTCAGTTCGACGGTGATTTCCTCCTTGTCTTGCCTGAGGACGGTCAATTCGACTTTGGTGCCCGGCGCCAATTGTTGCAACAGGCTGATCAACCAGGGCCAACTGCATTTTTTCTCGCCGAACTTCACCTCTTCCGTCGCCTGTCCCTTGAGTCCCAGTTTTTCGAGTGTTTCATCGTCCGGCGGGATCAGCTTGGCATGCGTGACCAGGTCTCCCGGCTGCAGACCGGCCACCGCGGCCGCGCTTCCCTCGATGACTCGATCGACCCGATTGAGGATCCGATAAGCGACACCCAACGCCGACGACGATACCGGACTATTGGTTGCCGGGGGAGCGTAATACATCGGCCGACGCAGCCGCACCGGAACGGCGCTCTGCTCCTCGGTCCCTTTTCGTTGGATCGTCAGATCGACCGTTTCGCCGGCGCGTCGCCGCAGCCAATCGGGCAGAAGCATCGGATCGCCGGCCGGGTCTTGGATTTTATCGCCGGGCACGATCTCCGCGCCCGCGGCGGGCGAATCTACCTGGACCACCATGACGTTGCCCAGCTTCATGACCACCCCTAAATCCCACATCGGATTGGGCGGCACGACGCTGGTCACTCGCTCCGTTTTGCCGGTCGGTTTGCCATCCGTGCCCACCACGGCGCGCTGGACGGTCACTGTGATCGGCACGTCGACCTTTCGCGTCAATTCGACCGCGATTTGTGCGTAGTTGTCGATGGGCGTATCGTCGATTTGCACGATTTTGTCGCCGTTGCGCAGCGCCGGCTCCGCCCGATCGGCCGCCGAACCGGGCAACACGGGATGCCGCTTATGCACGAGCCATGTTTTTCGATTCTCTATCAGCCGCGTGGTGTAACCGCCGGTGATGCCGAGGAGGAATGCTCCGCGCGAACGGTCGGGCTTTGCCTTCACCGTGAATGGTTTTTCGACCCCCGGCCGGCGCACCACCAGCGACACGCTGTCGCCGACGTTTATGTCGCCAAGCTGGATGGCGGTGTTCAGATCGCGGAATTGACGCATTTCCCGGCCGTTGATTTCGAGTATCACGTCGCCCGGCCGCAGATCGGCCTGCCACGCGGCTTCACCCGAAAGCACCGTGCCAACTACGCAAAGCGGCTGTTCGACTCCGATCCAGAATGCCACCACGGCCATCAGGAAGGCGAAGATCAAATTCATAATCACGCCCGCCGAAATAATGGCCATCCGTTTCGGTACGCTTTGGGCCAGGAAGCTGCGGGGATCGTAGGCGGGGGTTTCGGGGTCTTCTGATTTCCTGACCTCCGACTCCTGACCTCTGACTTCTGACCCCTGACCTCTGACTTCTGATCTCTCTTCACTGGCCGCTGAAGCGGCCAGCCCTCGTCCCTTGTCCCCCATCTCCAGCCCCTCGCCCCTTTGCTTGGCCCGTTCCATCTCCTCGCGGATTTTAGCGGGGTTGTCTTCCTGGCCGAGCATTTTGACGTATCCGCCCAAGGGGAGGATGCCGATGCCGTACTCGGTCTCGCCCCAGCGGAACTTGCAGATTTTCAGCCCGGCGATGTCGAAACCTAAATAGAACTTCTCGCACTTTACGCCGCAGAACTTTGCGACCAGGAAGTGGCCCAACTCGTGGACGAAGATCACGAATCCCAGCCCGAAGGCGCCCAACAGAATCACGACGGTCAAACCGATTGCATACTCCAACGCAGCACCTCCTGGCGTGCCCAACCGTCGGCCTCGAGCGCCTGCTCCAGACTGGGATTGGGATTGAAATTATGGTTTTGCAAGACGCTTCGGCAGGCGGGTACGATCTGGTGAAACCCCAACCGGCCGTCGAGGAACTCGGCCACGGCGGCTTCGTTCGCCCCATTGATGACCGCACCGGCGGTGCCGCCGGCCGCGGCCGCCTCCAGCCCTAACCGCAGCGCGTCGAACCGCTCGAAGTCGGGCGGCTCGAAACGCAACTCCATCGCCCGGCCCCAATCCAACTTCGCCGCCACACCCTCCCGACGATGCGGCCAAGTCAAGGCGTACTGGATCGGCAGCTTCATGTCCGGCGGACTAAGCTGGGCAATGACCGAACCGTCCATATATTCTACCATCGAATGGACGATCGACTGCGGGTGAATCACCACGGAAATCTGGTCGGCACGCAGATCGAACAACCATCGGGCCTCGATTATCTCCAGGGCCTTGTTCATCAGGGTGGCCGAATCGACCGTTATTTTCGGTCCCATCGCCCAAGTTGGATGGGCCAGGGCGTCGGCCACGGTGACTTGTGCCAGTTGTTCCGGGGTAAAGGTTCGGAACGGCCCGCCGCTGGCGGTAAGCACCACCCGGCGGACCTCCTCCCGCCGCCCTGCCTGCAAGGCCTGGAACACGGCGCTGTGTTCGCTATCGACGGGGATAATTTTCGCGTTTTTTCGCCGTGCGAGCTGTGTCATCAGCGGCCCGCCGACCACGAGGCTCTCCTTGTTGGCCAGCGCGACGGTTTTGCCCGCCTCCAACGCCGCCCAGGTGCTCCGCAGTCCGGCGCTGCCGACGATGGCCGAAACGACGATGTCCACGCCCTGGTCGGCCACGAGCCGCAAAACCCCCTCGGCTCCGACGAGCAATTCGATGTCTTTTGGCAGCGCGGTCCAATCCTGCCGCTCGGCCGCCGCCGGATCGGTCACGGCGATTGCCCTGGGACCGACGGAGCGCGCCTGTTCGAGGAGCAGTTCCGTGTTTGCGTATGCCGACAGGGCCACCGCCCGCATCGACCCGTTGGAAGCGGCGATCACCTCCAAGGTGCTCCGACCGATGCTTCCGGTCGATCCCAGCACGGCGACGTTGGTAGTGCGGTCTGACATTTATGCGGGCAAAATGGGGGCTTTAGCAGCCTGTTGAAAAAGGGTGCCACTGCTGGCTTGCCCAGCAGTGCATGGGGAAAACTCTCGGGAAAACACTGCTGGACAAGCCAGCAGTGGCACCCAAACTCCCAAATCCGACTTTTTCAACGGGCTGTTAGAGGCAGGCGTCATTGTAGGCACATTACCCCCCGCGGACAACCCGACTACCGCTTGGCGTTGGCTATGACCAACTCCCCCTTGAAGATGCCCTTCAGCCCGCGCAACCGGGAGGCGATCTTTTGCAGCCGAGACGAGGGGCCACGCAACACGATCACCTCCAGGCAAAGATCGTGCGTCAGATGGGCGTGCAGCGTCGAGACGATCAGGTCGGTGTTCTCGTGCTGGATGTCCATCAGTTGATCGCGCAACTGCGGGCGGTGGTGGTCGTAAACCAGCGTCAGCGTGCCGGCGGCGTCGCGCGACTCCTCGGCCCACGCCTGTTTTGTCAACGTATCCCGCAACAGTTGCCGGATCGCCTCGCTACGGGTGGCAAACTTCTCTTGCTTGCAGTAACGGTCGAACTGCTCGAGCAGATCGTCTTCCAGGGAAACGGAAAAACGGATTATTTGGGACATTTTTTACCTTTAACCTCGTTCCCACGCTCCGCGTGGGAACGCACTGCCCGGACGCTCCGCGTCCGCGTCCATGCGTACAACTCTCTATGTAACCTCGTTCCCATGCTCCGCGTGGGAACGCACTGCCCGGACGCTCCGCGTCCGCGTCCATGCGTACAACTCTCACCACTCGGTAGTAACCGGAATCAACCCGGCCTGCCCCGCATAATTCCGCGCACTAGAATATCGCCAGTGCGTGGGATCATCAACGAATCCGCGCACGACCGGATTATTATGGATATACTCCAACTTCTGCCGCATCATCTCGTCGCTCTCGATCATCTGCGGATGGCTGCCTTCCTGCCAAAACTGATGGTCGCTGTCGGTCTTGTGCTTTGCTTTCAGGTGTTCAAATTGCCGCAACAGCGGTTTCACGTTCCGTGCTTCTAGCAGGTCGATTATTCTGCGAGCCGTGAAAGACTTGAACTCGCCGATCTGTCTCGCCAAGTCTTCGGCCGAGGCAATCCAATGCAAATGGTTTTCCAGGATCACGTAGCCGAACAACGTGAGCCGATCATTATCCTGGAGAAAGCGCCACGAGTCCAGGACGATTTCGACGGTTTCCATCCGTGTGAAGACCGGAACCCAACCCACGACGGTACACGTTAGGAAGTGCGGGTATGCGGTCTCGTGGATTTTGTAGCGGGTTCTGGTCATGCGGTCGTTCTCCGACGCGGAGCGTCGGGGCAGTGCGTTCCCACGCGGAGCGTGGGAACGAGGTTAAGTTTTATTGGATGAATCTTGAGGCGAAGCTTTCTCCTTGGCATACCTGCGAAAAAGCAACGTGAAACCTTTGCGTAAAAGAACCGACAACGCAACTCCGACCGCGGCGCCGACGGCCAATGCCGTGGGAATTACTATCGGTATCAAATCGTCTTGTCGTAGCGGTGGTATTCGAGACGCATTGAAGATATACCACCCCGAAACGAACAGGGTGACAATCGAACCGATTGTACCAAGCATCAGGTTGGACAATCTTTGCAGCGTAGTCTGGGCAAAGAAATACGCCAGGCCAAACAACACAATGAAGACCGGCACGGCTAATATCACCGCAATCGGCCAACTCGAAGCGGCGAAAAGTGGATGGATGAGATTCATTTCGTAAACCTCCCGCCGACGCGGAGCGTCGGGGCAGTGCGTTCCCACGCGGAGCATGGGAACAAAGCTGTACTTTATGCCGCCGCTAGCCGACGCGGAGCGTCGGGACAGTGCGTTCCCACGCGGAGCGTGGGAACGAGGTTGTTTTAGCCCCTCTCCTCTCTCCCCTCTCCCCTCTCCCCTCTCCTCTCATCAAACGCCTTTCCCGCCGCTTCATACACGTCGCGCAACGGAACGTCGTTCTCCATTGCCACGCGACGACAAGACTCGTACTCGGGGGCGAACCGGGGCGAGCCGTCGCGGCGCCAGCCGATCTTGCCTTCGACCGGCCCCCAAGAGGTCTCGACCGTGAGCGGCTCGCGGCGGAGGATGCTCCGTGCGGCCGACCAACGCCGCACGCCGAGGGTGGTCGTCTCGGCGAACAGAACGTCCTCGACGAGCGCCGCGTCGCCGGGCCGGCAGACGACCGTGATCTTCACTGCCGGACGGTCCTTTTTCATGCCGATGGCCGTGGTGTAGACGTCCAACGCGCCGGACTGCCAGAGCCGCGAAATGCAATATGCGACGATCTCGCCCCGCTCGTCGTCGAGATTAGTTTCCAGCACGCATACGTCCTCGGCGTCGTGCTTCGCGTCTTCCACCGCCTCGCCGACCAGCAGGCGTAGGATGTTCGGCCGCTGGGGGAAATCTCGTTGCCCGGCCCCGTAGCCGATCCGTTTGATCTTCATTGCCGGGACGGGACCGAACGAGTCGGCCACCGCGACCAGGATAGCGGCGCCGGTCGGCGTGGTCAGTTCGTGTTTGATCGACGATTCGGCCAGCGGCACGCCACGGAGCAGTTCGGCCGTGGCGGGGGCGGGGATGCTGCACTCGCCATGCGCAATTCTGATTTTGCCAAATCCGGTCGGCACCGGCGAGACCACTACGCGGTCGACCCCGAGCAGGTCCCATCCGACGGCGGCGCCGATGATGTCGGCTATCGAGTCGATGGCCCCGACCTCGTGGAAATGGACCTTTTCGATCGGGATGCCGTGTACCCGCGACTCGGCCTTGGCCAGGACGTTGAAGATGCGCAGGGCGAGGTCTGTTTGTCTATCTGTCAAACTACCGGAGCCGATCAGCGCCTTTATTTGCCGCCAGTCGCGATACGTGTGCTCCGGCTCGGCTTCGACGGTAACTCGTAGAGCGCGAAAGCCGCGTCTTTTCACCTCGACGGCCCTCAGTTCCAGGCCCGGCAGGCCGAGCGAGCCAAGCGCCTTGTTCAGGTTGTCCAGACCGACGCCGACGTCGATCAGCGCGGCGATGGTCATGTCGCCGCTGATGCCGCTACCGCAGTCGAGGTAAGCGATTTTTGTCATGCCGATGCCGTTATTTAGAAGTAGAAGTAGGCCGGGTTGCAACCCGGCGATCGTTCGCAGTGCCGGGTCACGACCCGGCCTACTGGTCGCCCCCCTCCTTTTTGGTGGAAAGAGTCGCCTTGTCGGAGCCAATTAGCCGCCAAATGGCATTGTGGCATGTTTTTCGGGGGTGGCAATACCCGAGCTTGACCTGCCGAGCGTGCTTCGCTAAAGTACCGCCCCGCGGATATTAGATTTCAGTAACGGTCGCGCCGTCGGCCCGGCAAGGATTGCCGCAAGCAGCGGGACAGGTAACTCATGGTCGCATTGCTATCCGAAATGGCCTCGGCCACTGGCGTCGGCGTGGCGGCATGGCGCCGAATGCCCTGCCGGATGAGGGTCTTGTACATCGCCACTCGACAACGGACCGGCGGCTGGCTGGCCGATGCTTTCGCCGCCGACAGCGCCGCGCAGGTCGAGTTGGAAGAGGCCGTGGGCACGGCTGCCGGCCTGACACGGCTGCGCGACGAGAACTTCGACGCCGTATTGGTCAGCCATCAGCCCGACGCGCTAAACGCCTTGGACCTGGTCGAGGGCTATCGGGTTGGAGGGGCCGACGAGCCGATCGTCGTGCTGGGTACACAAAGCGAGCAGGAGATGGCCGTTCTGTGCCACGAAGTCGGCGCCGACGGCTACCTCTGCGTACACACCGCCACCACGCGGAACCTGATTTGGGTCATTGCCCGGGCGGTCGAGCGGCACCAACTGGTCCGCGAAAATCAGCGGTTGAATCTGGCCGAACAGACCCGGCTGCAACGCGAACACGACGAGGCCGCCGAACTGCTGCGACAACAGCGGGCGCTGTTGGAGGAACCGGAAACCACGGACGACGGCGGGCCAAGCGAGTTGTCGGCCACGCACTTCCTGTCCGTCGAATTGATCGACCACTACCGCGAATTGCTGCGGACTTACGTAATCATGGGGTCGGGCAATCTGGCCGACGAACTGCGATGCCTGGCCGAACTGCTGGTCGTCGCGGGGGTGACCGCCCGGCAGACAATGCAGCTTCACCTGCAAGTGTTGGAGGAGTTGATCCACGGTTTAGGCTCGCGGAGTACGCGGCACGTAATAAACCGGGCAGATCTGCTCATCTTGGAACTGCTGCTTAACGTCACCGAGGGATATCGTCGTCGTTACCGCGAGCGCGTCAATCCGCCGGTGCAGCGGCGGCTGCCGGAGTTCGAGTGAGGGGAGAAAAGGGAAGAGAGAGGAGGGAAGAGAGAAGAGAGAAAAGAGAAGAGAGAACAAGCAGCGGAAACATTTTTCCGTTCCCTAATCTCTCTTCTCTCTTCCCCCTTCTCCCTTCTCCGCTGTTGGAAAAATGTCCGACTCCACAACCACGCTTGACGACCTGAAACGATTGATCGACGACTTTGTCGATCGACGCGATTGGCGCCAGTTCCACGCGCCGAAGAATCTGGCCATGTCGATGGCCATCGAGTCGGCCGAGTTGATGGAGCATTTTCAGTGGATTTCGGTCGAGCAGTCGCGTCAAATAGGGGACGACCCGCGGCGGCTGGAAACTGTTGCCGACGAACTGGCCGACGTACTCTGCTATGCTTTGGCGATGGCCAACGAGTTGCAGCTCGACCTCTCGACGGCGATCCGCCGCAAGATGGCGAAGAACGAGCAAAAATACCCCGCCGAGGAGTACCGCGGCCGATTCGGACCGGAGGACAAGCGATAAGGAAAACTCCATGGGACGCCACATTGCCGGCGGCGATCACAACGATCCGCAAAGCGCGGAGTACTACGAAGCCTTGGCGTCGTTTCTCGATCGCTTGGAGTAGGACGCAAAAAAACCGTTTCCGGAGGGTTGCCAAGCATTGCCGAAAAGACGCCATTTGCGAAGCCGCAAGCGGCTTGCTGGAATTCCCAGAAAGCGTATTCCCCCCACCCCTTCAGCCGCCCGTCCCCTTCTCTAAAACTGGCCTTCCCCGGTTCGGCGGAATTTGGTACTAACCCGGCCGATTGTATCGTCACGGGAATCTTTTCGACGGATCAAACCCCCTCCGCAAGGGGACACGCTATGAAATCACTGTTGATTCGCGTTGGTGCGTTGGGTGGTTTATTCCTGCTGGGCTGGATCGCCATCGCGCAGGCCCAGCGCGGCGGAGCATTGGTGGAGAAACAATCCACCGCCGGTTCGATGGCCGTTGCTTCGGATTATTCGTCTCCGGCGCCGGCTTCGCCCGAGCGGAGCGTAAATCCGTTACGCGCGCCGGCAACGCAGCCGCCTTCGTCGGACATACCAGACGCCGAACCGGGATTGAGCCGTCCGGCGGCCGATCCGTTTGGACTTCGCAACCGATATCCGGCGACGCCGACATCGGCCGAGGAACCCGTCTCGTCCGGGCCGGCCCTGGCGCCGGTCAATACCGTTCGGCCGGTAGAAGATCGTTACTCCGCCCCGCCGGCCGCGGCGGTTGCCGTTTCAGAAGATCGGGAACCGGCGCCATTTCAGGCCGATCCGTTCGCCGTGCCGGCCAATCCGACGCCGATTGGCGAAAGCAATCAAAACCCGGTGGGAATGTCGCCGCAGCGCGGCTTTGCCGACCAGGCGCCATTGGCGAGCGAAGGGACCGGACAGCCGGGCGATCCGCGGCTCGAAGGCATCCAAAGCCCGCAGTTGACGATCCAAAAATCGGCGCCGAAAGAGATACAAGTCGGCAAGCCGGCAATCTTCCGCGTCGTGGTCCGCAACATCGGCCAGACTCCCGCCTGCGACGTCGAGATCCGCGATCAGGTGCCGAGGGGAACGCGACTGTTGAACACCACCCCGCAGGCAAAACGCGGCACTCGCGGCGAGTTGGTCTGGACGTTGGGGACCATCCGGCCCGGCGATGAATTGGTCGTCGAGATGCAGCTTATGCCCACGACCGAGGGCGAAATTGGCAGCGTGGCCACGGTCCACTTTGGCGCCGACGCGACTGCCCGCAGCATCGTCACCCGGCCGCAACTGATAATCGAAACCACCATGCCCTCGAAGGTGCTGATCGGCGATCAGCTTACGCTTTCGATCGTGATTTCCAACCCGGGGTCGGGCGTGGCGACCGGCGTGGTGCTGGAGGAGCGCATTCCGGCCGGATTGCATCATCCCGCCGGCAACGAGTTGGAATATACGATAGGTGATCTGAAGCCGGGCGAGAGCCGCAAGCTGGACCTGCCGCTGGTGGCCAACCGGCCCGGCCCAGCCGTCAACCTGCTGACCGCCCGGGGCGACGGCAATCTCCGCGTCGAGGACAAGTGTGAGTTGGAGGTTATCGCCCCGCAGTTGGACGTCGCGGTGAAAGGTCCGAAGCGTCGATATCTGGAGCGTCAGGCCACGTATCAGTTGTCGGTGGCCAACCCCGGCACGGCGGCGGCCGAACAGGTCGAGTTGGTGGCCTCCTTGCCAGTCGGGCTGAAGTTCGTCAGCGCCAACAATGCCGGATACTACGAGGAGTCTACGCGTACCGTACACTGGCGGCTCGAAAAGCTCCCGGCCAAAGAGGTCGGCAGCGTCGAGTTGGTTACCATGCCGGTCGAGGCCGGCCAGCACGCCATCCGGCTCCGCGGCACGGCGGACAAGGGACTGGTCGCGGAGAAGGACCAGCCGGTGTTGATCGAGGGCATCGCGGCGATACTCTTCCAAGTGGCCGACCGGATCGATCCGATCGGTTCGGGCAGCGAGACCACCTACGAAATCCGGGTAGTGAATCAGGGATCGAAGGCAGCCACGAACGTACAGATTGCGGTTCTGTTGCCGCCTGAGCTACAGCCGGTGGCCGCCGAAGGCCCCACCCGTCACGCCTTGGACGGAAACCGGGTCTTTTTCGAGGGGCTTGCCCAACTGGCTCCCAAGGCCGAGACGTTCTACCGCGTCCGGGTGAAGGCCCTTCGCCCCGGCGACCTCCGCGTCCGCGTCCAACTAAAGACCGACGACATGCAGACCCCCGTGACCAAGGAAGAGAGCACACGGGTGTTCGCCGACGAGTGACGTCGAGGTTCGCCGTTTAGCCGGCGTGCTTGCACACCGTGTCTTTGGCGTTGAGAATCGCCAAAAAGTAGAACGTATCCGCGAAGACACGCTTCATTACTTGGGTGTCCCGTGGATGTAGTGATTGTGGTTCTCGGCCATATCTTGTGGCAAGTCTGAAACGCAGCCGATCACGTCGCCGAATCGTTCGGCAAGCGTAGGCCGACATTGCGGCAACGGTTCCACTCGCACTTCAGTGCCATCTGTCAACGCGACTTGTTCGTCAAATACAACCAAGCCGTTTTCGATGTGCCCGCGGTAAGTCATGGCAAACCTCCCTCCTTTTCCCTAATAGCAGTGTACCTCCGGACATCGAATAGGTCAATGTTCTTGAGGAAAGTTGCAGGCATCCTATTTCTTTAGAAGCTCTTTCCATCTCCGCGACTGAAAGACTTGCTCTTTTCCGTCTACCACGCGGACGATCAGCGCCGCCGTGCCGGGCGTGTTCTCGATCAGCCGCAGGCCCTTCTCCGGCCCAAGCACCGCGACGGCCGACGATAGACCGTCGGCGCTCATGCCTTCCGGGCCGACGACCGTCACGCTCATCCGGCCGGTCAGCGCCAGACAATCGCGCGGGTCGATCAGGTGCGAGTAGCGAACGCCGCCGATGACGACGTGTTGCCACAGATCGCCGGACGTTGAAACCGACCGATTGGATAGCAGCAGGTACTGACGCGGCGGACTGTTCACCTCTGGCGGTGCGACGCCGATTCGCCAGCCGGTCCGCTCGGGCGGCGGATCGCCCAGGCCGAGGTTGCCGCCCGCGTCGATCATCATTCGCTTCACGCCGTGCTTCCGCAGCGCCTTCATCGCCTCGTCGACGGCGTAGCCCTTGGCGATGCCGCCGAGATCGAGCCGCATTTTCGGCCGCAGCAGTTCGACCGACTGCCGGTCCGCGTGCAGACGCATCAGCCGGTATCCGACCTTTGCCCGCGCGGAGGCCAGCGATCGGGCCGAAGGGAGTTCCTTCGTGTGCCAGGCACTTCGCCAGAGTCGAACCACCGGACCGACGGTAACGTCGAATGCCCCTTCCGATCGCTCGGCGAGGTCTTGGGCGCTCGACAGCACTCGCCACAGATCGTCGCTGACGCGGACGGCTTTCCCCTCGGAGGCACTATCGCAGAGCCGCCGCAGTTCACTTTGCGGATTGTAGTTGCTGAGCACGGCGTTTAGTTCGCGGAACCGATCGAACGCGGCCCGAGCGGCCTTACTGGCGATTTTCTCGTCGGTCGTATATAATACAATTTTGATCGGCACGGCCATTTCAACTTGCGTGAACTCGAACCGCTCAATCGCCGCGGCGCGCGGGATGGCCGTCAGCCCCATGCCAAGCAAAGCCGCCACAATTATCCTGCCCATTATGGTCCTTTCCGTATGTATAAAGCCGCGACCGTTGGTTGCGCCCCGAATCGCGACCAACGCCAAGCGGTTTAATGAATTTTGTTCCAACGGAGTGAATTGCCAATGTATAGCGTAATCTGTCGGCGTAGTGGTTTGCAACTACCTCTTGGAATTTTTGCGGTGCTGATTTTAGCAGCGATTGTGGGCTGCCGGCCGAGCGCTACCAAGCAGGAGCCCGCGGCGGAGAGTTCCACGCCCGAACAATCCGCGGCTGCCGATCAGTCCGCCGAAGATACTCCCGTGAAGGAATTACCCTCCGAGGAACCGAAGATCGAGGAACCAAAGCCCGAGCCGCCGACCGAGGAGCCGGAGGCGACGGATCCGGCTTTGGAGGTGGCCGTCAAGCACATGCCCAAGCCGGTCGAAAACCCGGCCGCCGAGGCCAAGACGGAAAAGGGCATGAAGCCCTATGCCGAAAAGATCGTCGGCACGGACGTGAAGTTCGAGATGGTTCCGATCCCCGGCGGCGTGTTCAAAATAGGCAGCCCGGCCGACGAAGAAGACCGAAAAGACGACGAAGGGCCGCAAGTCGAGGTAAAGATCGAACCGTTCTGGATGGGTAAGTGCGAGGTCACCTGGAACGAATTTGAATTGTGGGGGCTGGGGTTGGACAAGCAGCGGCGCGACGCCAAGCAGAAGAACGCGACGCTCAACGTGTGGGACAAAACCGCCGACGCGCTGGCCATCCCAACCAAGCCCTATTCCGACATGACCTTCGGCATGGGCAAGGAGGGTTATCCGGCGATCTGCATGACTCAATTCTCCGCCAAGATGTATTGCAAGTGGCTCTCGGCCAAGACCGGACGTTACTACCGCCTGCCGACCGAGGCCGAGTGGGAATACGCCTGCCGGGCGGGAACGACGGGGCCTTACTCCTTCGGCGACGATCTAGAAAAATTAGACGACTACGCCTGGTACACCGACAATAGCGAGGAGCAGTATCACAAGGTCGGCAAAAAGAAGCCGAACCCCTGGGGACTGCACGACATGCACGGCAACGTCTGCGAATGGTGCTTGGACGAGTACGTCGCCGACCGCTACAAGCAACTCGACGGCAAACCGGTCGAAAGCCCGTTGGTCATCGTCACCAAGATGTATCCGCAGGTGGTCCGCGGCGGGGCGTGGACCGACGAGACGGACTTGTTGCGCAGCGCGGCGCGCCGCGGCTCGAACCCTGATTGGAGGGCCCAGGATCCGCAAATTCCGCAGAGTATCTGGTATCACACCGACGCCGATTTCGTCGGCTTCCGCGTGGTCCGTCCGCTGCGCGTGCCGACGGCGGAAGAGGCCGTACGATATGAAGTCACCGAGTTCGAGAAGGAAGAGTTCCTCGATTACCAGGAGGTTCAGGCGGGGAAGGAATAGAGGGGAGAGGGGAGAGGGTCGCTTCCTGGTTCCCACGCTCCGCGTGGGAACCCCCTTGTTCTGACGCTCCGCGTCGGTGGCGAGGGGCGACGCAGAGCGTCGCGGGCGGTGCGTTCCCACGGAGGACCGTGGGAACGAGAGAAAAGAATAGAGGGGAGAGGGGAGAGAGCCGCTTGCGGTTTCGCAACGATTTTCCAATAACACCAGTTTTTCAGGAGTTCCAACAATGACCGACACGAACAACCCGTCCCGTCGTGATTTTCTGAAAGGTACGACGTCCGCTGCGGCCGGCATTGCCCTGGCCGGCGGTTGGAACGTTGTGCGGACGGCCCACGCCGCCGGCGACGATGAGTTAAAGGTCGCCCTGATCGGTTGCGGCGGGCGCGGCACCGGAGCGGCGAAAAACTGCCTCCAGGCGTGCGATAACGTCAAACTGATCGCCGTGGCCGACGCCTTCGAGAACAAAGCGAAGATGAGTCTGAAGCAGTTGCGGAAGATCGAAAATGTCGCCCCGAAGATCGACGTGCCGCCGGAGCGAGTGTTCGTCGGTTTCGATGCTTATCGTCAGGCCATCGACGCCGGGCCGGACATCGTCCTGCTGGTCACCCCGCCCGGCTTCCGGCCGATGCACTACGCCGCGGCCGTCGGGGCGGGCAAACACGTCTTCATGGAGAAACCCTGCTGCGTCGACGCCCCGGGGTTCCGTTCCTTCATGGAGTCCAACAAGCTGGCCGATGAAAAGGGCCTGAAAGTGGTCGTCGGCCTGCAACGCCGGCACAGTGAGGAGTTCCTCGGCCCGGTCAAAGAAATCCAAGACGGATCGCTGGGTGATTTGACCCTGATGCGGGCGTATTGGAACGGCAATCCAATATGGATCCGCCGCCGCCGGCCCGGCCAGACCGAAATGGAATACCAGATGCGCAACTGGTACCACTTCGTCTGGCTCTGCGGCGACCACATCCTCGAGCAGCACGTCCACAACCTAGATATCTGCAATTGGGTCAAGGGTGAACACCCGGTCGAGGCCAACGGCATGGGAAGTTGCCACGTGCGGGACAACCGCGGCGTCGGCCAAATTTACGACAACCATTTCGTCGAGTTCACCTATAAGGACGGCACGAAAATGTACAGCCAGTGCCGCCAGCAGCCGAACACCTGGAAAAGCGTCACCCAGTTTATTCACGGAGTCAAGGGTGTAAAGGAGTTGCCGGGAAGCGGAGCGGTCGACGGTTATCCCCAGGAGCATGTGAACTTGATCGACGCCATCCGCAACGGCACGAAACTGAACGACGGCTGGCACGGGGCGACCAGCAGTTTCACGGCGGTGTTGGGCCGGATGGCGACCTATTCCGGCCAGGTGGTCAAGTGGGACGAGGCCGTGGCGAAGGGGCCGAACGAGATGCCCGAGCGGTACGCCTTCGACGCCGATCCCCCGGCGATGCCCGACGCGGACGGCAACTACCCGATGCCCGTCCCCGGCGTTTACAAGCCGTACTGAGACTGGGGTCAGAGCGCATTTAGTCATTAGTGGGCGTCGTGTCCATCGGCCCGGGCGAGCGGGCGGCGGAACGGTGCTTCCACGGCGGTTCGCCCATTTTCTTGGCAGTGAGCAAAAATAGCCAACTTGTGATGCGAAAAACATGAGCAGCGAGAGCTACCTCCCAATGCCCTCCAGTTCCTCGGAATCTCGCGCCGGCTACTTGACAAAACCCGGCCATTGAAGAGAATCCAGCTTTACAATGTACAATTCTCGGGGTATTGAAAGGGAGCCTATTGCCTACTTGCACGTTGCTCCACCCAATCGCCGCCAGGTCGATAATCGTCTGCTCGCGTTTGATGAGCTTAATGACTAATTTCTACTGCAAGACTTCGCCGTTCAGGCCACGAGGGGTGGTATGATAGCATTTGCTTGCAGCTACTGAAGAATGTACCCTGAGGCCCTAAGTCTTGCTGTAGAATTAAATGCGATCCGACCCCGACCTCTCCCAATGGTTGATCGTTGGCTGGGCCACAAGACATGAAACAGACCATTCGCTCTAACCTGGAGGGCTTGGGGTATGGTTGAAGGAACTCACGGGGGAAACTGGTACGTTCTGGTTTTCGGATTGCCGCGACCAGAAGTGACAAGTGTCCTGGCGTCGGGAATCTCACTCCGCCCGCTCGACGCCAAACTTGACGTATTTGACTTGGCCGCAGTAGGAGCCGCCGGTTTTCGGGAATGGGCGGCGTTGGAACCGGTGATTCCTCACTGCACCTGTGAAATCGAATCGGCGAAAGACGCCGACATCCCACCAGGATTTGACACTCTGAATCGTGCGTGGCTTGCCAGCGCCCTCTTGGTTCTTCGAGGGTTCACTCTGGCAAGCGGTGTTGCCTGTTGTGCGTACAGTTGGAATTCCATTCCAGTCCCCGACGCCAGCAACCCCTGGGACGCGCCGCCGAAGCCGCCCGAGAACCGAAGAGCACGGACGGACCTCCCACCTTTTCACGGTGGTCTGCTGGACTTGCACCTAAAAACCCTCCACGATCGTGGCATGAGACGTGATCCTCTCACAGTCGATGATGCCGATTGGATAAGAATTCACTTCGACACATTCAATCGACTGGCGGCAGGCAGCGCGAGCTTTTATTTTGCTCTTCATGCTGCAATCGACTGGCGATACGCAACGGACGAAAGGAGCGCCGTTTCGCGACTCTGGAGCGGTATTGAAGCGATGTTTAACATTTCATCGGAATTGGTGTTCCGCATTGCGCTGCTTGCGGCGAGCCTGCTTGAACCCCGTGGTGAGGCCAGAAAGGCTCGATTCCAAGAGGTGAAGAAGCTATACGGGCTGCGTAGCAAGGCAGTACACGGTGTTGCTTTGACAGACGACGCTTTGCATAAGGCAATGAGTGATTCGTATCACCTATTGCGTGACCTAATGCTCTTTACAATCGAGCGAGGACACATGCTCACAACGATAGATTTCGACCGCGCCTTATTTGAGTAGGTTTTGCAAGGGGAGGCTATAGAGATTTTGGGTCAGCGGGAGATTTGGCGAAAACGCTGAGCAAGCAAGTTTGCCCATATGTGCATCTAAACGAAGCCCCAAGTTTGATAGCTTGACGCCAGAAACGCTAAATGATGAGTAATCGTGCGGTTAACACTTATGATGTGATCGTTATTGGAGCAGGTCCAAGTGGCTCTACGGCGGGAACAGCATTGGCCAAAGATGGCTTCTCGGTCCTGGTTGTCGATAAGGCGGAGTTTCCACGGGACAAGCCCTGCGGTGGGCTGCTGTCGGCAAAGTCCACGAGTCTTCTGGGAAAGTTGCTGGACCAATCAGCACTCGAACGTGCGGTGCGAGTACGAAGTCATGGGTGCCGTCTCTTCTATAGGGAGTCTCTAGTAACAGAAGTTCAAAACTCCGCTTCCTTTACTCTTGTGTCAAGGCGCGAACTTGACCTGCAGATGCGAAGAGCCGCCGAGAAGGCGGGCTGCGAAGTGCGTGAGAGGAGTCGTGTGATTGACGTTGATATTCGGAATGGCACGGTTCGGTTCTCATCCGGGGTGGAAATACGGGGTCGCTTCATAGTCGCGGCCGATGGAGCACGAAGCATTGCATCGGGGTTCGCGGCGAAACAGAGTAATTCGCACAACAGGGGCATGGGTTTTGGGTTAGTAACGGAGATTCCGCTTGAGCAGGTCAAAGACGGCCACGAGCGCGACAAGTTAGCAGGTAGCCCGAGTATTTTCTTCGGCATTATTCCCTGGGGATACGGCTGGATATTTCCACATGGCAGCGTTTTAAATGTCGGTGTTGGTGGGCTATTGGGTTCAGCATCCCGTTATCGAGAAACCATCCGCGACCTAATCAAAGTCTATTTCGGAGAAAGCGTGGCAGAGTGCTGTAGGGTGACTGGGCAGGTCGTACCCTATGGTCGTTTTGGACGCCGACCTGGGCGCGAGAATGTGCTCCTAGTGGGCGACGCCGCAGGCTTCGTGGAACCAGTCACAGGTGAGGGTATCGCATACGCTATCGAAAGCGGACTACTTGCTGCTCAAGCGATTCACGAGGCTCACTTGATCGGCAATCCTTATGCTGCTGGCAACATCTACAATTCCATTTTGAAGAACCGAGTTATAAAACCTTTGAGGCACGCTGCTATTGCCCGGTGGTTGTTGTTTCCTCGCCTCTGCCTTCCACTTGCGATGCGTACCTTGCGAAAGCATCCGGAACTTAGCCGCTGGTACTGTGAGCTTATGGCGGGTGAGATGTCATATCCGCAGTACTTCCGCAGGATGATAACCGCTATTCTCTAACGATACGCTGGAGTAGAATCCTCGTGAATCCCATCGCTTCCAGGCCAACAATAGCCACGACGGTGATCAATCGTCTTCAGTGGCTCAGCCCCATCCCAGCGGCTGTCGTGTTCTTCGGTGTTCCCTCAAACCTAGCCTTGGTCGTCTATTTCTCTTGGCTCAATTGGCAGGTTCCCTCGCCGATCATCGGTCCTGCATTTCTTGCCATTCAGTGGTGCTGGGTTGGGTGTCTGCTGATCTGGTACTACGAGGCGCGTCTCATCCCGGGTTTTTGGGCGGATTTGCAGGCAAGTCAGACACTCGACCAAGAGGCTGTTGCGAGGTTGGCAAAGAAACATCGAGTTATCTGGGGAGGGATACAGTCTGCAATAATCTTGATTTGGGCTGTGCTCCCTCTGGCAACATTTGTGACGTTGAGTTGCGCACCCAGCCAAACTTGGCTTCCGACTTTTCCGTGTCTGTGGTTCTGGTTGTGGTGTCTCGGGGTTTTCCTTGCAGGTATCGCGACAGGGGAGGGGTTCGCAGGGGTACTGATGATGCTACGTATTATTAGAGGCTGCATTTCTCAGGGAATCTGCCTCAACCCTTATCACCCAGATGGCCTCGGTGGCCTGTCGTCTTTCGGACGCTTGGCTATCTATACGACGACCATGTTTTCCTCAGGATCGCTGTTTATCCCAATTCTGGTCGTTGCCAGTAGTTACTCTAGCCTGGGCTTGGCGGCAGTCTACTTGCTCGTCGCGCTTTTTAGTGTCGCAATCGCTGCGGCATTCATTGTTCCGACGCTGCTTGTGAGTTCACAGGCTGCACTCGTAAAGCAGATGATGTTCCGAACGGTGGCTTCCCAAGTAGCGATGGCCGCGAAAAAGGACTGCTTCGCACGAGACGTGGCCGAGAGTCTGAGCGTCCTTGTTGGACAGGGACTTCTCGCAGATATTCGACGCATGAGAGTTTACCCGTTTGACCCGTGGATCATGAGCCAGCTATTCGCCTCGGTTCTTCTCCCACTTGTCGTTACGTACTTACAGCAGGTTTTGGGGTGGTAGTAGGGAGGGGATATTTGGTATTTGGTGATATTTGGGGTCAGGAGCAGATTGGGATGACTTGGGGTCACCCATAACCGCCGCTGAGTCAAGGCCCAGTTTTTCGGATTTTCCAAAATAACAATAACTCCGGAACGGAAATGCGAAACGCAATTCGCAATATGCCGCGCGGCGTGCAAGCACGCCGGCTGAACGTCTCCGACTGGCCGCTGAAGCGGCCAGCCCTCCGCCTTCCACCCTTCGCCTTTACGCTCGTGGAACTTCTTGTCGTGATTACGATCATCGGTATCTTGCTCGCCCTGATGTTGCCGTGGGTCATGGCCTCGCGGGAATCCGCCCGACGAATGGGCTGCCTGAACAACCTCACGCAAATCGGCATTGCGTTGGCCGGCTACGAGGCGGCCCAAGAGTCGCTCCCCTCGGGCACGATCGACGCGGAAGGCCCCGTCCGTAATATCCCGCAAGGCTACAAGATGAGCTGGCTGGTGCAAATCCTGCCGTATCTCGACGAGAGGGTGCTCTTCGAGCAGATAGACTTTTCGGTCGGTGCATACAACGAGAAGAACGCACGGGCCCGGGCGATCAACGTCCCGCCGTTTGTGTGTCCTTCGTGCGGTGTATGTCGAATCACGCTGCCGGCGCCGGGGTCCGACGGCCAGTGGTCCAGCTCCAACGCGGCTCGCTCAGTCACGGGCACGTGGACGGCGAGCAACTACGCCGGATGTCAGGACGGCGTCGAGACACCGATCAACACGGACAACGACGGCGTGCTGTTCCTCAATAGCAAGGTCCGCCGCGACGACGCGACCGACGGCGCCGCGCATACGATTTTCGTGGGCGAAAAGCTGATCGGATTTCGGGACCTTGGCTGGATGTCCGGCACCCGGGCCACGCTGCGCAACACCGGCATGCCCCCGAATCAAACTCCCGGCGACGCACCCACGCTGCTGGTTGCCGCCAAACCGGACGCGGAGTGGAACGATCTGTTCGTGGGCGGATTCGGCTCCTGCCACCCCGAAGTATGCAACTATCTGTTCGGCGACGGCCGGACCGATTCGATCACCAACAGCATCGACATGGAGGTGCTGCGGAAGCTCGGCGACCGTGCCGACGGCGAATTGATCGAGGGCGGTCCCACGCGGGGCGATTGGTGGTAGAATAGGCGGTGATATAATTTCACCGTTGACCATCGGGAACAAAATGTCAGTTTAGCGGCCGACGGCACGTCGGCCCACGTTCCAACACAAGTCGCCGTGCCGGCGACAGCTAAACGGATTACCGACGTTCCTTACAATCATTTCTCCACCCGCACCCCAGATGATCCTTCTCGACGTTGCCGACGTAAAAAAGCGTTTCGGTCCGGAGCCGGTTTTGGCCGGCGTGACCTTCGAGCTGCGCCCCGGCGACCGCGTCGGCCTGGTCGGGCCGAACGGGAGCGGGAAAACCACGCTGTTGCGAATATTGGACGGCAAGGACGAGCCGGACTCGGGCACGTGTCGCGTCCATGCGGCCGCGCATCTCGGCTATCTCGAACAACAGCCCGATTTCAGTCCCCAACTCACCTTGTACGAAGAGGCCCGCGGCGCGCTGGCCGACCTGATCTCGCTCCAGCGGGAAGCGGTCGAGGCGGCCGACGCAATCGCGCAGTCTACCGATCCGGCCGAGCAGAAGCGGCTCTCCGCCCGCTGGGACCATCTCCAACACGAACTGCACCGCCAGGACGCCTACAACCTGGAGCATCGAATCGAGCGGATCCTCGACGGGCTGCGGTTCCGACGCGAGTCTTTCGACCAGCCGGTCGCCTCGCTCAGCGGCGGCGAGCAAAACCGTCTGATGCTCGCCAAGCTACTGCTGGCCGAGCCGAACGTGATGATCCTCGACGAGCCGAGCAATCACCTGGACATCGAGACCACCGAGTGGCTGGAAAGTTTTCTGCTGGAAAGCTCGGCGGCGATGATCCTGGTCAGCCACGATCGGTATTTCCTCGATCGGGTGACCAACCGCACGCTGGAGCTGTTCCACGGCACGGTCGATTCCTACGCCGGCAACTTCTCGGCCTACTGCCGGCAGAAGGAACAACGGTTGCTGGTCGAACGCCGCGCTTACGAAAAGCAGCGGATCGAGATCGAAAAGACCAAGGATTTCATCCGCCGCAACGCCTACGGCCAAAAGCACGCCCAGGCCGAGGACCGGCGGAAGAAGCTCGAGCGGATCGAGCGGGTCGCTCCGCCGCGCGAGATATCCGCTCCGGCGATGAGTTTTCCGTCGCCGGCCCGCAGCGGAGACATCGTGATCCGCGCCGAGGGCGTAGCGAAGGGTTACGATCGTTCGTTGTTCGCTCAGGTCAACCTCGACATCACGCGCGGCCAGCGCTGGGCCGTGCTGGGACCGAACGGCTGCGGGAAGACGACTCTGTTGCGGTGCCTGCTGGGGCTGTTGCCGCCCGACGAGGGACGAATCAGTCTGGGACACGGCGTTATACCCGGCTACTTCGATCAGCAGTTGGCCGCGCTGGACGACGACCTGCCGGTGATGGACGCCATCGGCGC
>JAUWPQ010000298.1 GCA_030611515.1 Planctomycetota bacterium | reverse complement strand
CGGCGCCTATCACGGCACGGTGGGATTTTTCTCCCAGGAAGTGCCCCAGGCTTGTTTGATTGCCACGGTGATTATGGGCATGATGCTGCTGGGGGCTTGGGCGATCAAAGTCACCCATCACCAACATATCGCCGAAGCGCCGGCGCAGTCGGTTCCGTCGGAAGCCATGCCGGAGATGGTGTTCGTCGGCCGGATCACCGGCATGGTCGATGTGAAGTGGTCGGACGATCCCCGCTACCTGCCGCCGCCGGACTTCGCACACGTCCCCTTGGACCGCAAATACATCCTCTCTTCCGGGCTGTTGGAAATCACCTACGACTCCGGCGCGAAGGTCATCCTTCAAGGCCCCTGCACATACGAAGTCGAATCCACCGCCGGCGGCTACCTCGCGCTGGGTAAACTCACGGCAAAAGTGGTCAGTGGTCAGTGGTCAGTGGCCAGTGCGAAACCGCAAGCGGCAAATCAGAAATCAGAAATCAGAAATCAGAAATCTCCCTCATCCCTCATCCTTCATCCTTCATCCTTATTCTCCGTCCGCACTCCCACCGCCATCGTCACCGACCTGGGCACCGAATTCGGCGTTGAGGTGAGCGAGCGGGGGCGGACCAAGACGCAAGTGTTTGTCGGCTCGGTGCGTTTGGCGGCAATTGATTCCGGCGAAGAAGCGGACGGAGGACGGGTGCTATCGGCCGGCCAGACTGGAGTCGTTCAGTCAGGCAATGCGGCGATTGTTGTCGCCGCCGCCGACGGATCGAAAACATTCACCCGCGTTATGCCGCCGCGAAAAGACGTGCGAAAGGCCCTCGCTGATGCCTACGCCGATCTTGTGCTGTCGCTCGGTCCGGTCGCTTATTACCGCATGGAGCGGCCAGACGATGAAAAAGAGTTGCTTACGGTGCTGGATTCGGCGCCGGGCGGGCGTCATGGAAAATTGAGCGGCGTCGGCCGGGCCGGCGGTCTCGAACGGCTTTGGTGTGCGGGCCGCTTCGGCGGCGGGTTGGAGTTGCGAGGCGAGTTTTTCGGCGACTACGTAATCGCACCCAGAACGCCCGACTGCGACTCGAACCAGTATTCTTTCTCCGCCTGGATTCTTGCCGACGGCAGGATATCGGGGGCTTCGATCGCCCGTGAAGGCGGCGGCTACCGCAACAGGTTCCGGCTCAAGTTCAATCTAATAGATGGTTTCTTGCGGGCGCGGGTCGCTCCACATAATGGTAAGGATGGCGCGTGCAGTATAGCGCGAGGTATAGCACGAGGAGGCAAATCGCTTCCTTTTCCCCTGAGCCAGTGGCAGCATGTGGCAGTGGTGGCCGACGGATCGGTCCTTCGTCTGTACCGCAACGGGGTTGAGGTAGACTCCGTGGTGCCGTGCGAGGGCGTCATTGCCGCCCCACCGGGAAAGTATCTGCTGCTCGGATGCGACGACATGGCGGAAGATACGACGGGGCTGTTGCCCGTGTCGTTCTGGGACGGGCGGATCGACGAAGTAACCATTTTCCACCGGGCGTTGAGCCTGGAGGAGGTAAGGCAGTTGCACGAGGGGCCGGGCACGCCGGATCAGCCGCCGCTTCAGCGGAAAGGAGGTGACACCGACACAAAACCGACGGAAGCGAGAAGCGCGACGTGAGCCGGAGGGTGCGAGTGTTATGCTGAAGCATAACCTACGCCTGACGCAGAGCGTCGGAAAACGTGGGTTCCCACGCAGAACACGGGAGCCAAGTATGAAGGTTTCGGAGAGTTGAGTTGAGGCGGCGAAGCGTCCGGGTTGATTCATCCAGAATGTTTCTGGAGCCTGAGGGCGCTTCAAGGGATGCTTTTTCCCCAATCGGGGAGGAGAAATAGTTATGTCTCGCAATTTCATGAGTTTGTTGCTGGTGTCGTGCTTGACCGTGGCGGTGGCGATCTGTTTCGCCGCTAACGTTCAGGCGGAGATCGTGCTGTTTACCGACAACTTCGACGACGCGGATAACAGCCAACCGGACAACGGGCTGAACCAGAACCTGTCTACCCGGCAGGCCGGATCATCCTTGGGAACCGTGCCGTGGGGCGTCTACAATGACAACTACGGTTACGTTGAGGTCAACGGCGCAATCAACCCGGACGTGATGAAGCTCGTCGGCCCTTCTCCAGTCGGCACTAATGTAAATACAGCGGTGGTCATTGGTCACAACTTCACCGACTCCTCCATTACCACCGCGGGTTGGTTTGAATTACAATGGGACATGGATCCAACGTCCGATACTTCTAAGTGGAGCTGTGCGAGTATCGGGCTCCCGAACGCCAACGGCAATGCCGACGTGACCAACGCGGCTACGGGCTTTGGAGTCCTGCTCACCGGCACCGGGGGGTGGTACTCGTTTGCTTCGGGGGTGAACCTCGGAAGTGGCACCTATGATTCAACCCCGCAAGACGGTGAGTGGTACACGTTCAAAATGCGCGTGGCGACCAGCAGTTTTGCGTCGGGATCGTCTGCCGCGGTTGATGTGTACGCGGGGCCGGTTGGTGGAAGCTTGACCCTACTCACGTCGCAGGCTTTCCAGTGGAACAGTGACGGGGAAAACTACATGGGTTTCTACGGCTACAAAAATACTTCGCTGGTCGACAACGTGCGGGTCACGACGATTCCCGAGCCGTCGACGCTGGCGTTGCTGGCAACCGGCCTGATTGGTTTGCTCTGCTACGCACGGCGGAAGCGAAAGTAAAGTTTAGTGGCCAACCGTTGGGGTGGCAGTTCAACTGCCACCCCAACATGAAGATGTTGGATGGCGGGTGGTGGATGTGACCGAAGGGGTGTGTCCGCCATCCAAAATCCGCCGTCCACGAATTTCCGTTAAACACGGTGCAGTTGTTCGATTGCAAGGTCGGTGATCGTTTGCGTAACAAAAAGAGAACTGACGTGATAAAGCCGATGGATGCACTCTTCGGCTTCCGGCAAGGAGATACGGCCGACATGAAAAGCGCGAACCACGATTCCCAACGAGCCTACGGGGCGGACTCCTTGCCGCTGGGCTGCCTCGCGCGCCGCAAGGTCGTCGGCAAGCAGCAACGGCACGCCAAACCGGCGGCAGAGAAACAAACATTCGGACTCGCCCGGATGCAATCGGGCGAAGCCGAATTCCTCGATAAACCGTCGCAAGGCAATTGCGTCGACGGCGCGACGATGGACGGCGACGGCCGATTCGAGTTTATTGACGCGAACACGGCCCGCTCCAACGGTTTCGGTCCAAACGCCGTCGGGAACGATGATCGACGAGAATATGCCAAGCAGCGGCAACGAGTCGATCTCGCCGAGATGAATCAAGGGGCCGGCGTCGGCTACGGCGGCGAGGTCGAGGTTTTTGCAAGGCCCCATTCGACGTCTTCCTTCATGGCGCGGCATTGCCGCTCGGCCATGTCGACCCAATCTATTCCGACCGTTTCGGCGGCCTGCTGGCGGCTAATCTCGCCCCGCAGATATTGGCCGAGAACGTGTTCCCGCCACAACTGGCGCGCGCCGGCCTCGACGGCCATTGCCATGACTTCGGCCTCCGGCTTCCCCGTATCGCGAACCAATTGTTCAAGAAAGGATACTGTAGACATGAACTCTACTCCCCACCTTTGCATTATAGCTTGTTCGCGCGATTCGTCAACCTCTCAAAGAAGCACAAAAAACATTAGGTATCGTCAAAAACGATCCCCCCGCGACCGCAATCGCGGGGCGTTTTGGATTCCCGACCCCCGTCCCTCGCCCCCCGCCCCTCACGGTTTTACCCTCGTGGAACTTTTGGTTGTCATCACGATCATCGGCATCCTGATCGCGCTGCTGCTGCCGGCGGTGCAGGCGGCCCGCGAAGCCGCGCGACGCGTACAGTGCAGCAACAACCTCAAACAGATCGGCTTGGCCATCCTCAACTATGAAAACCTGCTTGGCTATCTGCCGCCAGCCGGATATTCCAACAGTACGTCCACGAAGCCCTATCCAAACGGCTGGAGCGTGTACTCGGTAGTGCTGCCCTACCTGGAACAGGCTGCTCTCGATGAGATGGTGGAGGGGGAGCAGATCATCGGCTCCAACATGATGCAGTCGGAGTACACACGCATGTCGGTCCTCCTTTGTCCCAGCCAGCCATATAAAGGCAACTCCACCTATAGGGCGCCGGAGACGATCTACCTTCAGCATTACAACCCGGTGCTGGGCCCCAGCGGCCCGGACCAGTGGAACGGCGGCGACTATCCGGTCGAGTTCGCCGTTTCTTCGCCCCCGAGGACAGAATACGGAGGATACGCCAC
>JAUWPQ010000211.1 GCA_030611515.1 Planctomycetota bacterium | reverse complement strand
AAGGTTTTCTACGTGATCACCGAGGGCGCCGGTCTGGGCGACAACGTCCGCCGCATCCCGGTCACGGGCAACGATACGGTGCTCGACGCGCTGAGCGCGGTGGACGGACTATCGCAGGTCTCGAGCGCGGATATATGGGTGGCGCGGCCCGCGCCCGGCGGGTTCGGCTGCGAGCAGATACTGCCGGTCGATTACGACGCGATCGCCCGGGGCGGGTCGTCGGCGACGAACTATCAGCTCATGCCCGGCGACCGGGTATTCATTGCCGAGGACAACCTGATCGCGGCGAACACGTTCATCTCGAAGGTGACGGCTCCGATCGAGCGTTTGTTGGGCATCGCGTCGTTGGGCACCTCGTCCATCCGCAGTATGCAGACCCTCGGCCGAAATTACAACTTAAACCGCCGATATTAGTGGATTGTTGAGCGTGGGGGCAGTTGCAATGCATGTTTAGCGGCCGCCGGCACGGCGGCTTGCAGCAGAACACGGGCCGCCGTGCCGGCGGCCGCTAAACGGATACGGTATTGATTTTCCGAAAGAAAACGGCCGTTGGCAAAATAACTCTCGGGAGGGGGTTTTTACGGAATGTCAGGGACGCGTCAACTATTGATTAAATCAATAGAAAGCGGTAAAATCCTAAAGGGAAGTTAGCCCTTAAAATCGGCGTTGGTTTCGACTCGTAAATTGGACTTCAGAGAGGCGACATATCATGTATATCACCATGGGAATCGGGGCAATGTTGTTGGGCGGCTGGGTGTTGACCTCTCCGGTCGATCAGGACAACTTAAGACCGGTTCAGCCGGTGCCGCAACCCGCCGTAGCTGCGCCTCGGCCTGACGCCGGCCAGAGTTTAAGTCCATACGACACTCGGACGATGGACGAGCAGGGTTATAAGAGAAGGATGCTGGAGAAAGAACGCGGAATGCGGTATGGACGGCGCGCCGATCAATCTCCTTCGCGCATGCAACGGCAAGCGTCGGGCACGGGTATGCCGACTTCGCCGACGAGTTCCGCTCAAGGCGCGGCGGGGTTGCCTTTGTCGCCGACCGCCAATCCGACGTTGATGGAGGGGCAGGGACAGGGCGCGATGGGTCAGCCGATCGGTTCGGGGGGGCCGCAGATGCCCGTCGCCCCCACGTCTCAAGGTCGTCCCTCTCCGTCTTATTCGGGCCGTGGTTCTTCCAGCGCGATGCAGCGGCCGAGTTCCCGCTCGACTTCCCAGTCATCGTTCGGAGGTTCCTCGCGGTCGGCACAAAAGGCGTTCTCCACTTACAATCCGTATAGTTCCGGCGTCAGTCCGTACATGAACCTCTTCCGCCGAGACACCGACTTGGGAACCGTGGACAACTACACCACGCTCGTCCGGCCGGCGCTCGAGCAGCGTGCGGCCAATCAACGCTTCAACATGGACATCTTCGGCCTGGAACGCAGGGCGCGCCTCCAACAACACTCGATCCAGCGGATGGAGCAAACCGATCGCACCTTGCAGGGCATTGGTACGCCGCAGTACTACATGAACTACGGCGGATACTATGGCAATTCGGGGGCCGGACGGTAGACAAAACAAGCCCACTCCGCGTCATTTCTCACCGCGGCATGATTACGTCGGAGAGCATGTACCTACGTAGCGACTTGACCGCGTCGATGAATTGTTGCAGGTCGACCGGTTTGGTCAAATAGTTTTCCACGTGGAGGTTTTCGGCCCGCAGTATTTCCTGGTGCGTGCGGGAAGCGGTCAGCACCACCACCGGGATGGAGTCGAGTTGCGGATCGGCCTTTACGTCGGCGAGAACTTCGCGCCCGCTCTTTTTCGGCAGATTGAGGTCCAAGAGGATCAAGTCGGGGCGCGGGGCGCGGCGGTATTTCTGCCGGCGCAGGAGGAACTCCATTGCCTCCTCGCCGTCGCGGACCAGACTCACCCGGCAGGGTACGTCTCCCTGCCGCAAGGCCTCGATCGTCATTCCGGCGTCTTCCAGATCGTCTTCGACCAGGAGGATTTCCATGGGGCGTCCCACGGTGTCGCGGATCATGGTTTCGGTTTCCGTTCGGTGTTTGCCGGGAACTGTTCGATTCCGCCTTCCAGTGTTTTTCCGTCGATCGAAACTCGCCCGCCTTGGTCGACCCAGCCGGGGGCGGTGTTTCCGAGCAATAGCGTGTCGTGCAATTGCGTTCTCGAGTATGGGAGCGTCAACAGTTGGGCCAATCCGTTGTTGCCCAGCGACGAGCCGTCGATTTCGACCGAGGAGGCGCCGCCCACGGCCACGCCGCTACGGCCGTTGCCGCGGCACATCACGCCGGAGAGCGTCACGTTCCGGGCGCTGTTGCCCAGGCTGATCCCATCCAATTGAAAACCCTGCACGGTCAGATCGGCGATAACCACGCGGTCGACGTGGAACAGGGTGATCCCCGTTTGCTTGTCGGCGCAAGACAGGTTGTAGTCGCCTGGCAACTTGGTCTTTTCGACGCAGAAGAAGATTTTGCCGTTCAGCAAGCACCACTCGAGAGATTCGAGTTTCGGCGGGCGAATCGCCGACGCCGAGGCGACGACCTGTACGGCGGGACGGCCGTCGAGGAACAATTGCTGGTATGACATCCGCTTGGGGCGGAACCATAAGACCGCGCCCTCGTATGGCTCCCAAACCCTGGGATCGATCGGCATCGAGCCGTCGAGAATTGCGCCGTTGCCGCGGATCGTGAACGGCCGCCGGAGATCGCCGCTGTGGCGGCTGCCGACCAGGCTGACGCTTTCCCGATATGGAACGTCGTTGTCGGCCATCACGATCGTGTCGCCGCGGTGCGCCAGCCGCAGGGCCTTGGCCAGCGTTCGCACCGGGCCGGTCTGCGCGGGCGTGTTCCGCTGCTGTAGGCCGGTGAACCGGTCGTCGCCGGCCATGTTGTCGACAAAAATCTCCCGACCCGACGCGGGAACCGCGAGAAGCAACGCAAGCAATAGGCCGTGAATTGGAATTGTCCGCATAATCCGCTCCCGGTGGGTGTTCGACCGCTTCGATCAATTGTAGCATAAATGTTTAGCAGCCGCCGGTACGGCGGCTTGTGCAAGTCCACGGGCCGCCGTACCGGCCGGCCGCTAAACAACGCTGGGTCGCGCGAACTAATCGGCTTCCTGCTTCGCCTCCTCGAGGGCCTTGTCGGTGCTGGCCGGATCGACGTGGCGGCAGCTTTCCGTAAGCTGCGCGGCGATCCCGCCCAAGTCCTCGCGCCACTGGTCCTCGGCCACGTCCGGCGGGCAAAGCTGCACGAACTCGTTCACCAAGAGGATCAACCGCAATACGTGGCGGAAGATCACTCCCTCTTGCTTTTGCAGGGACCGGCTGGTTACATACTTATTGAAGTCGCCGCCGAACTGGAGCAACTCGCCCGCCGCCCAAACCGGCGAGGTACGCAGGTCGTGGACGCCGTCGAAATCGTAATCGAACAAGCGGCGGAGTTTATCGGCCAGCGTCAGCACCCAAACTCGCTCATCGTCGTCGTAAGTGTGGCGGCCGCGAGGCTGCTCATCGTTGGACTGTTGCGAGATTTCCTCCGGCGTGGCCAGGCCGAGTTGCAGCAGGCGCGGATCGAGCCGCAGCGTGGCCAACGGGCCGGGCGGAAGCTCGTCGTGTCGCGGAACGCGGACGAATCGTCCCACCGATCGGGGCAGCTCCAGCACGCTCTCCATCGCCTGCACACGTTCGTCGCGGTCGGCAATGCCCAACTGATTGACCAGAAAAACGGCGTACAGCGGATGTATTCCGCGGAACATCAGCAGCTTCGACATGCTCTCGGTCGGATGGGCGAACATCGGCCGATACTGGGGCGGCTCCGCTACGACGGGCTTCTCGGAGAAACCGAAACTGAAATCCAGCCGCTTCGCTTCCTTGGCCTTTTGTTCGGCGACGGCCGCTTGCAACTCGGCCAGCTCCTCTTCCTTCGGCGGCGCGGGGTCGAGCGTGACGTAGCCCGCCCGCCAAAGGGTCATCAGCATCCGGTCGAGTTCCTTCTGTCCGACTTCAATCCGGCCGGGGTCCATCAGCCGCTTGCCGACCAGCCGGCGGATCGGCTCGATATCCGGCGAGGCGTCGAGCATGTAGGCGAGCAATCGCCAGGGCACCTGCCCGCGACTGTGCAGATTTCCAGACGGCGCTGCGCAGAGCTTGCGATACTGGGCCTCGTTCCAATACTGCACGTTCGCCCGACGGGTGGGCATCTTCTTCTTCAACGACTTTTTCGCCTTCAACAGCCCGGGGTCTTTCGTGTTCTCGGGTATCTGGTCGAACTTTTCCCGCCAGCGGGCGATCTTCACGTCGTCCTCGTGGGCCAAGGCGAAAACGTGTCCCTGGGTGTCGAACTGCGGACGTCCCGCGCGGCCGAATATCTGGTGCGCCGTGCTCGGATCGAGCAGCTTTTGCTTCCCCGCGGGGCCTTTCATCAATTTCGGCACCACGACCGATCGGGCCGGCAGGTTGATCCCCGCCGCAAGCGTTTCCGTGCAGATCGTCACCGAGAGGAGTTTGTGCTGAAACAGGTCTTCGACAATGCGGCGATACTTGGGCAACACGCCGGCATTATGTACGCCGACGCCGCGCATCAGCAGTTGTTTGAGCTTAGGACCCGCCCCGGCCGACCAGTCGTATCGCTCCAACTCGGCGGCGAGCAGTTTTTTTTGACCGTCGCCCAAAATGCGCTTCCCCTTGAGTTGTTCGGCCACCGACCAACATTCCTCGCGATTGAAACAGAATACCAACGCGGGCGTCATGCGGTTTTGATCGTCGCCCTGGGCCATCGCTTCGAGATGTTCGGTCAACAGCATGTCGCCGACCCAATGGAAACTGAGCGGCACCTTGCGTTCATCGCCGGTCACAAGTTCCAGTTTCCGGTCGTGGCATTTTCGCAGCCAACCGAGAAACTCGACCGCGTTTCCGACCGTGGCCGAGAGCAAGAGCGTTCGGACGTGTTTCGGCAGCATCCCCAGCGAGAGTTCCCAGACGATGCCCCGTTCCAGATCGTTGAAACTATGGAACTCGTCCATCACCACGGCGCTGACCCGCTCGAAGTCGAAGGCGGGTGCAACCGATGCGTCCGAGACATTGGACGTGCCACCCTGTCCACGGTGCAATAGACGGTTCAGGAGGATTTCGGCCACTACGACCAATACCCGGGCGTCGGGGTTTTCGCGGCGGTTGCCGGTAACCAGTCCCACGTCGTCCGGCTGGAATCCCCATCGGACGGCCGCCGTCTGCATCTCGCGGAACTTCTGCTCGCACAGGGCGATCAGCGGCGTGGTGTAGTAGGCGGTGGTTCCGTCGTGCAGCGCCTCGAACAGCGCGGCCTCGGCGATCATCGTCTTGCCGGTGCCGGTCGGCGTGCAGACCAACACGCCCTGTTCGGCCGCGAACCACGCCAGCAGCGCCTCCTCCTGCACGGGATACGGCTCGAAGGGAATCTGGTCGAGGTAAAGTCCGACAAGTTCGTCGCGAGTGGGAGGCATGGAATTGTTTAGCGGCCGACGGTACGTCGGCCAAAAGAGCCAAGCAAGGCCGCCGTGCCGGCGACCGCTAAACGGTCATTGCATTACTATCACTACCGCCGCTCATCCTATCACGGCAAACTTGGGGGTGTCAAGCAATGCCGGCACTTGCCAAGCGGCCGCCGATCGCTTACCATTACTTATGCTTCCAATACGTCCCTCCTTTGTCGCCCACCTCAGTTTTTCCCCCGTGGAGAATGAAGCATGAATCGCCGTCGATCATTTTCTCTCGCATTTTTCCTTGCCGCGTTGATGTTTCTCTCGCTCGCCGCGCGGGCCGACGAAGGGATGTGGCTGTTCAGCGATCCGCCGCGGAAGCTGCTCAAGGAGCGATATAATTTCGACCCGAGCGACGCATGGCTCGACCACTTGCGGCTGTCGGCCGTCCGATTCGACAACGCCTCAGGCTCGTTTGTCTCGGGCGATGGACTGGTGATGACCAATCACCACGTCGGTCTGTCCAGCATTTACAAGATCAGCACGCCGGATCGCAACCTGATAATTACGGGCTTCCACGCCCGATCCCGCGACGAGGAACTGAAATGCCCCGACTGCAAGCTGAAAGTGCTGGTCGGCATCGAGGACGTTACCGAGCGGATTCGGTCGGCGGTGGCTTCTATTTCCGATCCGGCCGAGGCCGCCAAACGACGCAGCGAGGAGATCAACTCGATAAATAGAGAATCGAAGGAGAAGACCGGTCTTCAGAGCGACGTAGTCTCGTTGTATTACGGCGGTCTGTACCATCTCTACCGCTATAAAGTCTACGACGACGTGCGGTTGGTATTCTCGCCCGAGGAATCGATCGCCGCGTTCGGCGGCGACCCGGACAACTTCGAGTATCCTCGGTTCGCCCTGGACGTCTGTTTCTTCCGCATCTACGAGGACGGCCGGCCGGCCAAGACGCCGCACTACCTGAAATGGAACTCCGCCGGCCCGAAGGAGGGCGAGTTGGTGTTCATGGCCGGGAATCCCGCCCGCACCGAACGGCTGAAAACCGTTCGTCACCTGGAGTTCATCCGCGACGTGATAATGCCGGCCGTGCTCGATCAGCGGCGGCGGCGCGAGATTTCGTTGACGGCATTCAGCCAACGCGGCGTCGAGAATTCCCGTCGGGCTTCCATGGAGCTGCGCAAGTGCCAGAACAGCCGCAAAGCTCGTTTGGAAATGTTGGCCGGACTGCAAGACCCCGCCGTGATGAAAATCAAACTCGCCGAGGAAAAGACGCTCCGCCGCGCGGCCGCCGAAAGACCGGAGTTGGCCGCCAAACTGGAGGCCGCGCTGGAAATGATAGATCAATCGCTAACCGCCTTCGCGGAAATACACGACGACTACGAGATGATCGGAGGGGGAGGGGCGTTTCAGAGCAGCTTGTTCTCGTTCGCTCGCACCCTGATCGGCATGGCCGAAGAGCTTGCCAAGCCCGAGGCCGAACGATCCGGGGGATACCGCGACTCGGATCTCGATTCGCTCAAATCGCGGTTGCTCCTCGACGTGCCGGTCTATCCCGATCTGGAGACCGTGCTCTTGACAGATTCGCTGAGCATGTACCTGGAGTGGAAGGGATACGATGATCCTTTGGTCCGCGCGGTGATGGCCGGCCGCTCGCCGCCGCAGCGGGCCGACGAACTGATCCGCGGCTCGAAACTGGCCGACCCGGCCTTTCGATGCCGATTGGTCGAGGGTGGGGCCAAAGCCATCGCGGCCTGCGACGATCCGATGATTCAGTTGGCTCGCCTGGTCGATGATCCAGCCGACGATATCCGCAAGATTTACGAACGTCGGGTAAGCGAGCCGCAGGCACAGGCCTACGGCACGTTGGCGCAGGTCCGCTTCGCGCTGTTCGGCGATTCGATTTACCCCGACGCCACTCATACGCTCCGGCTGTCATTCGGACAGGTTAAGGGCTATCGGCGGGACGGCGAGCCGATGCCCGCCTGGACGACGTTCGCCGGGTTGTATCGCCGCGCCGAGGAGAACCTGTTCGCCGCGCCGTATTCCATGCCGTCGATTTGGATTGAGCGAAAAGACCGGCTGGAGATGGGCACGCCGCTGAACTTCGTCTCCACCAACGACAGCATCGGCGGCAACTCGGGCAGCCCGGCCGTGAACCGCGACGGCGAGTTGGTGGGCATCGTCTTCGACGGCAATTTGCCCTCGCTGGTCTGGGACTT
>JAUWPQ010000142.1 GCA_030611515.1 Planctomycetota bacterium | reverse complement strand
ACGCGGCGGGCTTGCTGGAAGGATTGCAGAGCCTCCGCCGGTTCCACCTGCTCTTGATGTAGCAGGCCGAGGTTCAGGTGGATCGCGGCCAGTTCTGCCTGGTACTTGCGCACCGCTGGGTTGGCTTGCGCAAAAGGCGTCATCACTTCCAAAGCCCCTCGGTATAGCTCCATTGCCTCCCGGTGGTTTCCCGCGACGCTGGCGAGATCGGCCAGGAGCCGATAACAAAGGGTCAAATAGTGATGATAGTCGAGTTCCTTGCGGTCGCCTTCGGACCCTCGCGGCCCTGCCTGGAGTAGTCGATTGAAGATGGCGATGCCATCGCGGAAATCCTTCTCCGCGCCGGCGTAGTCGCCGCCGGCCAGCGCCAGGACGGCCAGATTGTAATGGCCGATGCCCAGATCGCGGAGGATTTTTTTGTTTGTGTTGTCCGGCTCCTGCTCGAGTAGCTTGCGGCGGATGGCCTGTGCCTGCTCGAATTGTCGGCGGGCCTCCGGGAATCGCTCCCGCTCTTTTTCCACCAGTCCCAGGTTCATCTTGCCGTTGGCCAGCGAGCGTCGATACTCGCTCTGCCGCGGATGTGCTTCGGCGAGCCGCCGGCGGATGGCGGCCGCCTCCGCATAAGCCGTTCTAGCCTCATTCAGCCGACGGAGCCTGACCAGCACCCGGCCGATGGCGTTCAGCGTGTCGCCCTGGGCCTTTAGCCGCGATTGATCGTCCGGAGACTGGGCAAGGAGCCGTTTCTGCGTCTCTTCGGCGCGCCGATAGGCGGACAAAGCCTCCTCGGGCGACTCGATCTCCTCGGTTATCCGTCCCATCAAGAAGCTCGTCTCGGCCAACTCGTCTTGAAGCCGCGGATCGTCTCCCCGCTGATCGAGAAACCGCCGATAGTAATCGCGGGCTTGGGTCAACAGCTTCCGACGCAAGGGCTGCATGCCCGGTCGATCGAGCAATTCCTCCTCGCTGACCGACCTCAGCAGGTCGTCGACCGCGCCGCGGGCCTGCTGGAAACTTTTCTCGGCCTCCTGCTGCGCCTTTTTTGCGGCCACCAACGCCGCCGAAGTTTTTACGTATCCAACCAAAGCAATTACCAAAGCCAGGACCAGCAACGTGGCCGTCGAGCCGAGCAGCGACGCCGTGACCGGATTGCGCCGGCACCAACGCACCGTCCGACTCAACGGGCCGACCGGCCGGGCCACGATCGGCTCGCCGCGGAGGTAGCGCCCCAGCTCGTCGGCCAATTGCTCGGCCGAGGCGTAGCGCCGGGCAGGCTCCTTTTGCAGACATTTCAGACAGATCGTTTCCAGGTCGCGGTCGATCGAGGGGTTCAACTGCCGCGGCGGGGCCGGCTCCTCGTCGATCACTTGCCGGAGTGTCTCGAGCGGCGTGGCCGCCTGGAACGGGGGTCGGCCGGTGAGTATGTGATAGAGCGTCGCCCCCAGCGCGTAAATATCCGTCGCCGCCGCCACGTCGGTCGAGTTCTTCGCCTGCTCCGGCGACATGTAGGAAGGGGTGCCCATGATCTCGCCGGCGCGGGTAAGCTGCTCCTGCCCCTCGGCCAGTTTCGCCAGTCCGAAATCGGCCACCAGCGCACGGTCCAGCTTGGCGTCGACGAGGATGTTTTGCGGCTTCAGGTCGCGATGAAGTATCCCGCGGCTGTGGGCTTCATGCACTGCGCGGGCGACCGGTTCGAGGTAGCCGGCGGCGCGACGGTTCTGGATCGGACCATCGCGGAGCATTTCCGAAAGTGTTTGCCCCTCGACGCATTGCATCGAGAAGAACTGCTGGCCGTCGACCTCGCCGACCTCGTAGACGGTGACGATGTGATCGTGTTCGAGGCGCGCGGCGGCCTGGGCCTCCTGCCGAAAGCGGTCCATCGCGCTGGCCTGGGTGTCGCGGGGGAGCGATTCCAGCCGGTCGCGGCGCAATATTTTCAGGGCCACCACGCGGCCCGCCGCGCGCTGCCGGGCGCGATAGACCACGCCCATCCCGCCGCGGCCGATCTCTTCCAGCAGGTCGTAATTTCCGAATCGTCTCGACGTCGGCGGGACGACCACGGTATCGCCCGACCGGCCCGCGGTCGAGGCGTCGGCCGGCAGCGTCTCCGCGACCCGTCCGTCGTCCGAACAGAGTTCAACCTCGATGGACCGCTCGTCGGAAGCCTTTTCCTGCGGCGAATCTAATGTTTCGGCGTATGGATCCCGATCAGCCATGCCCAACCTTTATGGAGTGGTTCGTGTTATGACCAAAGATCGAGTACCGAGCCAAACTCATTATAGTGAGCAATGGACGAGTTGCCCAGCGATCATAGGCCGAGAAAACACTACCACGCCCGCGATGAGAACGCGCCGATCTCCAATGCGACCAACTGGTCGATCAGTTCGCGGGGCGTTTGCGGGCGGCGGAGCGGCTCCTTGGCGATCATCTGAGTTACCAGCCGGACCACCTCGCGCGGGACGTGCGGGGCCAGTCGGGCCAACTCCGGCGGAGCGGATTGCCGCTGAAGTGTCGCCAACTCGGACAGGTCGGCGGCCGGATAGGGCAGGCAGCCCGAAAAAATCTCGTACAACACCACGCCCAGGCTGTGGATGTCGCTGCGAATGTCGCTGCGCAAAGTGGAGGTGAGATACTCCGGCGCGATGTAATGGCAGGTGCCCATGATCGGCCGATCGACGGCGGAACCGGTCTCGTCTCGACGGCGGGCAAAACTCAAGTCGATCAACGTGACGTGTCCGGTGGGCGAGACGTGGATGTTGCCCGGCGTAACGTCGCCGTGCATCCAGTCGGCGGCGTGCAGGGCGTCGAGCGCTTCGGCCGTCTGTCGGGCGATCCACAGCGCTTCGGCCGCGTCGTACTGCCGGCCGACGTCCAAATGTACCCGGAGCGACGCCCCCTCCAACCAAGGCATCACCAGCAGCCGCGGCGAATCGAGCACGGAGGAGGCCAAAACCGGCGCCAAATGGGGATGGGACACGAGTTGCCCGACCAGCGCCTCGCGTTGCAATAAGCGAATCGCTTGGGGATCATCCCGCCAAGCCGGGCGGAGCATTTTTACGGCGTAGTTGGCCGTTCGATCCGCGGGCGAGCCGGCCGGGCGCGCCCGATAGATTTGCGCCAGGCTCCCCTGCGCGGCAAACTCGACCAACTCCCACTGTTTTACCCGATAGGGAAACTCCGCCTTTCCCACCACGGGCGCGCAAACCGCTCCGCCGGTCGGTATCAGCCCGGTCTGGATCATTCGATGCCGTGCGGGAAAAGAATCTTCACACAATGGGTCTATGGATAGCATCGGTCGGCGGGGTGAGGCAAGTTCAGCCGAGCTTGACATCGTTGGCCGGCGTGCCACAATGGCCGTAAGTTTTCACCAGGATTACCGATTGTCCCACCTTTGCGGTACATTTGGAGCCAGAACGATGAGACTGCACGTTAGACTATTATCCGGCGCGGCGATCGTACTGTTGCTTGGCGCATTTATCGGCTTCGGTTGCGACAGGTCAAACTCCCAGGCGACCGGCAAGAAAGAACCCCATCAATCGGAGGAAGCCTCGATGACAAAGCCCGTCAAGGTCCAGCGTTTCGGTTCGGTCATTGGTCTGTTGCCGGAGAAGAAGGATTTCTACAACAAGCTGCACGCCCATCCTTGGCCCGAGATCAACGAGATGTTGAGGAAGTGCAACATCCGCAACTACTCGATCTACGAGACGGAGTTGGACGGCAAGCTCTATCTGTTCAGCTATTTCGAGTACGTCGGCGAGGATTTCAAGGCGGACATGGCGAAGATGGCGGCCGATCCGAAGACTCAAGAGTGGTGGAAGGAGACTGACCCTTGCCAAATCCGCCTGCCCAGCACGCCGGAGGGCGAGCAGTGGAAGAGCATCCCCGAGATATATCACCTCGACTAAAATCAATTGCCGGCAAGCCCCAATACCGTTGGATTAGCGGGAGCGAACATCTTGTTCCCACGCTCTGAGGTTGTGAACGAGTAGGGGTGCCAGCGTTACTTTGCTCTCTGTGGTGAAAAAGCGGGCTGGAATTACATTTTGTAATACTAGCAGCTTGTACCGCACCCGCTTCCGTGGGAGAATTGCCCCGCGGATTCATTGAATTGCACATTCGCCGGGATAGTTTACCCCGATTAAACACCTTTCGGCAATCATTATTAGCATATTCAATGGTTTACATTTCTTTTGCCGGGGGTTGTCGTCGGTATGGGGGATACATAGAATAAGTATTATGAGATTTGCGACAGGCGGGTGGTGTCGCCGAAAAGCATTGTACTACCGGCAGCCCGCAAAACTATCTGTAGGAGAGCATGTTAGATATGTCTAAGGTCATTGATTCAGTTAGTGCGTTCATGGAGCGGTTGGTGGCGAAGAATCCCAGTCAGCCGGAGTTTATTCAGGCGGTCCACGAAGTCGCCGAATCGGTCATGCCGATCATCGAGAGTACGCCCGCCTATCGCAAAGCAAGGCTTCTCGAACGGCTCGTGGAGCCGGAGCGGGTCATCATATTTCGCGTCCCCTGGGTGGACGACCGGGGCGAGATCCACGTAAATCGCGGCTTCCGCGTAGAGATGAACAGCGCGATTGGTCCTTACAAGGGCGGTTTGCGGTTCCATCCCACCGTGAACCTGGGCCTGTTGAAGTTCCTCGCCTTCGAGCAGGTCTTTAAGAACGCCCTGACCACGATCATGCTGGGCGGCGGCAAGGGCGGCTGCGACTTCGATCCCAAGGGAAAGACCGACAACGAAGTGATGCGGTTCTGCCAGTCGTTCATGTCCGAGTTGTTCCGCCACATCGGCCCGGACACCGACGTGCCGGCGGGCGACATCGGCGTGGGCGGACGCGAGATCGGCTTCCTCTTCGGGCAATACAAAAAACTGGCCAACCGCTTCTGCGGCGTGTTGACCGGCAAGGGCCTCGAGTACGGCGGCTCGCTCATCCGCCCCGAGGCGACCGGTTACGGTGCGGTCTATTTTGCTCGAGAGATGTTGGCCACTCGCGGCGAGAGCATCAAGGGCAAGGTGGCAGCCGTCTCGGGCTCCGGCAACGTCGCTCAATTCGCCGCCGAAAAAGTGCTCGAGTTGGGCGGCAAGGTCGTCACCCTCTCCGACTCCAACGGCACGATCGTCGATCTGGACGGCATCAACGAGGAAAAGCTGGCTTGGGTAATGGACCTGAAAAACGTCCGCCGCGGCCGGATCAGCGAGTACTGCGACAAGTTCAAGGGTTCCGAGTTCCGCGCCAACAAGCGTCCCTGGGATGTCAAGTGCGATCTGGCCTTCCCCAGCGCCACTCAGAACGAAATCGGCGCCGAGGACGCCCGCACACTGGTGGGAAACGGCTGCATCTGCATCTCCGAGGGCGCCAACATGCCGACCGAGCCGGAAGGGGTCGACGTCTTTCTCTCGGCCAAGATTCTCTACGGGCCGGGCAAAGCGGCCAACGCCGGCGGCGTGGCGGTCTCCGGCCTGGAGATGGCCCAGAACAGCCAGTTCTACCACTGGCGGCGCGAGGAGGTCGATGCCCGACTGCAGGGGATCATGCGTTCGATCCACGAGAACTGCGTCAAGTACGGCACCGAGGACGGGTTTGTCAACTACGTCCACGGCGCCAACATTGCCAGCTTCGTCAAGGTGGCCGACGCGATGCTCGCCCAAGGCGTCGTCTGACGCGGCGTTCAGCAGAACTCTCCTCTCTCTTTGAGGGAGGAGTCAAGATCGAACTCCCCTCTCCCTTTTGGGAGAGGGGCCGGGGGTGAGGGCCTCGGTTGGGACGGAAGTACTACCACCGTCCCAATGTGAGAGAACGAGGTGCGACTGCTACTTAAGCGACCAATGCGTTTACCGCCATTCTTCCGTTACTTCCGCTTCCGCCGGACGTAGCAGAGCGGGCCAAGCAGCCCCGTGGCCAGCAACGCCAGCGTGGACGGCTCAGGGATCTGCCAGCCGGACGGATCAATGCCCAACTCAACGGCTGCGGCAAACAGTGCCACGTGGTCCGCATCCGTCACTCGGCCGTCAAAGTTCACGTCGCCCAGCAACAGCGAGGCGAGGTCCCCCTCGTTCGATTGGTTATCGTAACCAAGGTTGGCCATCACCAGTTGGTAGTCGGCCTGACTCAGCAGACCGTCGGCGGTCGGGTCCATCCATTTCACGGCGCCGTTTTCATAGTCGCCCATGAAAATCATCCCATTGGGGCCGAACTGCCGGAACTCGACGTCCCAGTCGGTCGGCCAAGCGGGAAAGAACTCCACCTGCTCGCCATCGACCTGGATCAACATCCGCTGCAAAGCGATCGAGGCCACGTTGGGATGACACTGGTCGGGAGTCCAGTCGTTGTTGGGACCGTAGAATCCAGGGAACCGGCTGCTGGAGGCAAGGAAGTTCTGGGTGACTAAGCTTTGGGCGGTGCCGGTTCGCCCGAGCATCGCCGCCTGGATACTGTCCTGGTGCCAACTGCCGTTGCGTCTCTCCGTGCGGTTGTTGAAGGTGTCGATCCCCATCTGAAGGTTGTCCTTGCCCACGCCGGAGATCAGGTATGGAAAAACGCCGTACAGTTCGGCGTTCTCGCAGTTCCGCTTGTTGGAATATTCTTGGCCAGGGGCGAAAATCTGTTTTCCGCCCACCGTTCGCGTGGGGATATCGGGCAACTCCGACTTCATCCGCGCCCATTGATCGCGTTGCTGGGCGGTCGTCTCCGCCTCGGGTAGCCGCAGCAGCTTGTCGAGTACGTAGTGCAGCCCGGCCACCTCGGGCAAGGGATTGACCGCCGTCCACCACGTCTCCAGCGCCTGGGCCGGTTCAAAGCGGATCTTGCCGGCGGCGTCGCGCGGGTAGTGCGTGTCGTAGAACGCGACGATCTCCGTGGCCAGCGGCAGCAGCTTCTCGCGGACGAACTGCCGGTCGCCGGTATAGTCGTAATACTGGAGCATCATCGCGGTCACTTCGATGCCCCCCTGCCAGTAGCGGCGGATGTACTGGTTCTCCGAGACGCCGCTTTGCGGATCGGGGTTGTTCCAGCCGTAGTTGCTGCTGGCGTAGGTTCCCCAGTGGGTCATGGTCTCGGGGAAGTATGCGCCTTGAGTGCCCTGCTGGCCGTGATAGGTCTGTACCCGTTCCTTGGCCAGGTCCAGGTTCCGCAGATACATGTCGAACAGCGGCTGCATCTGCTGGAAATCGCCGCTTTGGAGCATCGACCAGTACGGGAACCGGGTGTTTTGGAACCAATATGGCCCACCCCAGCGGCGATAATCGGGGTTTCCGTTATAGTCCACGGTGAAGATCGAGCCGTTGAACTTGATCGGCGATCCGCCCTGGCCGGAAAAGGCGTTGATGGTCCGCTGCAAGGCGTGGCCGCGAGAGACGACCTCGGCGTTGGGGCCGCCGGTGACGCGGATGTAGCTTTGATTGGCGAAATTGTTCCACCACTGGTCGTTGGCCGTTTTCCGCTGGGCATACGGAACGCTCTCGGTCTGGACGATCCGCTGGTCGAGCTGGTCGATCCACTGCTGGGCCGTGTCGGTCCGGGCGGTCAAGGCGTGGACCGAAAATACCTGGCGCGTGGCCGCCTGACTGGTGCGCAGCGTGGTCGAGTCGATGTTTTGCAGGTTGGCGCCGGAGATCGCGGCACCGAACGTGTTGTGCATCAGCACGTCGGTCCCGACGGTGTCGTTCGGGTCCAGCCCTTGCACCTGAAGGTTCTTCGTCCAGACGGACGCCGCGGTGCGGTGAAACCAGAGGATGCGGTCGGTGTGGCCGCCGACGACGGTGTCCGGCTCGATGTACACGGGGTCCGGGCTGCCCATCTCGCCGTAGGCCATGTGCAATTCACCTCCGGTCAATTCCCGGCGGCTGGTCCGCCAAGGCTCGAAGCCGACGTCGGCGTTGAAGGCCGTCGCCCGTTGAACGTCGACGTGGACGGTCGGATTGTGCGGGTCGGCCCAAAGCGTCACCGCGGTGGCGGCATTGCCCTGGCCGGCGTCGATCCGGATCGTCCCGTCCTGGAGCCGGAACTCCTGCCGGTACGCAACGCTGGAAGACAGTGCGTCCTCGGGCAGGCGGACGCGGACCTTGCCCAGTTTCAGCAGGCAGCCGTTCTCATCCCAGGCGTCGGTCTTGCTCAGATAGAACACCAGGTCGCGGTTGTTTTCGACCCAGACGTTCACGCCGATGTCGCCGTTTCCCAACGGCATCGAGCCATTCGAGTTGGTGCTGGGCGAGTTCCAGACGACGTTGTAGTCGGCCGCGCCGCCGGCCGCCGGCAATTGGTGCGGCACAACACAGATGATGGTCGCCACGGCGACGAATAGCCATACGTGGTTTCTCACGGGATATCTCCTCTCGATTTGATGGTTTGTGGCGGTTTGGGCGCGATCAAGCCATCGCCCGAGGTCTGAACCCAGTTGCAGAAGGTGAGTTGCTGATCTTTTTGGAAGCGGCTGATATCGTCGGGTGCGACGTGCGTCAGCTTCAATGCGTGCTTGCCTTGCGGCCATGCCTGTTGTGCCCGCCCAACACAGGCCACGATGTCCTCGAAATCGGCATGGCGATCGCGGCGGGAGGAGTAGATCAGGCATGGTCGAGGAGCAACCATTGCAAGTACGTCGTCGAAATCATAGGGGATTTCGCCCTCTTGCCCATCGAAGAGTCCCAGCAAGGGCTGGAGTGCGTGCCACTGCCAAAGCCGCCTGTTTCCGCCGGTGTACTTGGCGTTGGAATCGGTTCGTAACGGAGTGAACCCATCAAAGGAGGCCACGCCGGCGATTCGTTTATCCAAGGCGGTCGCGTACAGACCGACCATCCCTCCCAAAGAGTATCCCAGGACATAGACTTTGTCTTTGCGGACTTTCGGCATTTTGCCCTGAACGGCGCCCTTGCCATCGACCAGGAAATCGACCGCGGTGTGAACGTCATGAATCATTCGTCCCAACCGCGACCATTTGGGGTAGTGCCGGTAGAAGTCGCGGCCTTCGAGAAGTCGGAGTCCGAACCCGCACTGATCGTAGGCCAGGACCACGAAGCCGGCGCGGGCCAGCCGGTGGTATACCGTGGTCCCTTGTACGCCATAGCCCTCGTTGTAGCCGCTCTGGTACGAATAAGGATGGAGCCAGATCACAACGGGGGCGGGGCGATCTCCGACATCCGGGTTGTAGTAGACGTTCCCGCGGACGTTGGCGCCGAAGCTCACGGGCAATCGGGCCGTGTTGGGGATGCTCCAACGATCGTGGTCCATCCGCGCCGATTCCTCGGCGCTAAGAAATGTGTATTTGCCGTCCCAATCGATCTTCGCCGGCGCCTGCCCTAGCGCCCAGAGGATTCGCTCGCGGCGATCGGTCAACCGATCGCTTGCCCGTGGAGAGACAAAGGGAACCCGGACGTCCTCTGGCGTGAGCCTGGCTTTCCAGGTTTGCCAATCGAAGCGGTGGATAAACTCCTCGGGGAAGTCGCTCTGTTTGGCGCTGCCGCGTCCGAAGGAGAGGTCAAACCAGTCGATGTTTCGCCGGCGATGTTCTTCGGTGATCGGATTATGCCCGCCACGGCGGTAGCTGACGCGTAGGTTCTCGGGGCATCCCAGCAACCGATAAACCTTCCTTCCCTCCAGGTAAGCCCGCTCTACGGCGAAGGTGGGATCGCAACCGTCTTGATGGGCGGTATCCAGCAGGCACCGCCGCGGGGCGATCAATGCCAGCCATCCGTGCGCATCGATCGGCAACTCGTGCTCGCGCCCCGTATATGCGTGCAAACTTTGCAGAAACCACGTATCCGGAAAGTCGGCCGGGGCCTCGGCACACGTGGTCCGCGACGCAAAACGGTAGGGACACGAGGCGGGCGTGCCGGAACTACGGGCCACAACGGAAGTGATCCGCCCGTCGAAAGCCGCGGCGATGATCGCTTGCTTGCCGTAGCGGGAGTGACCGACGAAGCCCACTTGCCCCTTCGCCACGGGGTAGCCGTATTTTGGGTCGAGCAAATAATCCAGCGCCCGACTGGCCAGCCAGCCCTTTAGCGATATTTCCGTCCAGGTTGCCTCGGGGTACTCGGCCTGGAACTTCAGCCAAACCGACTCGTAGCCGGGATACTCCGCCTGTTTGTGATGGCTGTCGATGCCGGGAAACAGACACACGATGTAACCTCGTTTCAGCGCCAACTCCGCCCAGCCGATTTGGTAATGGATCGGGGCGACCAAGAGCACCGGAAACGGCCCCTTGCCTTCGGGAACCCACACCCAGGTCTCGAAAGAGGCGTCGTGTTTCGTGTCGAACGTAAGTTTGATCCGACGCCGGACGGCGCCGTTGCGGCCGGGATGTTCTTCAAGCGTCTCGGCGCGGAGAATGGCCGGGACGGAACGCGGGAACGTGCCGATGAAGGTTTCGCGCATCAGCCGCCGGATTTCCTTCTTGCGGCGTCGCCAGTCGGACAGGTCGCGGACCGGCGAGCCGTCGGCAAACTCCAACAGCTTGGGCAAATCGGCGTTGCGGCACGGCTCATTTGCCGGCGCAAGGCCGCCGCGGAGAATCAAGCCCGCCAGGAGCCACGCAAACGAGTTCCTAAGGACGAACAGCCATGCGTGGTTTCTCACGGAATACATCCTCTCGGTTTGGAGTCTGACCCCATTGTCGCATTGTTGGACACGATCCGCAACACGCTCAGTGGCCTGTGTGCGGCCAGATTTTTTGGCGGCTATGCCATTTTTGTCATTCTGAGAGCAGCGAATAATCTCGCTTTTCCGGCAGCGTAGGAGAGATTATTAGATACGCTCAGAATGCCTGAACCTGCCAGAAAATCTGGCCGCACACAGTGGCCTGCTCGTCCTTATTGTCCGTCCGACTACGGCCGGCGGATTTTCAACTCGAACGGCTGATTGGCCGTGTCAACCTCCAGCGGCGTCTTGAAGGGATCGCCGTATTTCAGCGGCACAATGTCGGCCGGCAGCGGCATGCGATTGCCCTCCAGCAACGTCGCCTTGTACTTGCCTGGAACCAAGCCGTCGCCGGGCATGTGACTTGTGACCGAGTGGAACTCGCCCGTCGCCCGGTCCACCGTAGTCATGC
>JAUWPQ010000342.1 GCA_030611515.1 Planctomycetota bacterium | reverse complement strand
GGGCCTTGATGGCCCCATCACGAATAGGGGGCGAAGAATACCGAAAGGCCGCCGAAGCCGTCAAGGCCGGATTGGCCAAGAACCCCCATAAAACCGCGACCGGTGCGACCGTCCTCATAAAGCCGCGACCGGTGGTCGCGGGTGCCATGGGTAAGCGAAGCTTACCCGTGTGGGGTTTCCGTGTTTTCCGGCTCACGGGTAAGCTTCGCTTACCCATGGCACCCTTAATAAATAATCCCGGCTACAGCTTGCGGCAGATTGCCTCGGCCATCTCGCGGGTGCCGACGGCCGTGGGGTCGTCGCGGTGGGGCTTCATGTCGTAGGTCACATCCTTGCCCTCGGCGATCACCGCCGCGACGGCCTGCTCCAGCCGGTCGGCGGCCTCGGTTTCCTTCAGGTAGCGGAGCATAAGCATACCCGAGAGGATCAACGCCGTGGGATTGACTTTGTTCATTCCCTTGTATTTCGGCGCGCTGCCGTGAGTGGCCTCGAAGACGGCGCCGTCGGGGCCGATGTTGGCGCCCGGCGCCATTCCAAGTCCGCCGACCAGTCCCGCCGCCAAGTCGCTGACAATGTCTCCGTAGAGGTTCGGCAGCACCAGCACGTCGTACAGTTCGGGCTTCTGCACGAGCTGCATGCACATATTGTCGACGATGCGGTCTTCGAACTCGACGTTGGGAAACTCTTCGGCAACCTTCCGAGCGGTGGCCAGAAACAGGCCGTCGCTGTGCTTCATGATGTTCGCCTTGTGGACGGCCGTGACCTTCTTCCGTCCGTTGTCGCGGGCGTACTCGAAGGCGAAGCGGACGATCCGTTCCGTGCCCGAGACGCTGATCGGCTTGATCGACACGCCGGTCTCCTCGCGCCCCGATTTGATTTGCCGTTTCGGAGAGATTTTGTTCAGATAGTCGATCAACTCGCCGGTTTCCGGCTTTCCCGCCTCGAACTCGATGCCCGCGTAAAGGTCCTCGGTGTTTTCGCGGACGATGACCAGATCGACGGGCACCGCGCCGAAGAAGGTCCGCACACCCTGGTAATGTTTGCAGGGGCGAAGACAGGCATACAACCCGAGGGTCTGGCGGAGGTGGACGTTTATGCTGCGGAAGCCGGTTCCCACGGGCGTGGTGATCGGCGCCTTCAAGGTGCAGCGCGTGCGGCGGATGCTCTCCATCACGGCGTCGGGCAGCGGCGTGCCGCAACGCTCCATCACGTCCAAGCCCGCCTCTTGAACGTCCCAATCAATCTTCACTCCGGTTGCGTCGACGCATTGCCGTGCGGCCGCGGCCAAGTCCGGTCCAACCCCGTCGCCGGTAATCAACGTCACTTCGTAAGCCATGATCTCGTGTGCTCCGTGTGTTTGAGTTGACATAAAGCCGCTTGACGGCGGTCGCACCTCCACGGCGTGACCAACAATTGCAGCTTAACGAATGCAGAATATCAGACCGGCTAATGTAGGTCAATGAGCAATCGGCGCGAGGCTTGTCGGCACCCACCGGGTCGGCTATAATGCGTCCGAATCCGCGGGGCAATCTCTCGACTGGAAAGGGCACGGGCATGACGCTGGAGCAGGAACTCATCGACATCTTCGCTTCCACTCCATCCCAGCGAAACCGGGAGATTCTCATCGGATATTACGGCTGGAAGGACGGCCGGCAACACACACTTACGGAAGTCGGCGCCCGATTCGGCATCACCAGGGAGCGGGTCCGCCAGGTCTGCGCCAAGCTGACAAAAAGGCTCAAAACCGCTCCGATTTCGGCCCCGATCATGGACCGTGTACTCAAGCTGATCTCCGAGATGCTGCCCGCTCCAGCCGCGCGTATCGAGGCGGAACTGGCCGGGCAGGGGTTCACCGCCGTCGGAATGTCGTTGGAAACCGTGGCCGCCGCCGCGCGCTTGCTGGACCGACCGGTCGAATTTGAGATCGTCGCCGTCACCTCTCGAATTGTGACACAGCCGCCCTCCGACGGGCGGCTGGCCGTCCGTCCCGGCCAAGAGAAGGCCGTCACCGCCGCTATCGACCTGGCAAAAAAAGAAGCCTATTTCCACGGGTTAACGACCGTCGAACTGATCGAGCAGGCGATTGCCAGGCGGGGCAGCGGCCGAGCAAACGCGGAACTGGTCCGGCAAACCGTCGCGCTTATGAAGGGGTTCCACTGGCTCGACCAGTCGGCCGGCTGGTTCTGCCTATCGTCGATCCAACGCCACGGATTGCCCAAGACGCTCGACAAAGTGCTGGCGGTTTCCGGCGAGGTGACGGGCAAACAATTCCACAAGGCGTTGTCGCGCAATCGACGCCTGTGGAAAGTGCCGCCGCCGGAAAACGTGCTTCTGGAGTTCTGCCGCTGGATGCCCGGCGTTCGGGTCGAGGACGATCAGATCATCGCCGACCCGCCGCGCGACTGGAAAAAGTCGTTGACCGGCGTCGAGGCGAAGCTGGTCGCCGTCTTGAAGAAACACGGCCCGCTGATGGAACGGGGAGAGATGGAGGATCTCTGCGTCGGCGACGGCATGAACCGATTCAGCTTCCACGCCTTTGTTTCCTGGTCGCCGGTGATCGCACAGTTCGGCCACAGCGTGTACGGTTTGCTGGGTGCGGAGGTCTCGCCCGAGCAGGTCGAGGAGGTGCTTGCTCGGCGCCGCGCCGACCGCGCCGACCGCCGCGTACTGGACGGTCACGGGCGGACCGCCGACGGCAAGGTATGGCTCCAATATCGGCTCTCGAAGGCGGCCAGCACCTACGCGGTAATCACCATTCCGGCGGCCTTGAAGAAGACGGTCCGCGGCCGCTTCAAGTTTCTCGACGCCGACGGCCGCGAGATCGGCACGCTGGCCACCAAGGACGGCCGCGCCTGGGGC
>JAUWPQ010000263.1 GCA_030611515.1 Planctomycetota bacterium | reverse complement strand
AGTTTAATGGAGGTAGGCGGTTACGTTGTTTCCAGTGGTACAGGCGGGCAAGCTCGTTTCGCCTTAGTCGCTTTTCGCATTCGGCGACCAAGCGTGAGGGAGTATCGCATCCGCACTGTTTTCGTAGGATACGCGAGACAGCCTCGCGGAGTTGCGGAACCGTAATCGCCAGTGTGTATTTTTTTTCCCTCACGGGATTCCGTCACCAAAAACCAAGTGGTGATTAACGACAGAGTTTGATGATGATGCCAACCACGACAAGTGCGAACCTCGTAGTCGGCCAAGCCGGCTTCGCTCTTGCTGCGCTGAATGCACTCTTCGACGCGATGCTCCGCCTTGGCGGCCCGAACAAAGTCCGCCAGTTCGGTTTCAAACGTTCCGTTGGACAGATGGTAATCCGTTTTGACCACGCGCCGATTATCGCGGTCCTTGTAACGAATCACGACGAGCACTTCCGCGTGTCCTTCCTGTCCTTTACCGGTGCGTCCCATCACGTGCCGCTTAACCGCCTCCACGAGGATCGGACCTTTCGCCCCGTCGCGAACGTCAATGACGGTCCAATCCTTTTCGTCGAGCGCTTGCGCCCATCGATCCACGCGCGTCCAGGGACGCTTCGGCCGGCGGCCGCGACCGGAATGCTCGGGCGGATCGACAGGCAGGTCTCGCACGAGCGTATTCGACGGAACGGTCAACAAATAACGCTCGGTAAGTTCGTTCAAACGTCGGCGAAACCAGTACGGACGGCCCATTTCGTCGTCGCCGGCGATCCACGAATGCGGCAGCTTTTCGCCGTGCTTTTTCAACATTTCCAAGCACAACTGATGGCGCGTGCGATAGCGAACTTCTTTCGGAATGCCCGCCTTCTTCCGTCGTTTGCGATCCTTCGTCCACTCCTTGGGCAGATACAGTCGCATGTCGACCAGGGCGTGTTCCCGGCTCGATGCATATCCCATGTAAATGCCCACCTGACAATTGTCGACCTTGCCCAAGCGGCCGCACCACTGCCGTGCCGTGCCGACCGATTCGCTGCCCGACTTGGGAAACGCCGAGGGATCGAAAACGATCACGCCATCGTTTTCGCCGAGTTGCTCGCCCACCTGACGCACCAACTCGTCGCGCAACGGTGCGTCGTCCCAGGGCGACACGCCGATGAACCATTGCAGGGGCATGCGCTCCTGTCCAAACCGATAGGCGATCGATTCGGTGTTCTTGTGCTCCAAATCCGAGAGCAATCCTCGCACGAACGTACCGGCGTGCTCAATTTGTTCCCGGCGGACCAAACTGCCGACAAAGGGTTCCATAAACCGTTCCAATCGTGGCATAACGCGATCCCAGACCTGCGTTGCCATGTCACATTCGTTTACCAGTTCCTTCTTGCGAGCCTCGAATTCCTTCGCTTCCATGCTTGCGCTCCTTCCGTGAAAATACAACCAGAAACCACGGAAGATGCTATTACAAAAACACTTGTGTCAAGTCAATAGATATCAAACAGTCGAACTATCCACTACCCACTACCCCCACATGCCAGACCGCTACTTCGTCGACGAACCGATCTCCGGCGATCGGGTCATACTGACCGGCGCCGAAGCGCATCACCTGATTCATGTGATGCGCGCCGCGCCCGGGTTGCAAGTGGTTCTCTTTGACGGTGGCGGCGATGAGTTCCACGCAGTCGTCGATCGCACCGGACGGAGCGACGTGCATCTGTCGATCCTTTCACGCGAGCGAATCGATCGGGAACTGCCGCTGAGCTTGACTCTCGGCGTAGCGTTGCCCAAGGGAGACCGCCAGAGGTGGTTGGTCGAGAAAGCGGCCGAGTTGGGCGTCGGCCGGATCGTGCCTTTGCAAACCCGACGGGCGGTGGCCCGGCCGAACGAACAAACCTTGAACCGGTTGCGCCGCGTGGTCGTCGAGGCGTCGAAGCAGTGCGGCCGCAATCGACTGATGCAAATCGACGAACCGGAATCTTGGCCGGATTTTGTCGAAAAAACCGCCGGCGAACCGAATCGCCTGTTGGCCCATCCGCGCTCGGGGTCCGAAACCGCCGGCGCGACTTCTTCTCGATCCCGCCACTTCAACAACCAGGACCAAGAGCCAAACACCGGATATCTTTTGGCCGTCGGGCCGGAAGGCGGGTTCGTCGACGAGGAGACGGCCCTGGCGCTGGCCGCTGGCTGGCGGGCCGTCGATCTCGGCCCTCGCATCCTTCGCGTCGAGACGGCCGCGATGTTGTTGGCGGCGATGGTTGTCCAGCAACATCAGACACGCTAGGAGATTCTTCTTTCCGACGTTGTGGCGTGCTCTTCCGTGCGGTGCTATAATTTTCTCCATGTGGGACAGCCGCCCCCGGCTGTCCAGGACGATTCCGTACAGCCGGGGGCGGCTGTGCTACATTTCGAAAAAGACATCGAAGGAGAACGCCGGTGGAAGGTAATCGCAATATCCCCGAGCAGACCATGGTCGTTCTGTTGGCGGCCGGCAAAGGTACGCGAATGGGACGAAGCGACACGGTAAAAGTCTGCTTCGAGATCGACGCGGTCCCGGCGATCAATCGCCAGATATCCGTTTTCAAACGACGGAAGTTCAGCCGTTTTCTGGTGGTCGTCGGCGCCATGGCGGATCAGGTGCTCGAAACGGTCAGCAAGGAGCATCCCGGAGTTCTATTCGTCCACCAGGAGCCGCAGCTTGGGACCGGCCACGCCGCCAAGATCGCCGTCGAGGCTCTGCAATCGATCGGCTACAAGGGCTATGTCCTGGTGACGATGGGCGACAAGTATATCGAGGACGAAGCACTCGGCGCGCTTGTCGACGGATACGTCAAGCAGCGCGCCGACATGGCGCTGTTGACCATTCCCAAGACCCAATTCACCGAGGCCTCGGCGGGGCGTGTTTTCGTCGCCGAGGACGGCCAGGCGTTGGATATCGTCGAGAAAGTGGATATCGCCCGACAGATGATCGTCGACGATCTCCGTGGAATCTTGTCAAAGGGCGCGCCGATAACCGGTCGTGAGGTGATGGCGATCGTCGCCCGACACATCTCCAGGCCGGAGAAACAAGAGGCCGCCGTGGCGGAACTGGTCGCGTTGGCCCGCTCGGGCGGGAAAATCGATCCGAAAAAGTTGGATCAAGCGCTTCAGGCCGAAAAATACAATCTGGAGATCGGCGGGAAACGGTACGTCGGCCGGCAAATCGACAAACTCGCCGCCGGAGTCAATCCAAGTCTCTATCTGATGCACTCCGATGTCTTCTACCAAGGCGTGGGCATGATCCGCGGCGACAATGCCCAGGGCGAATTCTACATCACCGACATGGTGCGGCTGCTGGCCGGTGTACGCGATTTGGGCGGCGTGCCCCGCTACCGCGTCCGCGCCGTGGCGGTCGAACATCCCCAGTGGGTGCAGAGTTTCAATTCGCCCGACGAGCTTCTGGTGATCCAGGACTACGTGCGAAAGAAGCGGCTCGAAGGTCGAAAGACACGCGCCGCGGCGAGCCGCCCCCGGCTGAAACCGACGCAGTACGTCACGGTCGCTCAATGGCTGGCAAAGCTCGATGCGGGTCGGCCCGCCATGAAACGCTGGCTGAGGACGATCTACGGCCCGCATGAAGACCTCCACCAGCAAAAGTGCAAGGATCTCCGCTGCGTGCTCGAGTGCTACGGAAAGCGGTTTGGAATGGACGAAAAAGTGTGCATCGTCCGGGCGCCGGGCCGGGTGAACCTCATGGGCCGGCACGTCGATCACCGCGGCGGAATGACCAACTTCCTGGCCATCGACCGCGAAACGCTGGCCGTCGTCGGTCTGCGCCGCGACGACAAAGTCGTGGCGGTCAATACGCAGCCGAGAAAGTACAAGCAGGTCAAATTCAGCATCTCCGAGTTGATGGGCCGGATGGGATGGAGCGATTGGATCGACTTCGTCAACAGCGATTGGGTGCGGAACATCGTTTACCTCTCGGCCGGAAACTGGGGCAACTACATCAAGGCCGCCTTCCTCCGGCTCCAGCATCGCTTTCAGGACGTCCGCGTGCGCGGCGTAAACATCGCCCTGGCCGGAAACATACCCATCGCCGCCGGATTGAGCAGCAGTTCGACGATCGTCGTGGCCGCGTTGCAATCGGCCATCGCGCTGAACAACTTCGACCTGACCAGCCAGCAGTTCATCGACCTCTGTGGCGAGGGCGAATGGTTTGTCGGCTCGCGCGGCGGCGCCGGCGACCACGCGGCAATCTATCTCGGACAGCGTGGAAAGATCGCCCAGGTCGGATACCTCCCCTTCCGCGTGGAAAAGATGATCGACGCCCCGGCGGACTACCAGGTGGTGATCGCCAACAGCCACGTCAAGGCGGCCAAGAGCGCGTCGGCCCGCGACGAGTTCAATTCCCGCATCGCCAGCTACAACCTGGGAATGACCCTGCTCAAACAACGTTGCCCCGAGATCGCCGGCACGGTGGAACATCTCCGCGACATCGATCCGGACAAACTCGGCTATCCCACCAGCGACGTCTACCGCTGGCTGATGCGGGTGCCGGAGAAGATGACCCGCACCGATTTTCGGGTAATGCTCTCGAAAGAGCACCAACAGCTAATGGAAAGCTGTTTCGCCACGCACGCCGAACCGGCGATCTACCATCCGCGCGGCGTGCTGTTGTTCGGCATTGCGGAGATTCTGCGGAGTCGAATGTGCGTCGAATTGTTCGAGGCCGGGCGGGTCGAAGAGTTCGGCGGCCTGATGAAGATCAGCCACGACGGCGACCGCGTCAGCCGCTCCGGCGCCGACGGCGAATATCATCGCGTCGAAAGCGATCTGGGCGACGAATACATTCAGCGGCTGTTGGGCGACCTGGCAAGCGAAAGCCCGCAACGAGTGCTTAGGGCGCAACTGTTCATGCAACCCGGCGCGTATCTATGCAGCACGCCGGAGATCGATCGGATGGTCGATATTGCCTGCCGCACCCCGGGCGTGGCCGGGGCGCAGATCGCCGGCGCCGGACTGGGCGGATGCATCATGGTCCTTGCCCGGCAAGAGAGTGTTCCGGCGCTGCGGAGGGCTTTGACCCAAGATTACTATCGCCCCCGCGGCCTGGATCCCGCCGCCTTGCCTTGCGTCGCGGTGGAAGGCGCGGGCTTGGCGGAATTCTAAAAACGTGTTTTGGAATCATTCATTTAGCCCGCCGTGAATACCATTTAGCCCGCCGTGAATACACGGCGGGGAGGCGGGGTTGGACGCTCCAAACCGCTTGCCCCGGGTGTATTCACCCGGGGCTAAATAGTTTCTGTTGCGGAAGGTTCTTCTGAAATATCGCGTGAAGATGGGCGGTTGGGGGTGATAAACATAGAGTTTACCCCGGCCCACCAGCCACTAACCACTGACCACTGACCACTAGCCACTGACTTTCGGGCGTGAAAAGCGGTTTTTGCACCCGCCCCTGGGGTGCGAGAAAAAAGGCGAAAACGTCGGCGGCCAGAAAACAGCCTTTTTCTAGGCGT
>JAUWPQ010000066.1 GCA_030611515.1 Planctomycetota bacterium | reverse complement strand
CCCCGGCGTCGTCGATTTCGATCTCCTCGGTGCGTCAATCCATCGCGCACAGTCAACCGACAACGCAGCCGTCGCGGCATCGCCGAGCACGCGCATCCGGCCGAATTGCATTGGCCGGAAACGGACGCATCCGCAGTTGTTCCCACGCGACCGGACAGAAAAAACTTCGCCGCTGATTATCGAACGCACGGGTCGGTTCCTCGACGGAACCGGGGGCGGCATGTAACCCGCAACATATTGTCACACAACAGGTTACGAACATACGTGCTACTGGAAGGCAGCGCCGCCGACCGGCCGACATCAACGGAAAACTCCGCTGTAATCTCCATGTTCCACGCCCCAATTGCTTGGTGTTTCCGGATGCCTGCGCGAACAAGAAGATGGCTCTCCGAATACACGCAACAGCATTGGCCGTCTCTTCGTTGCGGCATCGCAATGGACCCGATAAATCGGTATCCACTCGTCGTCCGCCGGCCACCGGTTGCCGCTGGGAAACGGTGGTTCAAGTCATGTCAAGACGGCGTTGCATCTATAAGAACAGGGGGGCAATCAGAGTAAAGATTTTGGCGAGAGGCGTAATTGAAAAAAATCCGCCAACGTGAAATTTTATTGCCAAAAAACCGCGCGAAGGTCCAATTGCGGATGTCTTTCCGCTACCGAAGAGCGTCCGCAACAGAAAAAACATGGGGGCGACCAGCCGAACATCGTCTCAATAAAACGTTGAATGAAGCCATCGCGGCCGGTGGCTTTTGCAGTGTATTATCCGCGTAGATCGTGGTGAGTATTCTTTCGATTTCACACTCAGTCCGCCAAATCAGCGTGCGCATTACAATCCACAAATCCGCCACCGATACTTTCTCCTGTTTAGCAGGGTTCGCTAGATTCACACGTTTTTCTCGTCCGCTCCAAGGAATTGTGTTCAACAATTGGACTTTTCTGGATTTTTCCACTTCGTATTGATGTGTTGCGGGAGGAAACAGTCTCCGTGAAGGTACGGAGAAACGCTTCCGTGGATCAACCTTTGATGATAAACGGAGCATCTTCAGTCCAGAATGTCGCGCAGGAACTCGACGCTCTTGCGGATGTTGTCGTCGGCCCCGTAGCATTCGATCGAGATTACGCCGCTCCAGTCGGTTTGGCGGAGATAATCGATGCATTTTTTGATGTTTTGGGCGTTTACGCCGCCGCCGATCGGCACTTCGCTACAGGCGATTCCCGTCTCCTCGCCACGCACGGCGGCCGCCAGCTCCGGGCTGACGTCCTTGATGTGGGCGTGGGAAAGATACTTGCGGAAGCGCTTCAAATATTCCAGCGGGTCGAGGCCGGAGATGAACGAGTTGCCGGTGTCGAAGTTGAAACGGAGGTACTCGGAGTCAAAATAGGCAAACAACCGCTCCATGAAGTCCCCGTCGGTCGTGTACGGCCCGTGCGGCTCAACGTTGATGATTATTCCGTAGTCCTCGGCCCAAGGGAGGCACTGGCGATAATTGTCGCACGTGATGCGGAAGACTTCGTCCTTGTCGAGTCCCTCGATCTCGAATGCTCCGTCGACCGTATCGACCATCGGACAGCCGAGTTCGGCCGCGAAGCGTATTGACTGCTGTACGTACTGCACGCCGAACGTCGATCCGTCGGGCCCCATGAGCGGGTAGGAGCCGTCGATCTGGGATATCTGCAGCCCCATCTGGTCGCAGTATCGTCGCAGCGCTCGGGGGTTCGACTGGAGCGAGATGCCCGGCTCGTAGCCCATCGCTTGAATGAAATACTGTCCGTGGATGGCGGCGAACTCGAGGTGTTTGATGCCGTATTTGACGGCCGCCGCGGCGGCGGTGCGGAAGTTGCCGCTGAGCGGACGCCAGTTGTCGGTGTGCATTCCAAGTTCGATCATTCCGTGGTTCTCCTTGTGTAATTTAAGGTAGGCCGGGTTGTAACCCGGCAAAATATCTTAAATCTTGAACTCCGTCAGTCCCGGCATGGGCACCGGATACCAGCCGTTTTCGTCCGGTTCGACCGGCGGCGCCATGTCAAGACTCACGTCCTCGACCTTTGGTTTGAAGATGAAGTCGGATTCGGCGACCTGATCCCAGGTCAGCTCCCGGCCGCTGTAGCAAGATAATTGTCCCATGACGGCCACCAGCGTGCTTCGGGCCATGTAGTCGCCGCAATTGACGGGGTTGCCCGACCGGATCGCCGTGAACAGGGCCTTGTGTTCAAGGTCGTAGGGATTGCCGTCGGGACCTCGATATTTCCACGGGTTTTCGCCGTCGATGACGCAGCGCGTCAGATTGCATCGCCCCTTGCTGCCGAGGATGACGCTCTCGTCGCTGTTGTAGCAGCCGTTTTGAGTGCGGCAGAAGGCATAAATCCGCACCCCGTCGTCATACTCGTATACCACGGAGTGGTGGTCGAAGACGTTGCCGTATACGTTGCCGAACGAGGCCGAGCGTCCGGCCAGTCCGTGTGCCCGGAGCGGCGTCCGCTCGCCCATTGCCCAGATGGCCCGGTCGAGGTTGTGGATCAGCGACTGGGGCACGTCGTCGCCGGATAGCCAAGCGAAGTGATACTGGTTGCTGAACTGGTACTCGACTTCGTTCTGCTCGGGCCGTCGATAATGAAGTCCGTAGGGACTGCGGAGGAAATTCTCCTCGATGGCCACGATTTCGCCGATGGCCCCGTCGTGAATTCGTTTGATGGTTTCCCGGTATCCGGGATGAAACCGGCTTTGCAGTCCCGAAACGACGCTCAACTTCTTCCGCTTGGCCAATTCGCAGGCGGCCGCAACCTGGCGGACGCCGACCGGATCGATTGCGTGCGGTTTCTCGACGAAGACGTGCTTGCCGGCCTCGATTGCCGCCTGGAGATAGACCGGATGGTATTTCGCCGAACAGGCGATCAGCACGACGTCGGAGCCGTCGATAACGTGCCGGTAGCCGTCCAGGCCGGAGAAACAGTGGTTGTCGTCCACCGCTACCTGGTTGGGCTTCCGTTTTGCGAGGATTTTTCGCCGGCTGTGGACGCGGTTCGGAAAAATGTCGGTCATAGCCGTCAAGCGAACGCCCGGGTCGGCGTTCATGGCGTTTAGCGCCGCGCCGGTGCCGCGGCCGCCGCAGCCGATCAGGCCGATCCGCAAAACGTCGCTGCCCGAGACGTTCGCACCCCGGGCAAGAGACAGTCCTCCGAAGGTCGCCGCTCCGCCGGCGGCAATCGAGGTCTTCAGGAAGTCGCGCCGCGTGGGAACCGGCTTGGTGGGTGATGATTCAATGGTCATGGCGGGAACTCCTGGGGCAGGAAAGGGTTTGAGGAAAGGAAAGTTTTCACAACTCCTGGTGGGACTGCGCTACGCTTGTCCCACCCTACGATCCGTTGTATCACGTCGGGGCGTCAATCAGGCCGACAATCCGCAACAACCCCTGGACGGTCGCCTCGCGCTGATCGGGCGTGCATATTTCCGGTTCAAACGCCGCCCGCTGCTTGATCCCTTCGATCGTGGCCAGCATCCAATCGACCGCGCGGCGTGGATCGACGACTTGTAGTTGGTCGTTGTCGCAGGCCGCCTGGACCAACCCGACGAACAACTCCCGCACGGTATCGTAAAACTGTGCCCAGCCGGCGCGGATTTCTTTGTCTTGGAGCGAGAGGGCGAAGACTTCCGTGGTAAACACGCGGCTTTCACGGTCGAAGAGGCAGCTCTGCACGGAGAACCGCAACACCCGCTCGAGTTGTTTTAAGGGGTCGTCGTCCCGTGCGATTTCGGTGCGTGCCCGTTGCCGCCAGCGGCGATAGTAGTACGCACAAGCCGCGTGGAGCAGTTCCTTTTTCGACTTGTAGTGCCAGTAGAAGCTCCCCTTGGTGACCCCGGCGGCGGCAGCGACCTCATCGAGGTTCACGCTACGAATTCCTTTCTTCGCGAAGAGCTTATAGGCGCAACGGGCCAACTTCGATCTCATCTGCGGGGCACAAACCGGCATCGCTTACGTCCTTTCCGGCCATTTCACTTCCATTCATTTACCATACCGGACAGTATGGAACGTGTCAACGGGTAAAAGCAAAGATTCTATCCAGAAACAACGATATTTAGCCCCGGGTGAATACACCCGGGGCAAGCGGTTTTTCGCGTTCACCCCGGCCCGTCGTGTATTTATGGCGGGCTGAATTACACTTCCAGGACGCATTCTCAGGTGGGGGAAGGTTGGCGATACAGCCCGTGCGTCTCGATGTACTTCTCCACCGCCGGAGGAACGCGGTAGCGGATGCTTTGGCCTTGCCGTACGCGACGGCGCAGATCGCCGGCGCTGAGGTCGATCTGGGGCATCTCGACCTGATGACGACGGATCAACTCGATCCGCTCCGCGCTCGCAATGCCACGGAGGCACTCGAAATCGATCGGCCCGGCGCCGGGACGGCAAGCCGCCACCGGAACGGCCAGTTCGCAGACCCTCGATGCGTCGCGCCAGCGGGGCAGGTCCAACAGCATGTCGGCCCCCATCAGGAAAAACAGTTCGCGGCCCGGGTCTTCCGAGTGAAAGTGGGCCAGTGTATCGACCGAATAGTGTACCCCGCCCCGTTCGATCTCGTGGCGGCAGACGGAGAAGGTCGGATTGCCGGCCGTGGCCAGTTCCAACATCTCGACGCGATGTTCGGCCGCGGTCGGTTGCTGGTCCTGCTTGTGTGGCGGAGTGGCGGTCGGAAGAAACCAGACCTCGTCCAGCCGGCACTGCTCGCGGCAACATTCCGCCAGCAGAAGGTGTCCGTAGTGGATCGGGTCGAATGTGCCGCCGAATAAGCCAAGACGCATGATAGTGGATAGTGGATAGTGGATAGTGGATAGTGGATAGTGGATAGTGGGTAGTGGATAGTGGGTAGTGGGTAGTGGATAGTGGGTGGTGGGTGGTGGATAGTGAACCGCCCGCCGCTTGGTTGCGCCGCGTGGACGCGGCGGCTAAACGAAACTTACGAATCCCGAACCCCGAACCCCGAATCCCCGATCCCCGAATCCCCGATCCCCGAATCCCCGTCCCCGCCCCTTCTCTCATAGTCCCAGCACGTCATTCATATCATACAGCCCCGGCTTCTTGCCGGCGAGAAACTTCACGGCGGCCAACGCGCCGGCGGCGTAGCAGTCGCGGTTGGTGGCTCGGACGGACAACTCGATCGTCTCTCCCAACATGCCGAAGAGGATGGCGTGCTCTCCGGGGTTGTCGCCGATGCGGACGGCGTGATAGCCGATCTCGTGATGCGGCCTCTTGCCCGGCCGGCCTTCGCGGCCGTGTCGATGTTCGGTCTGCCCCATCTCGGCGGCAATGATCCGGCCGAACTTCAAGGCCGTGCCGCTGGGCGAGTCCTCCTTGAAGCGGTGGTGCCGCTCGATTATTTCCACGTCGGCGTCGCGGTCCTTCAGCGCGTGGGCCGCCATTTCCGTCAGCTTCATCGTCAGATTGACCGCCAGGCTCATGTTCGGCGACCAGAGCAGCGGAATCTCTTCGGCGGCGGCGCGGAGCTTTTCGGTCTGCGACTCGTCGAAACCGGTGGTGGCCGAGACCAGCGGAATCTTCTTTTGCCGGCAGAGGTCGATGATTTTTTCACCGGCCACGGGCAGCGAGAAGTCTACAACCACGTCGACGTCCGCGTCGAGGCTTGTCCCGAGCGGCACGCCGATCGGTTCGACGCCCGCAACCGTTCCGGCGTCTTCTCCCAGCCGCGGATGATCGGGCGCGTCAATGGCGGCGGCGATGGAAAGTTGCGGATCGGCCGCGGCCAGGGCGACCAGCCGTCGTCCCATCCGTCCCGCGGCCCCGTGAATTGCAATGCGAAGTGGCATGGCTGTGTGGATAAAAATGGTTGTGAACAAGATAAGAATGAAGGAGCGGTCAAATTTTCAAGTAGTGTTTCAGTTCTTCATATTTGATTGTGAGAGCACTGTCTGTCACTTGATTCAATCGCCTCGCTCCCCCCGGAAGAAGCCGACCGTTGCGGCCTTCAAAAGCTACGTTGATAACGGTTTTTCCTGAATCCTTGACAACTTGGACCGCCGGTACATAGTCTTGATCGCCCGATATGATTAGGGCGATGTCATAAATGCCGCGCAATACAATCAGATCAGTGGCTAACTTCACGTCTACGGCTTTTTCCCGGCCGAGTTGTTCCGTGAAGAGATCGTAAAGAATCGCCCCTGCCCGTCGAAACTCCACGGCCTTGTGAGCTTGTGCAATGCCGTCTTGAACGCGCCGCCAACCGTCAAATCTGCTTTTCATGCGGTTTGCATTCCGTTCACATTCCAAGGCCATCTCTGCCAGCTTCTTTGTCAGCCTGGATGGGTCAAGACCATCCAATTCATCCCTGTATGGCTTGTGCCTGGAGAAGATTCTCTTCAGTTTTGCTTCCTCCTTCGGCAAGGGAAAGTAGGGGGTGAAGTCGATGTGCTCAATCGCATACCAATAAGTTCTGAGTCGTTTGGCTTCTGGACCCAATTTGCCAACCAACCAGTCAAATAGTGCAGTCCAGTCTGCCTTTTTCGGAAGGTACTCAGCCCTGTGAAATTTTCCCTGGAAGAGGTCAACAATTGAATATCTCAGGTTCTCGCCGTCCACAAAAACACAGCACTTGTCCATCACTCCCCCCTAATTGGCCAGGTTTCTCGAAGTATCTCGGTTTTTCATGTGTTTTGATTATGGTCGATTTGCGTGTTTGACGACCATATTCATACTTGCATTATGCACGCCTGCGTGTATAATTGCGATGTAAGTACATGATAATTCGGCTTGGGTGCGGCCCAGGCCATTTGATTGCGGGGAGCTTGCGGGCTTCCCGCTTTTTTTGCGCTTCCAGCGATCAGATTTCATTTAATGGCTGAAAAGTGATGTTGATAGGGGATGGTGAGGTTGAGGGAATTCGCCATGAAAACTCCTCGGCTCCCCCTCTATTCTGCAATCTAGGCGATTACTCTTGTTCGATCAAGTCCCACGATGCCCCGCTGCCGGTGGGGTGATGTTCCTGGAAACGGAGTTTCCCGTGGGCCAATGAGCCTGCCCCCCCCTCCAGCAGGACAGATAAGTTTGACAACCACTTTCCGCCAGCTTAGAATAACAAGTCTGTGGGAACCGAGAATCAGATACACTGAGCAAGTCTCACGTGGAAAGGGATTCGATGAAGAAGGCGGAAATGCAGGTCTTCAAAGATCAGCTTCTTACCCTGCGGGTACGGCTCCGCGACGACGTCGATCATTTGGCCGACGCCGCATTGAAGAAGAGCCGTAGCGAGGCCAATGGGGACTTATCGAGTATGCCGATCCACATGGCCGACCTCGGCAGCGATAATTTCGAGCAGGAGTTCACCCTTAGCCTGATGGAAAACGATGGTGGAACGCTGGTCCAAATCGAAACCTCCCTCGAACGGATCGAAGAGGGGACTTACGGCCAGTGCGAGGAATGCGGCGCCAGGATCCCGAAGAAGCGGCTGAAAGCCATTCCTTACGCCATCTTGTGTATCCGCTGCGCCGAACAGCAGGAACAACGGCCTTGAATAAAGCGGTCCCGCTTAGCCGTTATATTGTCTTTTTTACCCTGGCGGTCGGCATCTGCGCGGCCGATCTGGCCACTAAATCGTTGGCGTTCGCGCGGCTCGGCATGCCCGGGCCGGACAGCAAAATCTGCTGGCTTTGGAAAGGCGTGTTCGGCTTCCAAACCAGTCTGAACACCGGTGGGCTGTTCGGCCTGGGGCAAGGCTATTCGTTGCTGCTGGCCGCGATGTCGATTTGCGCGGCGGTGGGCATCGTCGTGTGGCTCTTTCCGGTTGGCGCGGCCAAGGATCGGGTCTTGACGATTGCCTTGGGGTTGGTCACTGCCGGCATTTTCGGCAATCTCTACGATCGGCTGGGGCTACCAGGTCTTAAGTGGCCCGTTGGTTATCCCGGCCAGCAACCCGGCGATATCGTGTACGCCGTGCGCGATTTTATCTTGATGATCGAGATCGGCCGTTGGCACTGGCCAAACTACAATCTCGCCGATTGCTCTTTGGTCTGCGGCGCCGCGCTGCTGGCCTGGCATGCGCTGTTCGCCAAGGGAGAGGAGGGAATGGGGAATGGGGAAGGATGAAGTATGAGTTGACGGCATACAGCCAATAATGACAGTCCTACTGCCCAATCCACATTCCTTCATCCTTCATCCTTCATCCCTCATCCTTCATCCCTCATCCTTCATCCTTCATCCCTCATCCCTCCCTTCCACCTTGCACCCCCCCACGAAAACAAATCCACACCCTCACAACTCACCCTTCTATTGACCTGTGCAGAGCTACTTGATATACTTCCCTCCAGTACACAATACAACGATTGGCTGGGGAGTATTTTTTAGCTAATGAAGCTATCTCGCACCGTGTCGTATGCCCTTCATGCAACTCTGCAATTGGCCCGGTCGGAGTCGGGGGGAACGCCTGTTCCATGCAGCCGTTTGGCGGCGGAGGGGAGAATGCCCGAACGCTTCCTGCTGCAAATCCTGCGCAACCTGGTTTCCCACGGAATCCTGGAATCGACTCGCGGCGTCGAAGGGGGATACTCTCTCGGAAGAAGTCCGAAGGACATCTCCTTGCTCGATCTGATCGAGGCCGTCGGCGGTCCCGTCGTTTCCACCTTGCCGATCCACGACGGATTACCCGCGGAATTGAAGTTGAAGCTGGAACGCACGTTTTCTGGCGTTGCCGAGCACACCCGCCGGGAGCTTCGGGCAGTCACGTTGGCCCACTTGGTTCTGGTGGAAGATGATTGTGATGCGGATGGCGACGGTCAACAATCATAACGATCACTCTTTACATACTCGTCTTGCTTTGCTTTCCGCAAGAGGAGTTGAGCGAGCTTAGCGGACTGCATCAAAGACCCTCCCCTCTTTGGCGGCTTCATAGAGGACGGTACCCGGCGTGTCGCGCCACTCCTCGAAGAGGGCCTCAGTGGTCACCAACACGTCGGCCGGTACGCGCAACGGTTGCAACACTTCCCGCAGGCGAACCATCTTCTCGCGGTATGCTTTTACTTCCGGCTCGATTACGAGGAAATCCAGATCGCTTTCCGACCCCGCATCGGCCCAACGGTATTATCCAGCCTTTTGGCGAGGGGACTGACGCTGGCGTCTCGCCAGTGCCGGGCCGCCGCAGCAATTGTGCCGGCAACGAATGGTGGCTGGCCGACCTTCAAATCGTGCAATCAGAAATGCACCGGCACCTTGCTGGAAATAATTATTTGCACCGGACCTAATAAACCTGACGTCCTCAATGAGTAGTCTTTGTCGAATTTCCTTACGTTGGTTTTTGTACGTCTTTTTTCAACCGGCAAGAACTGATCTCCAATCAATCTGTTGGGCCAGAGATTGACAACCTGAATTTCAAGTTCATTCTTTCCTTCTTTTACCTCATCGGTAATATCAATTCGGTAGGGAGCTATCCAGGCAACGCCAAGCGATTTGCCGTTCAAAATCACCTCGGCCAATTCCTGCACGTTACCCAGGTCGAGATAAAGGCGTTTCCCCTCCTTTTTCTTTTTCGACAGGGAAAATTGATTGAAATAGCTTGCCGTGCCGGAAAAATATTTAATGCCATCGTTATCAAATTCCGTCCATGATTTCAATTCAGAAATCGTCACTTCTTCCGGCGCACCCCAACCTCTGGGAAAGCACAATTTCCAGGGGCCGTTAATAGGAAGTGGTGGCGGGACATCATCAATTTTAATATCAGCGTCTTTTCCGTCGGATCGTTTTAATTGATAAGTTCCCGACTCAAAGGCTTCGAGGAAGACGCTATCACCCTCAAGGCCCACTTTTGCCCGCGGCACATCGCCAACTTTATTGGAAGATACAGGAAACAGGCTGCCGCCATCTTTTTTGATTGCAATGATATGATCATCCTCAGATGGTTCTCTAAAAACAACAAAGGCCGATCCTTCCGGGGCTAATCGCAGCCGAACAACCGTCACGCCATTTTCTTCGCGGTAAACAGTTTGTTTCAAAATCTTGCCGGTCATGGGATCCCAGATTTCCGGCGTCTTTCCACTTACACGAAAATAGCAATCGACCTCTTCGAAGCGATCCGGCAAAGTAGTAAGATATCTGTATTTGGTATCATAGATGCCGTGTCGAGCCAATCTATTGACAACAAAATAGATATCCGTGTCGTCTGCTTTGCGGTGAATGTAATCGAGTTCTGTTTTTTCCTGGCTGCTCTTAAAATCAAAATCAGGGTTAATGCCATCGGAAACCAGAATGTCCCGCATGGATTTCCCCCAGAAGACTCGCCCTTTTCCGTAACGATTTTCCGTGATCGTTTTGCCGTCGCATTTGCCCCAAAGCTTGTTTGCTATCTCTTGCACTTTCTTGTCAGATTCGGGATAGCCTTTAAGCCCGGTTGATTTGGCCGGTTTTGGACCGACAATGGTTGCGCCGGCTTGCACCATCCGCTCGATTTTTTGCAGAACTTCCAGGGTGATGGCTTTGCGATCCGGCAGGCGAAGCAAGCGATAAGCCATCCCATCAGGCAAAACAATGTTGCCATCCTTAACAGACATTCGCGTGAGGATGACCTCGGCATTGCACTCATCGTAATCGTATCCAGGTCCAAGATCTTCAAGAGTTCGTTTCCAGAGCACAAAAGATGGAACATCGTCGCCGTAATAAATACACACATCCGCCTGAAACAACCCCTGGCTCAAGAGATAAGAACATCGGGAGAGATATCTGGTCCATGCTCCGCTCTTGTTCCACCAGGTAGTGTTCGGGTTTAGATGCGTACCGGCGAAATACACGTTGCCGGGAATGCCAAACTCCTCCGGAGAATTTGTAAAACAATGCCAGAAAAATCGGTTAATGCCTTCACAAAAGTTACGGTCAAAAACGTTTTTAAAATCTTTTGGCGCCCGCTCCCATTGCGGCCCAACTGTTGTAGGACCTTCTCCCGCCACAAACCTCTTGCCGTAGATATGAGCAGCGGAAGAACTTTGCTTGATAAACAGCCTTTCGTCAATTTTCACACGATGCGTACTGGCTCTTGCCCAGAATTCACCCATGGGCACATCGTTCCTGCCCAGACATTTCAGTCCGTCGATTGGAGCGGAATGGGGGCCGCCTGATTCGGGGTGAACGAGCAAATTGCGCTCATGAGCCATTTCGGCGAATCTGGCATACATCCGGTCAGCAATCAAATCACTGACTGTTTTTCGGAAATCATAGAGAAAGCGATTTGAGACTTCCCTGCTATCGACAATTCTCCCCGCCAAAACCGGGAGATACGGCGGTAAATCATAGCCGCGAAGCGTTTTAAATTCCTTCCGAAAATGTTTCGTCCAATTCACCAAACCCATTTCCCAACTGTCCGTATGCAAGTATTTCAAACTCTTGCCCACAAGATCACCGGCGCTTTCGAGCAATGGATCAACGACAGCGGCAAAATAATTTTCCAAAGCCTTGCTGTTCAAATGATCGAAGGATAAACCCTGCCAGCCCGCACTTCCGGTACACACCTGTGCCTTGGTTAAAATTGAACCAAACCTGAGGATAACCCACGTGCCTTCCGGAACTTCCCATTGCAGAAATCCATCTTTATTCATTTTTGAGCCAATATCGACAATCGAGTCGCTCCGGAGGTCCGCGACATCCGCGGTATCTGAATGCTGTTCGCGGAGTTTATAAAGGGGATAAGCGCCCCGGCCGCGAAACTGCTCATTAAGAGATTTGTAACCCCAGTTTTTAATCGGATCCGGCTGTTTACCCTCCTGTATTTTGTATGCCTGAACGGTAATGTCTTTATAATAATGACCTGCGACTACAGGAAGGACTTTTGCATACTTTATGGGCCCCGTGACCTTTTCCTCTGCCCAAACGATTTTTTTCATTCCATCATCAGGCAAAACCGATGGTCCGCCCGGATTCCAGCCGCTTTGAATATTCAGGCTGATTTCCAGCCCGAGTCTGTCCGCCTCTTTAAGCGCATGGACAAATAATTCCTTCCATTCTTCGCTGGCGAAAACAGGTCCCGCTGGCGTTTGCTTTACTACAAGATGTTCATAAGAGGCGGCATCGAATAAAATTGCCCCGCCAAAGCCTTTGTCCTTAAGCTCTTTCAGATCGCGGGTAATACTTTCTTTGGTTACCATCGAGTTCAACCACCACCAGAAAACACGAGGCTTGGCATACAAGGGTGGATTGACAAAGCCTTTCTCAAAGTTTTTTTCGGATTTACTATTAGCTGATTGAATGTTCTCTGCTTTTACCACGAGTGTTTGCACACCGAGAAACGCAGAAGCCGATAAAAGAAAAACAAGAATTCCATTTATAATTCTGTTCTTTGGTTTCATTTTCATATCACGAACCCTTTTGATTGGATTAAATAAACCACCGACCGCCTGAGGACGTGTTTTGAGATACGAGGTCTCCTCCGTGCGGAAGGACTTTTTCAACATAGCCTTCTGGATACGGTGTGGAAACAAAGCCAGCGCGGTTCTCGACAGCAGCAGACCAATGGTGAGTATATGATAAAACAGAACGTTGTGCCACCGGCCAGCCCGTGAACGGTTGCACGAACTGCATACACTTCAAACACTGATGGAGCCAGTGGCACGCACCTCGACGGGGCAACCTTTTTTATCCTGCCTTTTTATGCGGAATCGCCTTCGACGAGGGGGAGAGATCGAAGTGCGGAGCGGGCAAAATGTGGCCGTGGGATTTGGCCAACGGGCCGGACGGGCCGTTTAGCTCGCCGTTCCAGCTATGGGCGTCGATGCGGGCGAGAATCTGACCGGCCACCGATAGCGCGTCGCGACCCGCCTCGCCACTGACCAACGGTTGACGGCCCGTGCGGATCGATTCGACGAAATCGTCCTGTTCCAAGACCAAGGCGTCGACCGCGTCGAAGCTCTTTGTTTTCCGGGGCAGATGCTCCTCGGCGAAATGGACGCGGTAGTGTTCGACTTGCTCGGGCGTCAGCCGGTTTACGTCGAACCGACGACGGCGGAGCGTCTCGCTGGGGCGGACAAACTTAACGCCGCGGGCGGCGAAGTCGATGCTCGTGAAACCGGCGGCGGACCAGACCTGCATCCGACGCACTTGTTCGTCGCTGACCCGAGAGGCCGAGAGCGCGGCCACGCAGCCGCACTCGAACTCCAGCCGGACGTTGGCCACGTCCTCGTGCCCGCCAAGGACCGAGAAGCCCAGGGCATCGACCTTGCGCAGCGGGCCGCGAACCATCGACAATACCAGGTCGATGTCGTGAATCATCACGTCGAGCACCACGCCCACGTCGGTCGAGCGGAAGGTGAATCCACTGGTGCGGACGGCTTCGATGTATTTCGGTTCGGAGACCTCGGCCGCGGCGGCGCGAAACGCGGGATTGAACCGTTCGACGTGACCCACCTGAAGCACGGCGTTGTTCCGCCGCGCGGCGGAGACCAGTTCATTGGCCTCGCTCCGGCTGGTGCAGAGCGGCTTTTCGACCAGCAGATGGACGCCCGCATCGAGAAACTCGCGGGCAATTGTATAATGCAAGCACGTGGGCGCGGCGATCACGGCGGCGTCGAGCCGGTCGAGCAGGCCGGAGTGGTCGGCGCGGGCCTCGGCGCGGCACTCAGCGGCCACTCGGTTCCGGTTCTCCGGCAAGGGATCGACGACTGCCAGCAGTTCAACGTCGTCGCGAGCGGCGAGTTTTTGGGCGTGAAACCCGCCCAGTCTTCCAGCGCCGACGACGGCCATTCGGAGTTTGTTCATTACAATCGGTCCCTGCGAAACCACAAGCGGCTCACTACCCACTATCCACTACCCACTATCCACTACCCACTACCCACTATCTCAAGCGGCTTTCCGCCGTTCTCGGCAGCGGCCGTGGACGCCTTCATGCTGACCTTGGACGAAGGCCAACAGGTGGTTTACCTGCGGCACGAGGTGTCCGTTGGCGCGGAGAATTTCCCAGGCGTTTTCCAAGCCGACCTTCGAGCGGTAGAGCAAGCGATGGGCCTCGGCCAGCGCGTGAATGACCTGCGGCGAGAAGTTGTTTCGTTTCAGTCCCACGGCGTTGATGCAACGAGGCCGCGCCGGATAGCCCTCGGCCAGCATGTACGGCGGCACGTCGTGGCGGACCGCGCTGAGTCCGGCGATGAAACTGTAGCTGCCGATGGTGGCGAAGTGATGCACCGCCGCGGCGCCGGAAAGCGAGACGTAGTCGTGGACGTGGACGTGTCCGGCCAACAAGGTGCCGTTGGCGGTGGTGATGTGATTGCCCAACTGGCAGTCGTGTGCGACGTGGCTGCAAGCCATGAGGAAGTTGTGGTCGCCGATGCGTGTAACGCCGTCTTCTTTCTCCGAGGCCCGGTTGATCGTCACGTTTTCGCGGATGATGTTGTGGTCGCCGATGATGACTTTCGTGTCGCCGCCGGTGTAACTGACGTCTTGCGGCTCGCCGCCGATGACGACGTTGGGATAAATGTGGTTGTAGCGTCCGATGGTCACGTTGCCCATCAGGGTGACGTTGTTTTCCAGGTGGGAGCCGCGGCCGATCCGCGCCTTCGGACCGATGACGCAGAAGGGTCCGATTTCGACTTCGTCTTCGATTTCCGCGCGGGGGTCGATCGAACTGTTTTCAGCGAAGTAGTTGGCCATCTCCGCGACTCCTTCAAGTTTAGCATCCGCCGGAACGGCGGCTTACGGCTAAATAGGGCCGCCGTTTTGGCGGCCGCTAAACATTTTCACGCACAATGTTTCAGTTGATTCTCATTGTCAATTCCGGCGACGATTGCCCGAACCAGTTCCCCGTTCAGCCGATGTCCGCTGCGGTAGGCGACGAACTGTCCCACCAGATCGCAACCGGCCAGCGCCAGATCGCCGACCATGTCGACCATTTTGTGGCGGACGCACTCGTCGGGAAAACGGAGTTGGTTGTCGATCGGTCCGGTGGGTCCGAAGACCAGCAGGTCGCGGAAGGTGGTCCGCCGGCCCAATCCTCGGGCTTTGATCTCAGCCGCCTCCGACTCGAGCACGAACGTCCGGCTGGGGGCCAGGTTGATGTGGAAGTGGCGAGGCGAGAGCGATATTTCCAGCGATTGGCGGCCGATCGGACTCCCGCTGCCGTAATCCAATTCGTAGCGAAGGATCCGCTTGCCGGAGGAACAGGGCCGGGCCTCGATCCAACTCTCCTGGTCGCCGAGGCGAATCACCCGGTCGATGACCAATTGCGGGCGTGGGGCGTCTTGCTCGACGATGCCGACGGCCCGCAAAATCTCGACGAACGGCAGGCAGGAGCCGTCGCAACCGGGCATTTCCGGCCGATCGACCCATAGCTCGCAGTTGTCGATTCCCAACCCGGCCAACGCGGCCATGATGTGTTCGATCATCTCGACCGACGCCTTGCCGAGGCGAAGCGTGGTCCGGCGCGGCGTTTCCACGCGATATTCGATCACCGCGGGGATGCGCGGGCGGCCCGGCAGGTCGCGCCTGACGAAAGCGATACCCGAGCCGGCCGCCGCGGGCCGGAACTCGACCCTTACGTCTTGGCCGCTCCAGTATCCGATCCCTTCAATAGCGACGGGGGCGGATATCGTCCGCTGGTTTCTTGTCGTGACCATCCCTCGGCTGCCAGTCGTCCTTGACTCTAGTGGAAAAGAAAACGCACTTTGTTGTTCCCGCACCGGCCGTCCGTGGCCGGTCTAGGCGACGAATCGCGTTCGTCACCGCTTGTTGCCGAAAGGAACCGTTTGCCTCGGCGCCGCCGTTCCGCGCCGGTCGGCCGCGCCGGGATTGATCGCCGTCCGGTTCAACTCCGCCAGGATCGCGTCGGTGATGTCCAAACCGCGGTCGTACCAGACCACCTGTTTGTTGATGTCCGACAAGACCTCATCCGGCTTGGCCGAGTCGACCTGCCCGCCGTTGAAGCGGAGCACCATGTCGATGTTGTGCTGCCGGGCAAAATAGTCGGTCGCCTGCCAAATCTCCTGATACACGTTGTAATAGATTTTGGCCTCGCGCTGAAGAAAATCGTTTCTCTGCAACTGGACTTTTACGCTCAGATTGGCCTGCCGTTTGGCAACCTCTTCCTCCATGGCCTTGTAGTCGGGAGTTCCCTTATTGAATTCCTGAAGGCGTTCGGCGAGCTTGCCGACGGCGATGCGTTCTCCCTTTACCCAGCTTTCGGCCTTCTTCACGTCGTCCTTCATGTCTCCCATCATCCCTTTGAAGCGGATGTGGTTCTTGAATATGCGGGTGACGTCTATCAAAGCGAGTCTGGGGCCGGCCACCGGCTGCACACCGCCGGGCTGACCTTGGGCGACGACTTGGGGGCTGTTGGCGCTAAGCGACAAGAGGGCGGCCAGCGCGGCCCAACATAGCGATTTCTTCACGTCAGCACTCCTTGCTGTTGTGTCGGTTTTCCCTGGGCGAAAAAGGGCTCTGGAAGCGTTTTTCGCGCCATTCCGACTGGATCCTTCCATTCGATCAGAATTGGTCCCCAGGGTTCCAGGGAGGCGATATTTTGCCCGTTAAGGGCGTTTGGGTAAATAGCAGATATTTTGCATCCCGGCAGGCACACATAACCGATTGCCGCACAACGACTTACGGAAACCTGTCCGGCGGCGGCGTTTTCTCGGTCGGAAGCAGCCGCCGCCGATTCTCCGCCATTCCCACCAAGGGGTCGGCCCTTAGAACATGTTTTGAAATTGAAATATCCGTATTTAGCTCCGGGTGAATACACCCGAGGCAAGCGGTTATTTCACGGCACTCGATTTTTCAACTTCGCATTCCGCAATCTCGCGAGGTTACTATGTAGAGGGGGAGCGATTCTTCTCCAGAGACGCCTAACAGTCCGTTGAAAAAGTCGGATTTGGGAGTTTGGGTGCCACTGCTGGCTTGTCCAGCAGTGTTTTCCCGGGAGTTTTTCCCATGCACTGCTGGGCAAGCCAGCAGTGGCACCCTTTTTCAACAGACTGCTAATCCTTTGTGCCGCCTGATTGGGGTAAGAGGTGTATTCGTGGCCGACCACACGCCCAGCAGCGAATTCCTGGACCTTTTCACGGACAGCCAGTTGCGGCTCTACCGCTACATCGTCCTGCTCGTGGCAAACCAGATCGAGGCGGAAGACGTCCTGCAAAACACCAACCTCGTCATGCTGCGGAAATGCGATCGGTTCCGCCCCGGCACGAACTTCCATTCGTGGTCCACGAGCATCGCCTACCTGGAAGTGCTGAAGTTCCGCTCGTCGAGGAAGCGGCAATCGCCCGGACTGAGCGAGGCCACCCTGGAAATGCTCTCGGCCGAGGCGCTCGACCACGCTTCGCTCTTGGGACAGCGGAACGCCGCCTTGCCGGAATGCATGGAGAAACTTCCGCCGGGCGACCTGTCGTTGGTCTCCGACCATTATTTCCGCAGGCTGTCTTGGGAGACGATCGCCGAGTCGTTAGGCCGCTCGTCCAGTTCCGTCCGCCATTCGATTTGCCGCATCCGCCGCGAGCTGAAGCGCTGCATCGACGTGGTAGTCGGCCGGGAGGAGGACGCATGACTCCTTCGACCGACAAATACGACGGCTTGTACACCCTGTTGGACGACCTCTGCGACGGGTCGATATCCGCAAGCGACGCCGCCCGGCTCGATTGTCTCCTGCAGGAAGACCCGGCGGCGCGACGGGAATACTTATCGTATCTCGACGTTCACGCGGGCCTTGGGTTGCTCTTGGGCAAACCGCTCGCTTCATATTCCGATGATGCGGTAGTTCTACTTCCCGACGGCGCGGCAGTTGAGCATCCCGTTGGCACGGCGGTTGAACTGCCGCACCAACTCGATCTCGAATCTCAAATCCCCGAACCCCCCTTCCCCACTCTGCCCACTACCAACAATCCACTGCCCACTACTCCCTTCGTCGGCAGTTGGGCGTTCTCCTGCATGGTCTCCGCGGTGATCGTATGCGTGATGCTGCTGGGATTCTGGGCAATCAAAGTCACCCACCACCAACCACAAGTCGCCGACACGCCGTCGCAGTCGGCCCCGTCGGAAGCCATGCCGAAGATGGTGTTCGTCGGCCGGATCACCGGAATGGTCGATGTGAAATGGTCGGACGATCCCCGCTTCCTGCCGCCGTTGAGTTCACGTGCATACGTCCCGCTGGGCCGAAAGTACATCCTCTCTTCCGGCCTGTTGGAAATCACCTACGACTCCGGCGCGAAGGTCATACTCGAAGGCCCCTGCACCTACGAGGTCGAATCCACCGCCGGCGGCTATCTCGCGCTGGGAAAACTCACTGCAAAAGTGGTCAGTGGTCAGTGGCCAGTGGCCAGTGCGAAACCGCAAGCGGCAAATCAGAAATCAGAAATCAGAA
>JAUWPQ010000297.1 GCA_030611515.1 Planctomycetota bacterium | reverse complement strand
TGGTTCATTGCAATGGCTCCACGCCATCCAAGGAAGGTCTCAGTCGGCGGATAGGATACGACCAAGGTAGGTCTCATGGGAAGATCGAATTCGTCGATGATTGCGTGATACTCCCCATCTTTTCCACGGCACCGCAAAATGCACTGCGGTTTGCCTCGTTCTTCGTCTGCGCTCACCGCAAATCCGGCCACCGTGGCCGATTTTCCTAAACCCTTACGCCACAAGCGGCAGTGCCATTCGTCTCAGAAAGCGTCTGAGATTATGAAACAAGGGTGGGGGTAACGACAAGCTCACAGGTGGTTTTGTAACGAAGCGAAAATAAACGTCCGGCACCTTGTGCGATTGCCCTTGGCCTTATATTCCAACCATGCGGAGGACTTGCCAAAGGGCCGTTGGCTTTAGGGCAAGTATTTGGGACACTTCCACGCAGTTTGCATAACCGCAATTCTCGCACACCGATGGGTTGTCGACATCCCGGCAGCATGTAAATACTCTGTCTCTGGTGCCCAGCTCGATTTGCGGAATGGGCCTTTTCCAGTTGTTGTTCCTAAGTGCCAGATAGGCCGCGTGTGACAAAACGATAGGATACCCCTCTTTTTTTAATCGCCAGAGGTTGTCCAGAATCGCGATTCGTCCTTCCGGTGAGAATCCATACTTCTCAATGATCTCCGGCCAATGAGTCAGAAGGTTAAAGGAGATGCCTCGAAACAGCTTGGTTTGATCAATTTCTCTAACATACTGTTCCAGGCAGTGAGCATTGGCTTTGCTAAATGTTATCGATGCGAATACGGCTTTTGTGACGGCATGTTCGACATTGGACAAAATAGCGTCATAAGTGTTGGTGCGGATTTGATTGTGGATGTCCCTTGGACCGTCAATAGTGACGATGTAATTGCATTGCGTGATGGTTAAGGGCACCGTTCCATTCGTGAAAATGAATACTTCAAGGAACCCGATTTTACGCGCGAAGGCGATCAGTTCATCCAACTGGTGGCCCTTGTCCTCCCAGATCATCGGCTCGCCCCCGGTGAAGTAGATTGCGCGATGGCCACGATGATACGCATCGCGAATTGCGTCTATTGCCAGCTCGTAGGTGAAGTGGTATCGCCCGGAATTCTTGCTCTCGCAGTAGAAACAATTGAGATTACATTTGTCGGTTATTACCAAACCAAAAAGATAGGGCAGTTGCTTCCTTAGAATGAATGTTTGGAAGCCATATCCAAGCCAATTCAACACTTTTTCGCGCATTAGAGTGATACCTTCAACGGCCAAGCTGTTTTTCGACAGGTTCCCCAAAGTCTGTTTATGTAATTAAGGCTGTATTCGTTTTGGAGACGGTGAATCCAGTAGGCCCCTGGGGTGGTGACATGGTATCCATCCGTTGCCCTTTCGAGCAATCTCATGAGCACCAAGGGCCGGAGCAAATGGCCGAACGTAGATTCAAGTGAAGCGTCGGCTCCAAATACCGACTGGAAGTCGCTGGCGAGGACCTTCAGTTCATACACTCGCCAGTAGAGCCAGTATGCCATCTCAATGCGGCGGTTGACCGGCATGGACACCGCAACAGGCCGTTCGGCAGGCAGCTTGCAGACATAGGCATCCACGTCGAACGTGTTGACGTAGAAGTCAGAGTCTGTCATCGAAGCTGCGCTTGGGCCGAAGCCGATGTAGTGATGCCGGGTAATGGAACTGAATTTGTTTCTCCCCGGCTTCAACCAGCTCCACACGGCGCAACGTCGTAGCCCTCTCCCCTCGCAATAATCATCCGTGAACTTCAGCATTCCCTTGACTACATGATGAGCCGGTCGTTCAACTTGCCGTATACCTTTCGTCTTGCCGAAATCGGAATAAGGGAATGAAAACATGGGGTAGGTACTGAGTTGATCGACGCCAAGGTCCACAATGGTTCTTACGTCGGCTTGCCATTCCGCGGACGATTGACCGGGAAGCGCAAACATCAGGTCCACATTGACAGACTCGAACCCGATCCGGAGCGCTCGTTCGACGGCATGGATGGCGGTTCTGCTGTCGTGACTGCGTTTGATTTGTTCCAGTAATTTGTCCGATGTTGACTCCACCCCAACGGAGAGCATCGTGACCCCGGCCTCTTTCAGTGCCATCAGGCAGTCATCGTCCATATTTGCAGGGTGGAGCTCGACGCAAATATTACCCACGCTGCCGAGTCGGCGTTTCAAGTGATCAAGAATGGAAACCAGACCAGACCAGTTTACGGTGGGGGTGCCGCCTCCAATGTAGAGCGATGGAAAGGACATGCCTTCCAAATAGGGCGCGTATAAATCAATCTCCTGCTTCACGGCTTGTTGATATGCCGCGAACGCACATTCCTCGTATTCGATCCGATTGTATGGACAATAGGGACATAGATTCTTACAGAAGGGCACATGAAGATAGAGCCCGGGTGAAGTGAGGTGTTTCGGCCACTGAGGTTTTTCTGGGATCATACGAAAGCGACGGGCTCTGCCCGTGACAGCTTTTTGCACGATCGGTTTCCAGATGATCTTGCCGGGAATCATTTATCCTCCAAAATCTAACGACTAAGCTCAATGATCGCCATTGGCGCATCCATCCTGGGATTTGCCTGGGCACCCGCAATCGGAGAGGGGGGGGCTAAAATGGCTGTCGGTTCATGGCTGGCCGCCTTCCGCGATTGCCGGTTCGGTGATGTGCCTTCAACCTTCACGCATCCCGATCCTTTAGGCGATCTAATGAGCATAGTATAACGCACCTGCAATCATCGGGCCTACTGGCCCCATAAACCCTTCCTTTTTCGGCCTTTGACCGATCACTCCACGCTGCGGCTGACTTTCCGGCCATAAGAGTCCGATATTGCCATCTTGGAAATCAAGACGCCGAGAAGCCGTGCCGCGAGCGGGTTTGCAGGTTAGCCGATAGCCCGTTCCCGCGTCGTCATCCGTCGGCCGCAATGCCGGCACTCCCGGCGGCGCGATACTTGACCCCCTCGGTAGGCTCTTGTGTAGATCACCCGGAAATGTTTGCAACCGCATGCACGGCACTCCAAGCCGCGGTGGTTGTCATCGGCCTGTTTGGGGCGGGCGTTCTCCATATTTATCCTCGGCTCCGTTGCAGTTCCGAAAGCTTGATCCGCGGGCGCCTCGGGATCGCCTTAACATCCGTGCCTGGTAGTATCGCCCCCTGGATCGAAGCCGCCACGGCGCAGCCGACAAGGCAGTCCAGCCAGTGGTTGTCTACGGCCGCCGGTCGCATTTTCCACTCGTCCACCGTGCGGCCGCGACCCTCGGTCTTCACGCGGTGCTCGGCTGTGATGTGCTCGGCAAAAAGGCGGTGGAGAGTCGGGTTGTCGCCGAAGAGGGAAAGACAGCCGCGATCGCCCATCGCCACTGACAGGCGAGCGTGGGTGAATGACTTCCAGTAGTTCGTATCGAAGACCACGTGGCGAACCGCCCGTTTGCCTTGGACGTTGGGAATCCGCCAGTTGAGGCCCACGCGGTCGCCGAGCTTTCGCTTGTATTCGGAGAACGGCACGCTGGACGCGCCGACGAACCGGCCGTGACTGGGCAAGAGCAGTGCCGAATGGGTGCTTTGCCGGCAGAACTGATAGACCACGTCCGTCGAGGAACCCCAGTTGGCGTCGATCAGACAACGCTCGATCCGCATGCCGGCGCCATCGTCCCGATGCCATTCTTGGCCGAGGCAGCGGTTGGTAAGCTCTTCCAGCCCGGCATAGATCGAGCCCTCCAGGCCAGTGCCCTTGGCAACCTGGGATAGAGTCGGCTGGGCATCGCGGAGTGAAAAGTAGGGCCGCCGCTGATCGGGATAGGCCCCATAGTCGATCACGTAGCCGGTGAAATCGTCCTCCCAGGCGGTCACGACGTAGAACAGCAGCGCGGCCTGCACGTCCACGAACATCGTCAGATGATTGCAGCCGACCGGCACGTCCGCGCGCTGAAGGCGATTCGTCTTGGCCGTCACTTGGTCGGCCGTCAACTCGTCGTCCTGCAGCGTCTTTTCCGGCAACGGCTCATTCTGATACTCGGCCCAAAACGCCCGCTCGTCCTGCAGCCGTAGGTTCATGGCGTGCTGAATAGCCGATAGCTCGTCGTGGTTGTACCGCTCAGGCCAAGCAATCGACGCCCCGACATCCATCTCCTCACGATTCTGGCGGTAGAACTCAGTGGCGTCGGCCAGTCCGCGTTCGGCCCGCAAGCTCTCGGCACGAATCTCGATATATTTGGCCCATAGCGCTTCGTTGGTCGGGAAGGAGTAGACCATC
>JAUWPQ010000191.1 GCA_030611515.1 Planctomycetota bacterium | reverse complement strand
GGTCTCGACGAACCTGCCGCGCGTGGGACGGTCCGATCAACGGGATTATTCATAAGGGGTGTCATGGGTAAGCACAGCTTACCCGTGCATCCCAGTATCGCACCACGAGTAAGCCGTGCTTACCCATGGCACCCAATTCCAGGAGGGCTTCCCGCAAGAGGACGTTTTTCCCGGCCGGATAGCTTAGGCGTCGGTCGAAACCTTACAGAAAATCCTAGCTTTTACCGGGCTGGTGCATTGCGGATAAGGTCGGGGAATTGCCGGGAAAATGAGGAGTTTCTGCGGCGGCGACGGTATTAGTGGATGTGCCCGTCGACGTTGGAGCTTGGCCGAATCGGTATTTCCGGCGGAATCCGCACGATCCTTACCGTCCCACCGCCGCGGCGTGGGCATTTGCTCGAACCCACTGCTTTACACGAGGATGGCGAACTTGGCTGGGACTGTCGGTCCGCATGTACGGCCGGTCGGATTTGACGGCCAGACACATGGTAATCAACTTCATCGGTTCGTGTTCGCAGACGGAAATCTGCCACCCGGCCTTTTCGATTTCCGCCGCCAATTCCTCCATGCCGCGAAGCCGCATTTCCCAGCGCAATCCCCGCTCCACAAACCTCACGCGATCGTGGAAGTCGGTGTGGCTGATAACGAGATTGCCTTCGGGGCGCGTGCAGGCAAGAACGGCCGTCAACATCCGTGCAAGGGTATCGTTGCCGCGCAATCCGAGGTCCATGTACTCGGCAATGCCGTGGCAGACGGCAATTCCGACCCCGTCGAAGGGGACGTCGAACCGACGTCGGGCAGCGTCGAGGACCGCCTGCAAGTCGTTTTTCTCGGCAACGTCGCCGGTGAAGACGAAGCCCCGTTCTGCCAGTCCGTGCCGTTGCATGACCTGCCGGTTCTCTTCGATGGCCTTTTCGTCTTTGTCCACCGAACAATAGTAGACGTCGCGCCTCGGCGAGCGAGCGAGGGCGCTCGCTTCGATGCTCCCGTCTCCGCCGCCGAGGGCCAGCACGAGGATCGGCAAGTCGGCCGGCTGGTTTTTCAGGCACGCGTCGAGCATTCGTTCGGCGATTGAGCGGCGGTTTCTGGCGGCCTTGACCGCGGGAGACTGCATGAGCATCCGGTTGAGGACGTCGCCGCGGCGCCCGGGATCATTGAATTCGTACATCGCGCGAAGGACTCGGTATGACCCGCCTTCCTTATCGACGCACAGCCTTTGCGCCAATTCACCCCGGCTCATGGCGAATATCCGCGTCGCCGCGCGCGGGAAAGTATTCAGCAGCGTGCCGACCACGTGCCGGTTGACGGCGCGACTGAGCCACGAGTCGACCTCCAGCGGCCGACCCACGGAATACCGCTTGTCCCAAAATTCAAGTACGGGATTCATCGTAGCACACTCTGGCAAAGAGGGATTTTATCAACGTGGCGGGGTGGAACGGGAGACGTATCGGCCCGTTCAAAGGCGTCACCGGCGCATTTAATAACCGAATCGTGATCTGGTCCACGGCCATAATGGTCCATCTCGAATTCGTGAACTGTCGCATGTGGAACTATGGACAAGACGTAGTTTTTGTATGTCTCGCGGTCTGCGGGCGCACGAGCAAACAAAAGCTCATCTTGAAGTCCGATGTAGGCGGTACACGGTATCCACGGCGGAACATTCACTTCGTCAAGATAGTCGCCTCGGGAAAACTGCAACAGAGTCTGCCGCCTCTTGACGCGTTCATAATTGAGTTCTTCAAAATAGTCTAATCCAATGCGAAGATCGGGCATCAACTCAGATAAGTATTCTTGCAAAGCTTGTCTAAACGCATGTCCGTCGCAATCCAACACTTCCTCGGCAATTTCTGTCAATAGCGAGGAAGCGTCTAGTTCTCGACCAAGATGGCGAGAAACAATTGGCGCGAAGTCCTCAATCCGCAGAATCTGATTCAGATGATACAGGCCCGAGATCGTGTTAATGGACCGCAGAAGATGGCCGTAACCTCCTTTTTTGAATTGGGCAAGTAACGGAATGGCTCCATAGCACGTGGTAAACCCGTGCAGCGGGAGCCCGAGCTCATGGGCATACTCTAATGCCCAGATCAATGCATGGTGAGTGTCGACGATCGTACAGTCGAGATCAAATGTCCCGGTCGACTTCGGGTGGCCGCGGTACTCATAGCTGATAACGATCGCGCCTCGCCGCGAAAAATTCCGAAAGATCATAAGTTGCTGTCCTGCTCCGGCGCCCGCCAATGGCGCAAAAAACACGACGCGTTGCGGCTGTATCGGCAGCCTCGGCATCAACAGCTTCGCAAACAGCGTTTCGTTACCTTCCGTGGGTATTGTGCGATCCTCGAATAGTCGCGACTTTGATCTCATGGCGAGGCCCTAACTTATGTTCTTGCTCGACGGAAAAGATATCCAGATAAGCCTTCTTTCATCCACTGCCCCCTACTGATCCTAACGGTTGCCGACTAGTAATTCCAGCAAATTCAGGAGGTTTCCCCCCGATTTCTTGAAGTTCGCGCGCCGCTTCTGCGGATGGGCGAAAGGCTTTCTTCTGGGCAAATGTTTTTGTCGAAAGAAGATAGGCATTTCCGCGAACCGATGCCGACAATGTCCGTATCGAGCGGCCGGCCGGAAAAAACCTAAAAACCAGAAAATGGTGTGTGATTTAACAAATCGACACGCCAATACTATCCGAAGGGCAGGGGCGGCGGAATGCCGCCGGTGGACATCGGCGGATCGACCGACGGTGAGCCGGGAGTGGCCCCCAATTTTCCGCTTGTTCGCGTCAGTCCCTTTTTGCATCCTTTCCGGCCGTTCGGGCCGGCCTCGTCACGATCCGCTCCGAGAAACGGTTTACGTAGTGGATGCTGCTGGCGTCGCCGCGAAAGCCGACCACGTGCTTGTCGGTGTCCATCTGTTGCCGCAGCACGCGGCCGGCGTCGATGTCGAACCAGACCCGGCCCGCGCTCTCCCGCTGAATAAGCTGCGACTCGATCGCCGGATCGGAGATCGGCGTGAGGATGTCGGTCGAGACGCGGATCACGGCCACCCCGGTCTTGACCTCTTCGAGCTTGAACTTTTGCACGGCCTTGATCCGCTTCACCCCGCCGCTGGGCAACGGAATGTCGATGTTCTGAGGGATGGTCCACGTGTAGCCGACCGGCGCCGGCTTCTCGGGCAACGGGATGGTAATCCAGCCGTCGTGGCCCGGCGTTTGTTTATCGGGCGCGGCCGACGGCCGCGGCTTCATGTCTCGTCGGCCGATGATATTGCCGCGGACGTCCATCGTGATCACGGACAGGGGCACGTCCACCGATTTCGCGGCGCTCTCGAACCCGGCCGGCGGCTTTTCGTCGGTGCGGCTATCGTAGCGGACCTCGCTACGGCCGGTGAGAATCTGCCGCATATCGACCCACTCGACGCGATGCTCGAAGGTGGCGGTGCCGTCCGGCCGCACCTCGGACACCCGCCACACCTTCATCGAAATACTCAGCGTCTCGGTGGTCTGAGTGGAGCCGGATACCGTAGCGCGAACCTTCGAGCGGTGTTCCACATCCCAGCGGATCGTCTCGCCGGGGTGGAACTGGTAGCGGAGTGTATATGTTTTCTCCGGCTCGCCGGCGAAGACGGCCAAAACAAACAGCACCGGCAACGCCACGGCCGCCGGACACAAGAGCTTTCTCATTCTCGCTTCCTTTCGAGTGTTATTTATGGTTCCGGCCTACATTTAGGAGAACAAAATCGTTGCATAACTCTCACAAAACTTCGTGCTCCTAAAAAGAGCCATGTTCCCAACCCAATTTCCGTCACACGCATTACTATTGTCTTGAGCGTGTTGACTCTTGCCAAGGATTGAACAGATTCATCCAAGACCAATCCTGGAATCTGAAAATAATTCAGAATTAATACAACGATTCCAGGAAGGGCTTTAATGATGAACAGCAGTCCCAGAATGGAAATTGCGGCGACCTGCACTTCTTCCATAGTAATGGCGGAAGGCAACATTTGTTTGCTTTCCACATCGGCCAGCATGTGCTTCGCAATCCACGGGGCAAGCTTCCATAAAATCACCGCCAAGGCGAACGGAACCACCACAAACACGGCTGCACCAAGTGATGACCAAAAGAGCGATGGCCCCCTGAATATCGCAAAAACACACGTTGGCAGTAGTCCAAGCCACAAAATGGCGGTGTACAATCCTAGGACTCTGCAAGCTACTACAGCGGCTATTTGGCACGAGGTCATTCGCGGTGAACTCCCTATTTTTTGCGCAAGCCGTCGTACCGGCGGCGGCTAAACGTTGTTCAGTTTTAGTCGCCCGCCCCAGCCGAGCTTCTCCCGCAGTGAACGATAATCCGTGTGGCCGGGATTGGAGACCAGCTTGAACCGGGGCGCGGCCCGTTCGACGCGGACGCGGTCGCCCGGTTGCAATCGGCAGACCTCCCGGCCGTCGACCACAACGGAAGTCCCCTCGTTCGGCCGCTCCACCACCATTTCGTACAGGTGGTCGGCCGAATCGACCACCGGGCGCATGGTGAGCGTGTGGGGATTCAGCGGCAGGACGACGAACGCCTGCAAGTTCTTCCGCAAGATCGGCCCGCCCGCCGAAAGACAATGGGCGGTCGAGCCGACCGGAGTGCCGACGATCAAACCGTCGCAACTATAAGTGGTCACCAAATCCGAGTCAACGTAAAGATCGATGTCGATCAGCGAGAACGGCGTACCGGCGTGGACAACCGTTTCGTTCAGTCCCAGTTGTCGAAAGCGCACCTCATCGCCGTGGGCGATCGAGCAATCGAACATCAGGTGCTCGACGACCTCCAACTTGCCGGCGGCGAAATCTTTCAACACGTCGGGCAACTCGGCGGAGGTCATGTTGGCCAGAAAACCAAGTTTCCCCAAGTTGACCGCCGCCACGGGAATCTGCCGATGACCCATCTGATGCGCCGCCCGGAGTATCGAACCGTCGCCGCCAAGGACGATCGTCAGATCGGCCTCGACATCGGAGAGATCCTCGGCGCCCGAGAAATCGTCGCGGACGATTTCAGCGTATTTCTCGATCGTCGGCCGCAGGCGTTTGGCCTCGTCGAGGACGTTGGGGCGTCCGGCGGCGCCGAGCAGGAATACTCGCAGGGGTTTGGATTTAGATGTATTGGTCATCAGTTTGGGCGCGACCACCGGTCGCATTGTTGGGGTGGCAGTTGAACTGCCACCCCATCATTGAGTGAGTTATGCACTAACGCGGCTTCCGCTTGCGGTTTCGCACGGTTGTCCAATCCAATTACGGCACGCCCGGACCATCCCGTCGGCGTCCAAGCCCAAGTCGGCGAGCAGTTCCTTGCGGCCGGCGTGTTCGATGAACCGATCGGGGACTCCGAGGCGACGGACGCACGCGGTGTTCAGCCCGGCGTCGGCGGCTGCCTCGAGCACCGCGCTGCCGAATCCGCCCGTCAACGCGCCCTCCTCGACGGTAACGACCAACGGAGACTCCCGCACGGCGTGGAGGATCGCCGATGTGTCCAACGGCTTGACAAATCGGGCGTTTATCACGCCGAAATCGATGTCTTCGTCCGCCAGCCGGGCGGCGGCCTCGACGCACGCGCCCAGCGGCGCGCCGCAGGCGATAAACGTCCCATCTTTGCCCCGTCGCAGCACCTCGGACTTGCCCAACTGGACGGGCTTCGCAGCTTGTAGAAATTGGGTGCCACTGCTGGCTTGTCCAGCAGTGATATTCCGGGGATTTCTCCCCGCACTGCTGGACAAGCCAGCAGTGGCACCCAAACTTCTCGGAACCGACTTTTTCAACAAGCTGTTTGCCGGCCGGTCGATGATTTCCGCGGGTGCCTTGGGATAGCGGATCGCCACGGGACCGTCGTGTTGCAGCGCCCACTCGATCATCGGCGCGACGTCCCGTGCGTCGCCCGGCGCCATTACCGTCACGTTCGGCATCGGCCGCAAGTAGGTCAGGTCGAAGACGCCGTGGTGCGTCGGGCCGTCGGCGCCGACCAATCCGGCGCGGTCCAGCAGCAGCAAGACCGGCAGGTTTTGCAACGCCAACTCCTGGAAAATCTGGTCGTAGCTCCGTTGAAGGAAGGTGCTGTAGATATCGACGATCGGCCGCATTCCCGCCTTAGCCATGCCGGCGGCCAGCGCGACCGCGTGCGACTCGCAGATGCCGACGTCGAAAAACCGCTCGGGGAACTCGTCGCGGAGCGGTTCGAGCATGTTGCCCTGGCACATGGCGGCGGTGATCGCCACGACCCGCCGGTCCATACGCATCCGTTCGAGCACCGCGTCGCGGACCAGCCGGGTATACAGCGGCCGGTTGGCGGTTTTTTTCAGCGGCACGACCGAGCCGTTATCGCGTTGGAATGGCGCTGGGGCGTGAAATGTCCTGGGGTCTTCGGCGGCGGGCGGAAAGCCGTGCCCCTTTTCCGTCACCACGTGCAGCAGCACCGGTCCCTGGAAATCGCGGACCATGCCCAGATACTTTTGCATCTGGCGGATGTTGTGGCCGTCGACCGGACCGATGTAGCGGAAGCCGAGATCCTCGAAGAGCATCCCGCCCAACAAGCCGGCCTTGACGGCGTCCTTCATCTGCGTGAGAAACCGCTCGACCGGATCGCCGATCACCGGCACGTAGTTCAGCAGTTTTTGCACCTCGGTCTTCAAGCCGGTGTAGAAAGGGGCCATCCGCAGCCGGTCGAGCGACTTGGCCATCCCGCCCACTCGCGGACAGATCGACATCTTGTTGTCGTTCAGCACGACAATGAGGTTTTTCTTCAATCCTCCGGCGTGGTTCATCGCCTCGAAGATCACACCGCAGGTGAAAGCGCCGTCGCCGACCACGGCCACCACGTGGCGATCGTCCTTGGGCTGGAGCAGGTCGTCGCCGCACTTCATCCCCAGCGCCGCGCCCACGCTGCATCCGGCGTGGCCGGTCATGAACAGGTCGAAATCGCTTTCAGCCGGGTTGGGGTAGCCCATCAGGCCACCCTTCGTGCGCATCGTCTGAAACTCGTCGTACCGGCCCGTGATCATCTTGTGGGCGTAGACCTGATGGCCGGTGTCCCAGATCAACCGGTCGCGGGCAAAGTCGAACGTGGTGTGCAGGGCCAACGTCAATTCGACCACGCCCAGGTTCGAGGCGAAATGGGCCGTCCGGGTCGAGGCCAACCGGCAGAGCGCCTCTCGCATCTCGCCGGCCAATTGGACCAACTGTTGATGTGAAAGCCCCTTCAGGTCGGCCGGAGACTGGATTGTCGAAAGCAGCTTGTCCATCAGCGATTCCTTTCAAGGACATATTGGGCCAGCGCGCGGAGTCCGTCGGCTTGCGGCCCGAAGCCGGCCACGGTCTGGCAGGCTTCAACGACTAATTGTCGAGCATATTGCGTACTTCGGTCAAGTCCAAGAATGCCGGGAAACGTGAGCTTCCCGTGCCGGGCGTCCTTGCCGGTCCGTTTGCCCATCTCGACCTCGGTACTTTGTACGTCCAACAGGTCGTCGGTGATCTGAAAAGCCAGCCCAAAACGCCGGCCGTATTCGTCCAGCGCCGCCAATTCAACCTCGTCGGCGCCGGCTACAATTGCCCCCAGACGGAGGGAGACCCGGATCATCGCCCCGGTCTTCCGGTGATGGATCGACTCCAGGAGACGGAGGGCGGAAGGAGAGAAAGACGGGGAGACAGGGAGACAAGGAGACAAGGAGAGTGAAGTATCATCCACAATCTCCTTGTCTCCTTGTCTCCCTGTCTCCCTGCCTCCCTGCCTCCCTGCCTTAACGTCGTCCGCTTGTCCGCCGGCCATGTTGCAGGCGCCGGCGGCTTGGGCCAACGCCACGCAGCACGCCACGGCGGTCGCCGGAGGCTCGATCTCGCGGGCCAAGGTCTCGAAAGCCAGCGGCAACAGGGCATCGCCGGCGAGAATCGCCGTTGCCTCGTCAAAGGCCTTGTGGCAGGTCGGTCGCCCACGACGCAGATCGTCGTCGTCCATCGCCGGCAGATCGTCGTGAATCAACGAATAGGCGTGGATCATCTCGACCGCGCAAGCGGCGGGTATGGCCGACTCGATCTCGCCCCCGCACGCACGGGCGGCCAACAGCACCAGCAGTGGACGAATCCGCTTGCCGGGCGCCAGCAGGCTGTAACGCATCGCCTCGCGGAGCCGCGCCGGACAGCCGTTGCCCAGTTGGGTCCGGGCGTCGAGAGCAGCGTCGATCAGCGGGCCGAGCGATTGGGAGATTTCGGTAAAAGAAAGAGTGGCGTTTTGCATTCACTTCTTCGTTTAGCAGCCGCCGAAACGGCGGCTTAATACGGCCACGACCAGAGCCGACGTACCGTCTGGCCGCTAAGAATCTATCTCAAAATGTGGCACAGCCGCCCTCGGCTGTGAAATTCGCTCAACGAGGGCGGCTGTGCCACAAAAGAGGTTATGAGATAGCCGCTAAACGGCCAATCGTATTCCGACCCCTCAGTTTACGACGTTCGCCACGGTCCGTCCATACCGACACCCCCGAATCTACGTCATAAACCCCACCCGCCGGACGACTGATCTCCTACGAGCGCCGTCG
>JAUWPQ010000041.1 GCA_030611515.1 Planctomycetota bacterium | reverse complement strand
CCAAGAGCAAGACGGCAGCCGGTCGGCCGCGCAGATTCGCGCTTTCAAGGATACATGGCAATGGGACCAATCCGCCGCCGCTGCTTTTGAGGAGGTGGTGGAGGAGGGCGGGCAAGTCTCGCTCGCCATGCAAGCCTTCCGAACCCTGTTGGGCGAAAGCGACATGCTCGCCTATTTGTCGATGATGGCGCCGCGGCTGAAGGAGATGCGCCGAGTCTTGAAATCGACCGGAAGCATCTACTTGCATTGCGATCCCACGGCAAGCCACTATCTAAAGGTATTGATGGATGGCGTGTTCGGACCGCGCAACTTCCTCAATGAGATAACTTGGAAGCGAACGAGTTCCCACGGAACCGCCAAGAAGTACGGCTGCAACTCAGACATTATTCTCTTTTACGGCAAAACTGACAATTACTTGTGGAATGGCGGCTTCACCGCGTTTGATGAGCAGTTCATAAAACGATTTAAACGAAAGGATTCCGATGGTCGTTTGTGGTATGACGACAACTTAACCGGTGCCGGCACAACGGAAGGCGAGTCTGGTCAAGACTGGCGCGGTTTCAGTGTGCGGGAAATTGGCCGGCATTGGCGGACAACACATGGTAAATTGGAAAGACTTGTGGCGAAGCAGCGCATTTATTTTCCACCCAAGGGCGGCTTTCCTCGATTGAAGCGCTATCTTGATGAAGCCAAAGGCGTACCTTTTCAGGCTGTTTGGACTGACATTCCACCCATAAACTCTCAGGCAAAGGAACGGTTGGGCTATCCAACCCAGAAGCCGGAAGCCCTGCTTGAACGAATCATTAGCGCAAGCAGCAACGAGGGCGACGTGGTGCTCGATCCGTTTTGCGGTTGCGGCACGGCCGTTGCCGTTGCACAGAGACTGGGCCGCCGGTGGATCGGCATTGACATTACCTGCCTGGCAATCTCCCTGATGAAACACCGCCTACACGCGGCGTTTGGAGAAGCGATCAAGGAAAGCTACCAAGTGATCGGCGAGCCGGTTTCCGTGACCGACGCCGTCGCGCTGGCGGCCGAAAACCCGTATCAATTCCAGTGGTGGGCGTTGGGACTTGTCAACGCCCGACCCGCGGAACAGAAGAAAGGCGCGGACCGAGGTATCGACGGGCGTATCTTTTTCCATGACGAGGCAAAATCGGGCAAAACGAAACAAATCATAATCTCAGTGAAGGCGGGCAAGACCGGACCCGCTCACATAAGAGACTTGCGGGGAGTAGTTGACCGGGAGAAAGCCGCCATTGGGTTGCTAATCACGATGGAAGACCCCACCGCCCCGATGCGAAAGGAAGCCGCCAGCGCCGGGTTCTATGAGTGTGTTGCATGGAATACCAAACATCCGAAAATTCAGATTCTCACGGTAGGCGAATTATTGGAAGGCAAGACGCTTGACGCCCCGCCAAGCCGAGACATTCGCACGTTCAAGAAAGCCCCACGCGCACGCCGCAAGCCCGTGGAGAAACAAACGCAACTGCTTGATCGTACACAAGAGGAATAATGAAAAAACAAAGACTCCCGACCCCTTTATTCGTTCTTTATTCGTTTCAAGGGGCAGAGCATGGAAAAGTCTAATAATGAAAAGAAAAGCTGACGTTTGGGGAGTGCTCGTTTATTTTTTTGCTGTGGTGGTCTGTCTCTATTTTCTTCTCTATGCATTGATTCACAGAAATGAGGTCACTTACCAACTGGACTTTTTCACTGCGGGACCTGCTTTAGTCTTTTGTGTTTTTCGCTTATGTATTCTCGGAACCAGAGTGATGAGGGGAAAGAAAAAAGGTCGGGAGTCTTTGGGGACCGATAAAGACCGATAAAAAGATAAAGGAAAAGATAAAGGGGTCGGGAGTCTTTGTTTATCACCGGAGGAGGCAAGATCGTGAACGCGAAGGTGCAACTGGATCGGGTTTTGCTGGCGGCGTTTTGCCGCCGGTGGCGGATACGGGAGTTGTGCCTCTTCGGGTCCGCGCTGCGGGACGATTTCGGCCCGGAAAGCGACCTGGATTTTCTGGTCAGTTTCGAGCCGCGGGCCGGCTGGGACCTCTGGGATCTGGCGACGATGCGGGAAGACCTGATGTCCGTCGTCGGCCGCGACGTGGACATCGTCGTCAAGGAGGCCTTGCGGAATCCCTACCGCCGCAAGGAAATACTCGCGCATCGGGAGGTGATTCATGCCGTGCAACATTCTCATGCTGAAGCATAACCTACGGCTGAAGCATAACGCGGCTCGACTCCGCATCACGCCGCGTGGACGCGGTGGCTAAACGGTTTCCCGAACACCGAGTCCCCCAATCCCCGGCGATTCATCGCCCGCTACTCTCTTTGGCGGAAAACCGCTATAATCCAAGGTGCTATGAATCTGGCGAGAATCCACCGGCTGCTCGAGTTGATCGGTCTGCTTCAGGCCGGAAGGGGATATAACGCCGAGGGACTTGCCCAGGCCTGCGGCGTGAGCCGACGCTCGATCTTCCGCGACCTGGATTTGCTGCGTCAGTCGGGCATGCCCGTGGCGTTCGACGAATCGCAACAATGCTATCGTATCCCCGGCGCGTGTCTGTTGCCGCCGACCAACTTCACCCCGGAAGAGGCGTTGGCGTTGCTGGTGCTGTGCCATGAGTTGGGTCACGGGCTGCCGTTTCTTGGCCCTGCCCGCAGCGCGGCGGTGAAACTCGAAAGCACCCTTCCCGCCCGGCTTCGCGATCAGCTCCGCAACGTCATCGCCGCCATCCAGATCCAACTGACGCCGAACAATCCGCTGGAGGGCCGAAAGCCGGTCTACGAACAACTGCTCGAAGCAATCGCCAACCGACGGAACGTCCGCATCCGTTACGGCAGCTTGCAGGAGCAGAAAGAGATATCCACCCGGCTGAGTCCTTATCGGATGTTTTTCAGCCGGCGGAGTTGGTACGTGGTGGGGCGATCGTCGCTGCATCGAGCGAAACGGACCTTCAATCTCGCCCGAATACTGCAACTCGAGCCGTTGGAGGACAAGTTCCAAATCCCGCGTGGTTTTTCGATCGAGCGTTATCTCCGCAACGCCTGGCACATGATTCCCGAACGGGGGCCGGACCGCGAGGTGATCGTCCGCTTCGACAAGCTGGTGGCCCAAAACGTGGCCGAGGTCAACTGGCACAAGACCCAGCGTTTGGAGTGCCGCGACGACGGCACGCTCGACTTCCACGTGACCGTCTCGGGTCTGAACGAGATATCCTGGTGGATTCTCGGCTACGGCGATCAGGCCGAGGTGCTCCAGCCGCCGGAGCTGCGCAAGCTGGTGGCCGCCCGCGCCCGGCGGATGGTGGAAAAGTACGGGTAGCAGTCCGTTGAAAAAGGGTGCCACTGCTGGCTTATCCAGCAGTGCGGGGAGAAACACCCACTGCTGGACAAGCCAGCAGTGTCACCCATACGAGAAATGCCTGCTACTGGACATACCGCCGCTGATCGGCGAAGATACCTTCCATGCCCTATCAAGATTTCAATGCCGAGAGCTTGGCCCGATACTTGCACCTTGCCCCGCAGCAAGTCGTCAAGCTGGCCGATCGCGGCAAGCTGCCTGGCCGAAAAGTGGGTGGGCAGTGGCGGTTCGCCAAGCCCGACATTCACCATTGGCTGGAACGGCGGATTGGCCTGTCCGACGAGTTGGAGCTGATCGAGGTCGAGGCCGTGCTGCGTCGTTCGGAGCCGCCGGAGCAGCAATCCGATCCCCGCGTGGCCGATATGTTGCCGCTGGAGGCAATTGCGGTCCCCTTACCCTCCCGCACCCGCAATTCGGTGATCAATTCGATGGTCGAGTTGGCGGCGGACACGGGCTGGCTGTGGGACGCCAAGGAAATGGCTCGCGCGGTCAAGGCCCGCGAGGACATGCACACCACCGCACTGGGAAACGGCGTGGCGTTGTTGCACCCCCGCCGTCCGATGCCCAAGATTCTTGCTCAGCCGTTTCTGGCGTTGGGACTGACCGGCAGCGGCATCCCCTTCGGCGGCGAATCGACCCTCAGCGACGTGTTCTTTCTGATCTGCTCGACGGAGGACCGGGGCCATTTGCGAACGTTGGCCCGGCTCAGCCGGATTTTGACCGCCGCGGGCTTTTTCGACGCCCTGCGCCGAGCGGAAAATGCGGAAGAGGCGCGGCGAGTGATCGTCGAGACGGAGGAAAATCTGTAAGTGTAGGGTGGGTCAAGCGAAGCGCAGCCCACCACCTTATTCCCACTGTTGGTGGGGCTGCGCTTCGCTTGACCCACCCTACTGCCAATACCGATCGCCGACATGCACGAGATTCAGATATTAGTGGTCGGCGATATTCACCGGACGGAGTTCCGCGAATCGGCGGCTTGTCTGAAACGTTCGGGAGTCGTGGAGATTGCCGCCGACGTGGAAACGGCCCGTGCCGCGTTGGCCCAAGGGCGGACCGCGCCGGAGGTGATTGTTGTTGCCCAATCTTTTCCGGGTCAGTTTTCGCATGAGGCCATCGACCGGCTGCGTCGGGCGGCGCCGTTGGCGCGGATACTCGGGTTGATGGGAAGCTGGTGCGAGGGAGAGATGCGGAGCGGCCGGCCTTGGCCAGCCACCGCGCGACTGTATTGGCATCAATGGCCGGCCCGTTGCCGTCGGCAGTTCCGTTGTCTGGCCGTCGGCAAACGTTGTTCCTTTGCGCTTCCGGCCACGGCCACCGAGGAGGAGCGGCTGCTGGCCGACGCGGTCTCACCTCTCCATTCGGGAGAGAGGCAGGGGGTGAGGGCGGAGACCAGTGGTCGGTGGTCAGTGGTCAGTGGTCAGGACGACACTTCAAATCTCAAATCTCAAATCAACAAATCTATAATTTCCAATCCCCAATCCCTAATCCCTAACCCCTTCGGCGGCCTGGCGGTGGTCCGCTGCCGGTCGTTCGAGACTTGGGACTGGCTCAGCGCGGCGTGTCGGCGTCGCGGTTTGGCCGCCGTCTGGCAGCGCGACGGCGTTGTTGCCCGAGTGGAAGGCGCGACCGCCGCGATCTTCGACTGCGACGACTTGAACGACAATGAGCTTGACGGGCTGCGCAAGCTGTCCGCCGCGCTTCGTCCCGCGCCCGTTGTCGCGTTGATGTCGTTCCCACGGATCGAGGACCACCGCCGGGCGTTGGCCGCCGGCGCGGCCGCCGTGCTTTCCAAACCGCTGATTCTGGATGATCTGTTCGCGGAGATAATCGCGGCGGCCGAGGTCGGTTCGTAAACACCTATGTTCGGGATAACGGTATCAATGTAAAATAGTCGAAGGCTGTGGACCGGCGAATCAATAACTCGCCATTAGGAAGGGGACAGTCCCATTTTCGTCGGACGAAAATTAGGACAGTCCCCCCATCAACAATTGCCGACCATGCAGATAAATCATTCGCTTCGTCCGGCCGATCTTTCGCCTAAATTGAGCCGGCTGTGGGAGCTTTCCGGCGCGAAGATACTGGATATCGAGAAGCATCTCGATCCGGCGGCAGGCGCGCCGGTTTATACGGTGCAAGGAAAGTACACCGCCCGGGGTTGGACGGAATGGACGCAGGGTTTTCAGTTCGGCTCGGCGCTGTTGCAGTTCGACGCGACCGAGGAGGCCGAGTTTCTGGAGATCGGCCGGCGGAACACCGTCGAGCGGATGGCACCTCACGTCAGCCACGTCGGCGTACACGACCACGGCTTCAACAACATCAGCACCTACGGCAACCTGCGCCGTCTGATGAACGAGGGGCGCATCGCCGAAAACCAGTGGGAGCGGCGGTTCTACGAGTTGGCCTTGAAACTCAGCGGCGCGATCCAGGCGCGGCGATGGACCGAAACGGCCGACGGCGACGGATTCATTTATTCCTTCAACGGCCCGCACTCGCTGTTTGTCGATACGATCCGATCGCTGCGAGTGCTCGGCCTTGCCCATCGGCTGGGGCACGTGTTGCGTGAAGAGAACGACCGCGAGATATCGCTGTTGGATCGGCTCAAGACCCACGCCCTGAGCACTGCCAAGTGGTCGATCTATTACGGAAAGGATCGCGACATCTACGACGTGCGGGGCCGCGTGGCGCACGAAATCATCTTCAACGTAAACGACGGCGGCTATCGTTGCCCCAACTCACAGCAAGGCTATTCGCCCTTCTCGACCTGGACGCGGGGGCTGGCCTGGGCGATGTGCGGACTGGCCGAGCAATTGGAGTTTCTGGAGTCGATCGGCTACGATGAGACCACACCGCGATTGCTGGAGGCCGCCCGGGCGACTTGCGACTTTTACATCGAGCAGGCCACCGCCGCCGACGGCATCCCATACTGGGACACCGGAGCGCCGAACCTCGACAAGTTGGGCGATTGGCGCTCGCGCCCCGCCGATCCACTGAACCCACACGAGCCGGTCGACAGTTCGGCGGCGGCCATCGCCGCGCAAGGTTTGCTGCGGCTGGGACGCCACGCGAAGGACGATCGCTATTGGCAGGCGGGCCTGACCGTCCTCGACGCCCTGTTCGACGAGCCGTATTTGAGCGCGGAGGCGAATCACCAGGGGTTGATTTTGCATAGCGTTTATCACCGTCCAAACGGCTGGGACCACGTACCCGAGGAGCGCGGCGTACCGTGCGGCGAATCGAGCATGTGGGGCGATTACCACGCCCGGGAGGTTGCCCTCTACGTCCAGCGAATCATCGAAGACAAACCGTATCTAACCTTTTGGGGAGAACCGACATGATTATCGCCGATCTGGAGAAGATCGAAGGCCAGCGTTATCCCGCGCGGCGACGCACGCAGAACTGGGTGGGCGGCGTGTCGCCTATCCATACCGAACATTTCTGCATCGGAAACATCACCCTCGATCCACAGGGCGGACAGGTTCCCTGGCACAATCAGGACCAGGATGAGGTGTACATGATCGTCGAAGGCACGGGCGAGATGTGCCTGGGCGAGGAGCGGCAGACCGTTACAGCCGGTCAGGCCGTGTTCATTCCGCCCGGCGTGTTCCACCAGTTGACCAACATCGGCAACGAACCGTTGCGGATGCTTTACTGTTACGGACCGGCGGGCGACGTGGCCCATTGGCGTCAGGAGTTGGCCGGCACGTTGCCTAAGGCCGGCGTCGAGGTCCCGCCGCTTCCGCCCGGCGCTCGGCCTCAGTGTACGGATAAACCGGAGAAATAACACTGCCGGGTGGCACTGGCATTTTGCCGGTGCCAACCAATGTCAGGAGAAACATAGATGGATAAAGTCGCCACCCAAACCATCGGCGTCATCATCAACGGCGCCACCGGCCGGATGGGCACGAACCAGCACCTCATGCGTTCCATCATGGCGATCATCCGCCAAGGGGGCGTGAAAATCGGCGACGAGAAGGTCGTTGTGCCCGACCCGATCCTCGTCGGCCGCAACCCGACGAAGCTGGAGGAGTTGGCCGTTCGATCGGGCGCCAAACGCTGGACGACCGACTTGGACGAAGCGCTCGCCGATCGGCGAAACGAGATATATTTCGACACACAGACGACCAATCGCCGCTTCGACGCCGTGAAGAAGGCAATCGCCGCCGGCAAGCACGTCTATTGCGAGAAGCCCTCGGCCGCCACCACCGCCGAGGCGTTGGAGCTGCACCGCCTGGCCCAAGCGGCGGGCGTAAAGAACGGCGTCGTTCAGGACAAGCTCTGGCTGCCCGGGATGCTGAAACTGAAAACCCTCCGCGACAGCGGCTTCTTCGGCCGCATTCTCTCCGTCCGAGGCGAGTTCGGCTACTGGGTCTTCGAGGGCGACACGGTTTCCTCGCAACGCCCTTCGTGGAACTATCGAAAGGAGCATGGCGGCGGAATCATCCTCGACATGCTTGCCCATTTCCGGTATTTGCTCGACAACCTATTCGGCAACGTCCAATCGGTCTCTTGCCGGGGCGCGACGCACGTCGAACGGCGCTGGGACGAAAACGGAAAACCTTACGATTGCACCGCCGACGACTCGGCCTACTCCATCTTCGAGTTACAGGGGGGCGTCATCGCGCAGATCAACGCCAGTTGGTGCGTCCGTGTCCGCCGCGACGACCTGTTGACCTTACAGGTGGACGGAACCAAGGGGACCGCGGTCGCCGGACTGCGCGACTGCTGGGCGCAATCATACGGCGTCACTCCGCGCCCGGTCTGGAACCCCGACGCCGCCGAGCCGATCGATTTCAACGCGGACTGGCAACGTGTCCCCCAACACCAGACCTACGACAACGCCTTCAAGGTCCAGTGGGAATTGTTCCTCCGCCACGTGGCCGCCGACGAGCCGTTCCCCTGGACGCTGCTGGAGGGCGCCAAGGGCGTCCAATTGGCCGAAAAGGCCCTGGAATCCTGGGAAAAACGGCAGTGGGTCGATGTACCGGAGTTGAACGCATAGATGAATGTCGCGTCCGTTTAGCGGCCGTCGGCACGACGGCCCTCGGTTTCGCTGCAAGCCGCCGTACCGGCGGCTGCTAAACGGGTTGCAGCACCAAACCTACACACAATCCATGAAACGAGTTGCTCTAATCACCGGCGGCGCGCGGGGAATCGGTTTCGGCATCGCCCAGTGTCTGGCCGATGAGGGATTCGATCTGACGGTTTGCGGAGTGCGCGAGCAGGACGCGGCCGAGCAGTCGCTCGCCGAGCTGCGCCGGCGTGGGGCCGAGGTCTTGTACGTCCAAGCCGACGTCGCCGACGCCGACGCCCGACGCCGGTTGATTGATGCCGCCCGCCAGCGGTTCGGCCGTCTCCACGTGCTGGTGAACAACGCCGGCGTCGCCCCGAAAACCAGGGCCGACATCCTCGAAGCCACCGAAGCCAGCTTCGAGCACGTGATGCGGATCAACCTGCAAGGGCCGTATTTCCTCACCCAGGCCTGTGCGAACTGGATGATCGAGCAGAAGCGGTCCGATCCCAATTGGCAAGGATGTATCGTCAACATCTCTTCCGTCTCGGCGACGGCGGCCTCGGTCCAGCGGGGCGAGTATTGCATCTCGAAGGCGGGCATCGGTATGGCCACCCGGCTCTGGGCCGCCCGGCTCGGCGAGTTCGACATCTCCGTCTTCGAGGTCCGGCCCGGCGTCATCCAGACCGACATGACCGCCGGCGTGCGGGAGAAATACGATAAACTGCTGGCCGAAGGGCTGGCGATCCAGCGGCGTTGGGGAACGCCCGAGGACGTGGGCAAGGCGGTGGCCGCGCTCGCCCGAGGCGATCTGGCCTATTCCACGGGCCAAATCATCATGGTAGACGGCGGCATGACCACGCCGCGATTGTAAGGAACCATCGAATGTCGCAGTTGCCCACGGAGATGTTCGAGCGGATTCAGCGGACCGGCGTTGTCGCCGTCCTGGTCGTGGATCGGGCCGAAGACGCCGTTCCCTTGGCCCACGCGCTGCTCGGCGGCGGCATCGACGTGCTGGAACTTACGCTGCGGACCGAAGCGGCGATCGACGCCATCCGGGCGATCAAGACCGAAGTGCCGCAAATGATCGTCGGCGCGGGAACCGTGCTTTCGGTCGAGCAAGTGCAGCAGGTCGTCGCGGCGGGGGCCGACTTCGCGCTCGCCCCCGGCATGAACCCGGCGGTGGTCCGCGCCGCACAATCGGCCGGATTCTCATTCGTCCCCGGCGTGGCAACTCCCTCGGACGTCGAGCGGGCGTTGGAGTGCGGGTGCCGGGTATTAAAATTCTTTCCCGCCGAGCCGGCCGGAGGGTTGACGTATCTGAAAAGCATGGCCGCCCCATACGCGCACCTGAACGTCCGCTTCATCCCGCTGGGCGGATTGAACGTGGACAACGCGGGCCGCTATCTCGACGACCCCATGATCCTGGCCGTGGGCGGTTCCTGGATCGCCAAACGGGAGTCGATTGCCGCCGGTGATTGGCAATCAATCACCGCACTGGCCCGGCAAGCACGTTCGTTGGCGGAAAAGTAGGACAGGTTGTCTATTTGTCCCTCAATGGGCGAGGTATCCGCTTCCGCAAAGCCCCAAGGATTTTTATCGCCACTACGCCGTTCCGCTTGTGGCGGAAGGGATCAGCACGTTATACCCCTCTTGCCGGAAATGACGGTCATTGGTAAGAACGTCTTCGATCTGTTCCGCGTCCATTACGTTCATCGAAGAGCAATCCGTTAGACTGTACTCCTTGTCGGACCTATTCGCAAATCGGTCCAACGCACGCAGAAAAGAGTCCCGCGATTGTTCGACGACCTTTACGTTCTGATTGTCGAGTATCTTCCTGACGGTTTCCACGGCTTTTTTTCGGAGAACTCGTCCCCCTTTGCTGAACGCAGTCGCAAACTCGCTGAGGACTTCATCCGTCGTCACAATAATACACGGCCCGATTGCCTGGCGTGCTTCTTTGGCAAGCAACTCGTATGGATCGCCGGGCTTGAGAATCGCGATCCAGTAGAGCGTATCGGCAAATACTTTCCGCATCATTCTGAAGTCCCGTAGACATAGTGGTCGAGGTTGTCCGTCAAGTCGGCCGGCAGTCGGTTCCACTCCGACTCGGGAACATCCGCCCAAATCGCGGCCAACTCCTGTTCCAGGGACACCTCAGTTTGGCGACCGGCCGTGGGCGAGGCTAGTTGGACGCGAACTTCGGCCCCCTCGGGCAAGACTGCCGAGTGCTCTAACCGAATCACGCCGTTTTTCACGTGGCCTCGATAAACCATGTTCATTCCTCCATCGAGAACCGCAATTCATCCCATACACATTATATTATGCTCAGCCGCTGTTGGAAATACTCGAAAAAAAGGGGGCAGCTATTGGTTCTTCACTAACCACCAGCCACTCTACCGCGAGTTCTCCACCTTTCCGAAGACCATTCGCCCGGCGCTGGTCTGGAGTACGCTGGTGACGGCGACGGATATGAGTTGGTTGATTTTGTCCCGGCCGCCTTCGATGACGACCATCGTTCCGTCTTCGAGATAGGCCACGCCTTGGCCCTGCTCCTCGCCGGCCTTGACGACGCGGACCTCGATTTGCTCGCCGGGTAGGAAAACCGGCTTCAGAGCGTTGGCCAAATCGTTCAGATTGATCACGACGACGCCCTGCAATTGGGCAACCTTGTTCAGGTTGTAGTCGTTGGTTATCAGCTTGCCCTGGAGGTGCTTGGCCAGCGCCACCAGCTTTAGGTCCACCGTAAGCCCGGCATACTCCGGCAGATCGTGGTCGTGGATTACCAGTTCGATGTCCTTGTTGTTGTTGAGCCGGTTGAGGATGTCCAGCCCGCGCCGGCCGCGGCCGCGGCGGAGCCGGTCGGGGCTGTCGGCCACCGCCTGCAACTCGCCGATGACGAACTTGGGCATGATCAATTGCCCGTCGAAGATTTGCGTCTCCACCACGTCGGCGATCCGCCCGTCGATCACCACGCTGGTATCGAGGATGCAAGGCTTCAACCCCTTCACTTCCCTTGCGAACTCGACGTAGGGGATGATGAAGCGGAAGTCGTTCCTGGTCTGCATCAGCAGGCTGATGCACATGTAGCAGACGACCAGCCCCAGCACCGATTGAGCCGGCATCCGCAACTTGTCGCTGAGCAAGGGGACCATTGCCAGGCCGAGGATGTAGGTCATGAACATGCCGACCAACATGCCGAAATATACGGCCGTTATCGTGTCCAGGCGTTTTCGACGGACGGAGACGTCGGCAACGATCACCCCCAGGGCCAGCAATATCAACCCGAAAAACACCCCCCAGGCCAACGTGGTTGAGTCTTGCGGCAAGACGCCGAGCTGTAGAAACGACACGCCCAGCCCGGCCGCCACCAAAATAAATACGCAGCGCAGGATAATCAGACTCATAATGAGGACTCCGTGTATGAATATGTTTTCAGTTATCAGTTTTCAGTTGTCAGTTGTCGGTCTGATGATGTATAACTCCTCGTTCCCACGGAATGGACCGCCAGCGCGACAATCTGCGTCGTTCCCCCGCCACCGACGCGGAGCGTCGGAGCAAGTGGGTTCCCACGCGGAGCATGGGAACCAGGAAACTGACAACTGACAACTGACAACTGACAACAACACCCCAATTGTAGGATTCGGCACCGGAAAGCGGAAGCGCCCCCCTTTTTTCCTTCTCGGTCTCCGGCCACAATAGCCCTCATGGACACAAACACATCCCCCCTTGCCCAATTGGACGCTGCGGCCGCGGCCGGAAAACTCTCGGCCGCGGCCGCGGCAAATATCCGCAAGTGGCTTGAAGAACCGTATCTCGGCGAGTATGCCCCCCATGTGGTCGAACACCTCGCGGCCGGAAAATGGGCCGAACTCGAAGAGGCCTTCTGGACCACCGTCCCCTTCGGCACCGGCGGTCGCCGAGGCCGGATGTATCCGATCGGTTGCAACGCCATCAACCAACGGACCATCGGCGAGACCGCGCAGGGTTTGGCCGACTACGTTAAAGATGTAGCACGGCCGCCCTCGGCTGTGCCGGGCAACCAAGGACAGCCGGGGGCGGCTGCCCTACACTCTTGCGCCATTGCTTACGATACGCGGCACCGCTCCCGGCAGTTCGCCGAGTTCTGTGCCGAGATCATGGTCGCGGCCGGGTTCCATGTCTATTTTCTCGACGGATTCCGCAGTACGCCGGAACTCTCTTTTGCCGTGCGTTATTATCAGTGCGACTGCGGCATAATCATCACCGCCAGCCACAATCCACCCAGCGACAACGCGGCAAAGGTGTACGGACCCAGCGGCGGCCAATTCATCCCGCCGCACGACGCCGCCTCGATCGAGCGGATGCGGCAGGTGACGTTCGTCAAACGCACGCCGCTGGCCGATGCGTTGGCCGACGGCCGGGTCTCATATTGTCAAGAAGAGGTGGATGCGGCGTTTATCCGGGCGGTGTTGGCGCAGAGCGTTCCAGGCCCCCGCGATATAAAAATCCTCTACTCGCCGCTGCACGGGGTTGGGGCATCGGCCGTCATGCCGGTCCTTTCGGAGGCGGGATTCCGCGAGGTGGAGATTTTCGCCCCCCACGCCGCGCCCGACGGCGATTTTCCCAACGTCCCCAACCACACCGCCAACCCGGAAAACCCGGCCGTCTTCGACTCGATGATCGAACACGCCCGACAAAGCGGCGCCGAACTGATCCTGGCCACCGACCCGGATTGCGACCGGCTGGGTTGCGCCGTGCGGCGGTCGCTCGAACCCGAGGCGCCTTGGGTCACGCTGACCGGCAATCAGCTCGGCGCGCTGTTGGTCGATTTCCTGCTCGATGCCCGACGCACGACCGGCATGCTCACGCCGGAACACTACGTCGTAAAAACGCTGGTCACCACGGAACTGATCCGGCGGGTGGCCGACCATTACGGCGTACAAACCTTCGGCGATCTGCACGTGGGCTTCAAGTGGATCGGCGCGGAGATGGACGCCCGAGGACCCAAGCGGTTCGTTTTCGGCACGGAGGAGTCGTACGGGTTCTTGGCCGGCGACCACGTGCGGGACAAGGACGCGGCCGTCGCTTCCCTGCTGACTGCGGAGCTGGCCGCCCGGCTAAAGTCGGAAGGCAAAACACTCCACCAACGACTCGACGAGTTGTTCCTCCAGCACGGCTGTTTCAGCGAAGGTCAGATCAACCTTCGGATGCCGGGCGAAAAGGGGATGGAGGACATGCGATTGCTGATGAGCGGTCTCCGCGCCCGACCGCCCTGCTGCCTCGGGGGAATGCAGGTGGCCGGCGTCCGCGACTATCTGAAACTCGAACCGAAGGGCGATCTGGTGATCTTCGACCTGGAGGCGCGAGGGAACTACGTGGCGGTGCGTCCCTCGGGCACGGAACCAAAGGTGAAGATTTATCTGTTCGCCTACGATCCGCCGTCAGCCGCCGACCTCGAATTGACCAAGGCCGCGCAGGCCGAACGGCTCAAGGCGATCGGCGACGACCTGCGGGTTTCTTCGGGTACGTGACGGACGCCGCCGTCCTTACCGCAATCTCGGTTGCAGCCGGCCGGCGAGCGACGATTTCGGCCCCAACGCAATGCCGATCCAGCCGTCGTCGATCACGAATTGCGTGATCTCGGCGTCTTCGAGCTTGCGGTCGTTCACGGCCGGACCGTTCACGAGTTTCAAGGGGGCGTCCTTGGACAAGACGTGGGAAAAGATGCCCCTTAGCGCGATCTGCGAACCCACGGTCAGACGATTTCCGATCAGGTGGATCACGCCATCGCGGACCAGTTGCGCCGAACGCCCGTCGATCTCCGGCCGGTAGAACGCGCGAATTTGAAACTCCTTCCATCTTCGCGGCGACTTGCTGAGCCGATGGATGGAAAGCGTCAGCACAACCTGGCCGTCTTCGCAGCGGACGACCACCGGATCCTTGCGGGCGAAGGTGATCTTCACGTTTTCGTTTTCGGGGATGGTGTCCCAAGGAGGCGGGCAACTCAGCCGCGCGGCGACGTGATCGGCGAGTTCGAGCAGGGTGAACGTCCGGCCCGCCAAATGGAGCCGTTGGATGCCGTTGTTCAACACCGTCTCGTGGAGTTGCACGCTCGCCAGACTGTCGGACGGCGCGCGGGGACGCGGCGTGTGGCTCCCCAACTGGTCCTCGCCGGCCAACCGCAGCCGCATCGTGAACCGCTTATCGGTGGTCTCGGCCTCGATCAACTGCGGATCGAGCGTCAAGGAGTTTAACGGATGGAACAGCCGTTGGTTCATCCGCTCGACGAAGCGGGCGAATTGTTGGTGAACCTCGGCGTCGATTCGCTTGCGTGCCCGGGTGGCCACTTTGCGGCGGACCTCGCGGTTGGCCGCCGGCTTTTTCTGTTCGTGTTGCGAGCGGGCCACTCCCTCGAACAACCACCCCAACAGCGGAACGCCGTCCATCGAGGTATTCACGCCGCGGAGCCGGGATTCGTTGTACACGTTCACTTTCGTCGGCCCGAGAAAGATGCCTTCGAGGTTCACCTCCAGCGGCTTACGTGCGATGTAGTATGAATCGCTTTTGTTGTGGAACCGCGCCCGACCGGCGTCTGATGTGGTAATGGCCGCGATATCGCCGGTCACTTCCAACTCCATGCTGATGCGCCTCGGGTTGGGCCGCATCCGTATGGCGACCTCGGTCGCCATCACGCTTCTCCCACGCGTCGGATGTCCCAACACGTTGTCGTTGACCCGCGCGTACTCCAAGTTCTGTTCCGGCATCAGGTCGTTGATGAATTCCTCGGTCAAGGCCACCCGGAAATTCGCGTTGCGATAGTTATAATCGACCAGGGTGGCCAACATTCGCCGCGCCTTCGCCGGAGACGCCAGCAGGTATTGGCAATCCATCGCCAGCCGGCGGGCGTCGCTCGGCAGACCGGTCCGCTCGTAGCGTTCGACGTTGCGGAGCAATGCGGCGGTGGAGATCGGCTTGGCCGCCCAGAGCCACAGTTCGTACCGCAACGCCGTCACCGCTTTGCCGGAGACGAAATCCTGTTGCTCGGGCGTCAAGGGGGTTTGCATCAACCGGACCAGAATCCGCCTGGCAAGCCGGCGCAGTTGGGCCTCGTCCGGCGACGGTCCCAGCGCCAAGCCCTCTTTGATGTCGCCCGTCATCAGGTACTCCCGCCAGGCCCGACCCTCGGCCGAATCGCCCGTGACCGATTCGATCTCGGCCAAACACCGCGCGAGTTTCCTCGGATCGCGGTCTACGGGAATGGTTTCGCCGATCCGGGGCGCGCCCGGTCGGACCACGTGCTCCCAGACGTCGATCCTGCGCTGCAGGGCGTAACCGGCCCTGCGCAAGTTGCGGGCGAGTGGCTCGCGCGAAATATTCGCGGCCAATTCGTGTGCCCGACGCTCCAGATCGGCGAGCCGTCCGACGATCGCCGCCGCCTCGTCCGAACCGCCGTCGACCGCCGGCCCCAGCGCTCGAATGTGCCGCAACACTTCCTCGGCCCATCGCCGCTGCGGTCCGTCGTCCGAAAGTAGCTGCAATTGTTCGATCAAGGCGGTCGGCTCCGGCCACGAATCGTCGGCCTTCCGCTCGGCCGTTTGAGGCTTTTTTTTCTGTGCCGGTAAAGAGGCGGATGTGGTGCTGGTATTGGGATAACGGATTTCGCCTGGCGATTGACCGTTGCCGGAAAGCTCCGCGGCGCTTGGTACGCGGAGACTGGCGACGACGGCCGGCAATCGACGGACCCAACGGGGCAACAACGCGGTGTGGATCGGATGCCTCTTCGTCGGCTTGCTTTCCTGGGCCTCGCCGGCGGCGGTCAAGCGTGGCCCGATTTGGCCTTCTTCGAGGATTGCAGACGCGTCCGGCTCGACCACTTGCGAGGCAACCCTGTCGGCGGCTTCCACCGGTTGTGCCTCGGTAGGCTCCAACGATTCCGCTTCCTCGGGCCACGCGTCGGAGGATTGCGAAAGAGACCGAAAAGCGGCTTCATCCACTTCCCTGAAACGGTAAAGGTCCGGCTGCGGGGCGTTTGCCAGAGTGGGGGATTGGACCGCCTCGCGGGAATCCGAATTCGGCTTGGAGGCCCAGAAATCATCCCACAACAGGGGGGGGGCTATGCTCAACACCAGCAGGCACGACGCTGCCCACAACAGAGGCCAAGTAGAATTCCGTCGCTGGACCATTGCCTGCTCCTTCGATCTGACACAACCCGAATAAAGATAACGTCCGGCATCTGGTTAGATCGGTTGTCGGGGACGGGATAGTCCACTGAGAAGAGGAGGCATCCGGAGAAATTCAATTTAGTGCTTTGTCAAACTTTAATTTTCGAGTTGACCGTGTAGCGGGGCCGCTTGCGGCCCGTTGCCGCCGATCGCACAATAGCACAAAAACACGGGCCACAAGCGGCCCCGCTACACCCGAACATTTAAGCGCGACAAAGCAATAGCTATTTTTTGCGGAAAATTCCCACCACTGCCGGGGGATATGAGCGGACGTTCCACGCCTCAGGATCGGGAAGCAGCCGGAAATCGAATCTCGCGTCCGCTTCCACCACAAAAATGCTTTCGGCCGGGGCCGATCCGATCAGCCCCTCGATCAGCTCCAACATTTCCGCGGTGCGACTAACGTAGAAATCGTAAGGGGGCGAGCAAAACACCACCCAAGGCGAATGGGGAGGTATTGTAGCAGGCACACTCCGTGCGCCATCAGTAGCAGGGTCGGGCGAAAAGAGACCCGCTCTCATTTTTTCCCAGATAAAGACGTTCGCGGCGACGACTTCGGCTCGCGTTTCAACGCCCAACTCGACCACGTTTCGACGGATGACGTCCGCCGTGGGATGGTGCTGTTCGATCAGCGTTGCCCGACCGGCGCCGCGACTGAGCGCTTCCAGCCCCAGCGCCCCGGTGCCGGCGAACAGGTCCAGCGCGTGTTTACCCCGGATGCTCGGTCCGACGAGGTTGAAGATCGCCTCGCGGAGCCGGTCTTTCATCGGTCTGGTGCGGGCGTCTCCGGTGTAATGAAGGCGTCGGCCGCGGAACCGCCCGCCGATGATCCGCACCCCGACGACGGATTTCGAGTCGCCGCGGGGAGAGCGTTCGGCGGCGGTGGATTTCGGTTTGCGTTTTCGTCGTGCCATTGCTGTCCGATCTCGGAATCGATTGACGCCTACATGGAATCATCGGCTATGATACAGTAGAATGCAGGCGGTAGGAAGATGATCGCCGCCTTGGAAAACCAACGGAGTCCAACAATGACCGCTCGATGTTCCCTAACGTCGGCCTTGTTTCTGCTTCTTTTCCCCGTGTCGATATTAGCGGCCGAACGCGGTCCCCGGACCGAGGAGTTTTATCGCATCCACGGGGAAATGAACGGCTTGTTGGCCGAATTGGCCGGTTTGCAGTTGAAGTACCGGACGGCCTCCGAGCAGCAGCGGGAACAAATCCTGCTGCAATGGAACCGGTTGATCGTCCGGGGAGAGGAGATCGAACCTAAGTTGATCGACGTCGCCGGGAAGGCGTTCGAGGAGGCCCCGAACGCCGACAAGGAAATCCCCTTTTTCCTGATGAAACTGTTGGCCCAAGGGGTGCATCGCGACGATTACGAGCCGGCCTACGAGATCGGCCGGATGCTGATGGAGAACAAGTGTATGGACCCGCAGATTGCGAATCTGGCGGGTATAGCCGCCTTTGCGACCAATCATTTCGACGACGCCGAAAAGTATCTCAGCCTGGCCGCGGAAAGCGGTTATTACGATTCGCCCTCGGAAAAAAACAAGCCGGCCCAGATCGGCCGGTCATATCTCCTAAATCTTCCGTACTACAAGCAGGTCTGGGTTAAAGAGGAGGCGATCCGCCGGCGCCAGGCCGACTCCGACAACCTGCCGCGCGTGTTGCTGAAGACCTCGAAGGGGGACATCCTGATCGAGCTGTTCGAGAACGAAGCCCCGAACACGGCGGCCAACTTCATCTCGCTGGTCGAAGGCGGATTTTACGACGGGCTGACGTTCCACCGCGTGTTGCCGGGCTTCATGGCGCAGGGCGGGTGTCCACGTGGAAACGGCACGGGAGGGCCGGGCTACAGCATCGCCTGCGAATGTTACAAGCCGAACCATCGGCTCCACTTCCGCGGCAGCCTGAGCATGGCCCACGCCGGCCGCGACACCGGCGGTTCGCAGTTCTTTCTGACCTTCGTACCCGCGTTCCAACTGGACGGAAAGCACACGGCTTTCGGCCGGGTAATCGGCGGGATGGAAGTCCTCTCGAAGCTCCAGCGCCGCAATCCCGACGACAAGGAAGCCCTCCCGCCCGACAAGATCATCGAGGCCAAGGTAATCCGCAAGCGTCCGCACGAGTACAAGCCGGAAAAAATGCCGGAGTAGGGTGGAGGGGCGAAGAGGTTATTGCGTATTAAGCATCAAAATGTCCAACGAAAAATCGTGCAGCCCTTTTCTCTATAAGAGCGAGTGCTGCAATGGCAACACCGATATGGGTTCAACGGGAACGTCTCTTGCATTGCGGACAAAGGCCGCAATCTCATCGTCCGGCCATTCAGCCATGAAGCGAAATGCCGAACCAATGACATATTCAAGGTTGCACTCTGAGGAAATCCATTGCCGGCCAAGCAACTCTGCCGCCTCGCCTGTCGTGTTTGAGCCAGCGAAAATGTCCATTACGACATCACCGGGGTCGGTTAGGAACTTGATGAAGAATTCTGGCAATGCTCGTGGAAAACGTGCAGGATGCGGCTCGACATTGTGTGCCTTGCAGAGCCGGATATGAGCGGAATTGCTTTCGGTGTTCGGATACGACAGCAGATTCGATGGGATGGCTCCGCCGTTGTTCTTGCCGAACTTCCCGCTGATGTTGTGCCCAGAGGGGCGATCCTTTGGTCGATAGAATGTCTCGGGATCCTTCATTAATTGCTTCATGCGTGCGCTATATGGTGCCAGCACGTTGCTGACGTTCGCTTTCGGATACTCAGACTTGGAAAACCACCAGACGGTGTTCACGGAGTCCTTGGCACGAATCTTACGCTTGTTGACCCATTCGATCGGTGAGGGGAGCTTGGCCGGGTTATGCCAGAAGAACTCTTCCGCAAGATGGAAGCCATGCTCATCGCACAACCGCAGAAGAACACGGTAGTTGTACAGCGACCTGCAAGGTATGCCGCGCTGATAGGCTCCCCCCAAATCCAACACAAAGCTGCCTGAGTCCTTGAGTACCCGTCGTACAAGCGGACCGAAGGAGACTAGCCAATCAACGTACTCGGCCTGGTCCAAGTTCCCGTAGGCTTTCTGACGCAGGAGGGCGAAAGGCGGGGAGGTGATAACCAAGTCAACTGAGTTTTCCGGCATGGACGGGAGATAGTTTTCCGCCCGCGCCAAGAATGCTTGACCGAACTTCGTCCGGTAGACTTCAATTGGCCGTTTATTGCCTTGCATTGGGTGTATCATCCTTTTTTTCATAGCGTACCAAGTTTCCTGCAGGTCTCACAGTATTGTAGACTATGCGTTACCGTAACGTAAAGACTGTAGACGTATAATATGCACTTCCGCACACTGTTGTCAATAGTTGTCGGTATCCTGAACTATTGATGCAGCAAGGGGTACGGTTTTGTCCGATGTACTGGTTCAATTCGGCAAGCGATTGCGGGCGGCCCGCCAAAGGAATGGGATTTCGCAGGAGCGGCTGGCGGAGTTGGCCGGGCTGCATCGGACCTACGTTAGCAGCGTCGAGCGCGGCGAGCGCAACATCTCCCTATTGAATATCGAGAGGTTGGCCACTGCCCTGGGGGTTGCGATGTCAGACCTCATGCCCTAGTCCTGCCAGCCATTGAGGGTGGCCACTGTGGGATTCAAGAGTGACCGGGAGTTTCTCCGCAACGTCAGCATCGGTGCGATTGGGACGCGAAAAATCGCAACGATCCTCAGAGCGGGAGGTTTTCAAGTCATCGAACTGGAGCGGTACTGCTCCAATAACAAAATTTGGGCAACGAAGATCAAGCGCTTGCGAGTTCCTGATCTGCTGTGCTTGAAGTCTGGCATACGAATCGAATGTCGCGCCAAGGCCAACCTGAAGATCACGATGTCTCATTCGGTCAACAACACGGATCGGGCATGGGATCAGGGACTTCGAGACAACGATCTTGTCGCGTTTATCCGGGTGTGGCCGGCTGATGACTCCTGGGTCGCTAGCGAACGGCTGGCGCTCTTTCGCGTAGGCGACATGCGTTCGGCATGGAGTCTAGCGAAACGTGAAGCTATGAAAGCCGCTTCTCAGGGAAGTGAGTTTCAAGTCACCTGGCCCGCAGTAGTTCCAAACAAGGCTGGCACGGTTGTTAGCGTTTCGAGCGACACCATCAAGACCGTACTTTCCAATGGTCGCCGGCAGTCGTACCGTCTGAGTCGCCAATCAAATGGTGAAGAGTTCACGTTGACCTCTCATGTCACAGTTGGTGACACTTTCGGCGATGGCGACACAATCTTGGCATCCGCAATGCCGGGCTTGGTCAGTCCGATCGTTCCCGAGGGCCGGCGATACGATTTTTTTCGCGACCTGAAAGGTGGCACGGCCGAAACGGTGTATGTGGGGGTCAAGGCATTGGGATTTCTGCCGGAACTTGCTGCCAAGAGCAGGAAGCCCCTGTGTCGAATTATGGAGTCGTCAGAGGACGGCAGAATTCAGTTGGAGGCAGCCGCTTCGCTTGCTCGTCTTGGCTGCGAGGAAGGATGGAATTCTATTTCCAGGATTGCGACCAATACCGACATGCCAAGCGAATTGCGGATGGAATCGACCCTAATACTGCCTGAATTACCTGACCATCGTTCGCTCGACCTCCTCAAGGCGTTGCTGGAGAACACATCGAACGAGCCAGAGTTGCGGGCTGCGGCAGCGTGGGGGCTGGCTGCTATTTCGGTGGATGCCGAATCTTCCGGCCTATTGGCATACCTCGACGACAGCGACGAATTGGTGGCCGTTCACGCAATTATGGGCGTTTCCAGAGTCCTAAAGGCTGACAACCTTGAATCCATATTGCTTCAGATCGGTGATAATGACCGTCATTCTGCTGGACTGGTTCGCGCGGTTTTGCTTACCCAACTCCCCTTCGTGCCGCAGGTGGTTCGATTGATTGGCAGAAGCAGGAGGAAGCAACGCCAATGGTTGTTGTATCTGCTCGCTTGTCACGGTCGGACAGCATGTAGTGAGCACGTGCAGAACGAAGCCCCGGAGTTGTTGGAGGAACTCGACTGCTTCTGGACGCACCATGTGGAAAACTGGACGAACCGGCTCGACGTGGCCGATGAGATTGACTTCCTGCGCAGCCAAGTGGCCAATTGAACGACTTGACTTTGGCATCAGGTGAAAAAGGGGGCAGAACTATCTTTCTCTTAGGGAAATCCGAAATCCGGGGACAAAATACTTCGGAAATCCGGGAATCCAAAATCCGGGGACACACTTGATTATCGCACTCCTCCTCAGAATATGGGTGTCCCCGAAATATTCTGCCGATAGGTTGGGGCGGCAGTTGTACTGCCGCCCCGTATCACCGTCCATCGGGGTGGCAGTTCAACTGCCACCCCAACGAAACCGATCGAATCACGATTGACGGAGCACTAGCCGAACTTCACGCGGACGGACGGTTCGTCCTCGACGACGTCGCGGAGTTTGATGGTGGCGCCGGGCGGGGCGCGACGCTCGGAGACGATGCCCCGGGCAGAGGTAGAAAGGAACTCGTGGAACAACGCGGCCGGCCC
>JAUWPQ010000033.1 GCA_030611515.1 Planctomycetota bacterium | reverse complement strand
TGGGGTAGCAAGCAGACCGGACGATCCGGGGGAGAGAAGGTGTCGGGGATAAAAGAGGGCAGGCACTGACGAATCGTACACCTATGACGCCAACGGCAACCGCACCGAGGCTAACGAAGTGTGGAGTACGGCAAGGCCGGGACAATCTGGAAGCCGCCCAAAGACACTTTCGCGTGCTGGTGGAACAATACCCGGAAAACGACGATTTCCAGGCCCAGTTGCACGAGACCGACGCCGCATTGAGCAGACTTCCGGCCGCGCCATAAAGCCGCGACCGATGGTCGCGCCCGTGTGGAAACCACGCGAAATCAGGAGTTCAAGTGGCGCGACCATCGGTCGCGGCTTTATGTGCGGATATAACCGGAATCGTTTTGTTATCCGCCTCACTTATCCGGCATTGTTCATTATCCGCAGATACCCCAACCGGACCCCCTCCAAACCGGCTCACCCCCTGCCACCGGCCAAACCGATTCAATCAATATATTCGGGGCATTTTCGCACAGAGAGAACATCATGCCGCGCGCACAAGGCCATCGTCTAGTTGCATTCATACTGATTTTCGCGGGCGCTTATTTCCTACCCATAATCCAGCCTGCCGTCGGGCAGGAAACCGACTGGGGACTGGATCAGGATTGGGACTCGCCGGAGGAGTGGGCTTTTGCCCAACGGGATGAAGGGCCAGCGACGCCTCCCGCACGACGCGACCGGCAACCCACGTTGCTGAGCCAATCCGGATCGTCGCAGCGGTCGGCCGCACGCACGCCGATAGTCCGCCTGGCCAGCGTGCCGAACATTTTCGGCGATTCGTTTTCCCGAGGCGGCGGGCTGGGGTATTACGACGGCGAGCAACCGGGCCGGTACACCGTCATTGATCTTCCCCCTGCCGGAGGCGGTGGGCGGATGAGGATCGCCGACAACAACAAGGCCTTCCCCACCGACCGAGTCTTCTTCATGTACAACCACTTCCAAAACGCCCTGCTGGCCAACCCGGTCACCTTTGGACCCGGAGAAACCGCCAGCCTCGACCGTTACACCTTCGGGCTGGAAAAGACCTTCCGCGACGGCCTCTGGTCGGTCGAGCTGCGGATGCCGTTCACCGGCGCATACCAGATTTCCGCGCCGGGCGCCACAGTTGGGAGCGAACATATCGGCAACTTGAAGATCACGCTGAAACGGCTGCTCTACACGACGGAGTATTCGGCCGTCGCCGCCGGGTTGGGCATCGAGACCCCCACCGGCAGCGACACCACCGGCGCCGTGTACGAAACCGATTTCACCGTCCACAACGACGCGGTCTATCTTTCGCCCTGGATCGGCATCCTCGGCGCGCCAAACGACAAATTTTTCTATCAGGGCTTCCTGCAACTCGACCTCGCCGCCAACGGCAACGCCGTGGACCTCGACTCCACGCGGCTGGGTAGATATTGCGAACAGAACTTGATGTACGTGGACCTGGCGCTGGGGCGTTGGCTGTTCCGCGATCCGGCCGCTAAAGGGCTGAAGGGGATGGCGATGCTGGTCGAGTTCCACTACGCCACGACGCTGCAGGACTCGATGATGCTGACCGGCGCGGGGCGCTACGGCCCGGTCACCTTCGGAAATTTCGACAACCGCCTCGACGTGCCCAATATCACTATCGGGCTGCACACGGAGATCGCCAAGACCACGGTGGAGATCGGCGGCGTACTGCCGCTGCGGAACGGCCGGGAGAGGATGTTCGACGCCGAGGTCCAGATTTTCATAAACCGCTACTTCTAACCCGCCACGCCGACTGATTTCCCGCGTGTCACCGAAATGGATGGAACAGCCAACCGGTCGCCCGAGCGGCCTAGTGGTCCACCAAGTGGAAACTGATAGGTTGGCTCGTTGGGTGCCACTGGCTTTGCCAGTGTTGCATCGAAGCAAGCACTGGCAGAGCCAGTGGCACCCAACCTGTCAAACCCAGCTTGGTGGACCACTAGTGCCTCTTCAAAGCTGAACTGAAGGGTGCCACGGGTGGCTTGTCCACCCGTGCTGTCTGCACTGCTGGACAAGTCAGCAGTGGCACACAACCTGTCATCTGAGAGAAGGTCCGTTTGCCGCTTCACGCCGCACGGGACAAGCGCCGTTGGTTGCGGATGCGCGCGGCGGCAAGGTGTTTTGCATCTGCATTTGCGTCGATCGCCGGCGTCGGCTCGGCGAATAGGGTTCCGTTCGGACTCGTGCGTCGGCCGGTTAGCGCCGCCTGGATTGCTCCGCAGGCGCGTCCGGCCAATTGCGCCAAGTAGGGCGGACGCCAGAAGCCGATCGCGCATTCGCCGACCGCCAACGCGGCGTGGCCGAGGAGCGAACGCGCCCAGCCGCGGGTCGAGGCCCAACGCCAGAAGAGCCGCTCGGCGTCGCGACCGTGCCGGAAGCCCGGCCTCTCGTCCGCCAAGGCGGCGTCCGCCCGCACGAAACACCCCGGCTCCAACGCACATCGGAACCCCAGCCGCCGCAGCTTCAGCGCCGCGTCGATCCCCATCAGCGTATCGGTCGCCTGGTCGGAAAATCCTCCCACCGCTTCCAGCGCCGAACGGCAGTAGAATGCGGCCAAGGCGTCCGGCCCGCAAAGTTCGGCTCGACACTTGCCCAACTCGGCGGGTTCCACTGCCTGCCCGAGCCTCCAGGCGATCCCTTCCGCCCTATATCCCAAACCGGCCGAGACCACTTTTTGCGGGTCGTTGTTGGACAAGACGACGGCCGCGACGGCCGCCACTTCCGCATCGCCGAGGTGTCGGATGGCGGCGTCGGCCCAACCCGACGATACCTCCACTCCGCACGCGAGCACGTGGACGACCGGCGCCCGGCCGGCGGCAAGCCCCAGGTTCAGACACTCGGCCGTTGTCGCCCGGGGCGGGGCCTCGACAAACCACACCTCGCCGGACAGTTGATAGGGATCGTTGTACGGTTCGTTGTGGACGACGATGATTTCGCAGTTGTTGGGACGATTTTCGAGGACGGAAACCAAGGTATCGTCCAACCGCTTTTCATCGCCCAACAGGGGTATGATTATCGACAATCGAATCACAAAGAATGCTCCGGGATAGTAATGTGCCGCGGGATAGTATTCGGATTGTGCGGAAGGGGGAGTTTATTTAATTACCCTTGTTTTCCCAAATGACCAGAATCTTGGCGCATTATCTTGCGCAGAGACCGCAGATTAAACAGTATGGCATCAACTGCTGTGTGGCAGGCGATTGACGAGATGACCCGCGGCGGATTCGGCTTCCACTCGATCTGGAAAAACCTGCCGAAGCTGATCGAAGACCTCGACGTGGAAAAGACCAAGGCCGCGGCGGGACTGAAAAAATAGCATGAGGCGATTCAACGTCTCCTCAGGACGCGCCACCCGCCCTTGCCATCTCCGACAACAAATTGATTTTCACGCCCGAGACACCTTTCAGACGGTGATCGTTGGTCAGGAAGACGTCGCACACGGCCAACTGCGCTGTGGCGACATGAATGGCGTCGGGGGTATGCATCTCGGGCAGTTCGGCCCGCAACCGAGCCGTTGCTTCCAAAACGTTCACGTTTACCGGCAGCAACGAAAAATTTGTCCGCTGGCGCAGGATCATGCGGCAACGTTTTTCCTCCTCTACGTTGCCGCGGCGGAATGGGATAACCAAGAGTTCGGCCAACGTCAATTCGCTCGTTGCGGCCGACACACCGCCGGACTCGACGGCATCGAAGAGTTCTCTCATCGCCGGCACATAAGCGGGGAAACCATTCAGTGCGTAAATAAAGACATTGGTATCCAGGTAAATCCGGCGTCCTTCCAGATCGCTCAGCAGTCCCATGCTTCGCGCTCCAGGGCGAGGAATTTATCGGCCTCCTCGGGGGTGGGGAACATGCCGCGACAGGAGCCGATCAGGCTCGAAAGCGAGGTGTCCCCGCTCGGATCGCCTTCTTCCGGTTCGACCCGTTCAACCACGATCACGTCGGCGCGAGTTCCCGGCTTCAACTGCGGTACGTGAATTACGATCCGCCCATCCGGCTCCACGACGACATTTTGTCTCACGGCCTGGACCATGGATTATGTCCCAAGAAAGATGCTCCGGCGATTCGCCCTATTGATCATCCTCCATTATACCACATCATCCTTACCGGCACATGCCCTTTACCCCCCCTCGCCCCACACTTCCGCCAGGGCGACCAGCCACTCGGCCGACTCGAGCATCTCGTCCAGGCAGGCCCATTCCAGCGCCGAGTGGGGAGTGTGGTCGCCGCAAGACAGATTGGGCGTGGGCAAACCCATCTCCGTAAGACGCGAGCCGTCGGTGCCGCCGCGAACGATCGTCCGTTTGGCCGTCCGGCCGAGCCGCTTGAGGGCTTCCTCGGCGTAGGCCGCCGCGCGAGGCTCGTTCTCCAACCCTTCGGCCATGTTGCGATACTGCCGCTCGATGACCACCTCGATCTTGGCGACGGGGAAGTCCTGCATCGTGGCCGAGGCAATCTGACGCACTTGATCGGCCTGCCCGTCGAGTTTCGACGCGTCGAAGTCGCGGAGCAGGATTTTCATTTTCATCTCGCCCACGCCCCCTTCGATCTCGTAAGGGTGCATGAATCCTTCACGCCGGTCGGTCGTCTCGGGCGACTGTGTCTTATGGGGCAGTCGGGCGATGAAATCGGCCGCCACACGAATGGCGTTGGTCATCCGGTCCTTGGCAATCGAAGGGTGGATGTTCACGCCGCGAACGGTCACCACCGCCTGATCGGCCGAAAACGTCTCCACGTCGATCTCATTGCTGCCATGACCGTCGAGCGTGTAGCAGACCACGGCGCCGATTTCCTTCAGATCAAGCTTGATCACGCCCCGGGCGATCTCTTCGTCGCAGGTCAGACAGATTCGCACCGGGCCATGTTTAATCTCCGGATGCTCCATCAGCCATTTGGTGGCTTCGAGTATTACGGCTATGCCCGCCTTGTCGTCGGCCCCCAACAGCGTCATGCCGTCGGTGGTAATCAGTGTGCGGCCCTTGAGTTTCTCCAACTCGGGATTGTCGGCCGTGAGGATCACCTTGCTCGAATCGCCGGGCAGCGTGATGTCGCCGCCGGCGTAGGATTCGATGATCTGCGGCTTTATGTCGGCGCCGGATGTCTCGGGCGAAGTGTCAAGATGGGAACACCAGGCAATTGTGTCCTTCGCCCCATCGATCGTGGCGGGGATCGTGGCCAAGATGATTCCGTGCTCGTTCTGCCGGGCGTCCTTGACGCCCATCGCCTGTAGCTCTTCGACCACCAGCCGACCAAGCTCGAGTTGGCCGGGGGAGCTGGGGTAATCGTCGGTCTCGGGCCGGGCGGTGGTGTCGATCTGGACGTATCGCAGGAAACGCTGCAAAAGTTGGTCTTTATTCATGTTCTCGATGCTCCATTGAGAGGCTTACGGATATCACCGCCCCCATCTTCCCCGATATGGTCCGGTTTTGGTAGGCTATGCACAGGAAAATTTCCGGTTATTGCGAAACCGCAAGCGGTTGGCGACTTCAATCCCTGACCTCTGACCTCTGACCTCTGACCTCTGACCTCTGACCTCTGACCTCTGATCCCTGGCCCCTCCCATGTCCAATACAATCCGATATCTCGTCTTCGACGTCGAGAGCGTGGCCGACGCCCCGTTGGTGGCCAAGCTCCGCTATTCGGGCGAGTCGCTCGAACCGGCCGACGCGGTCCGCCGCTACCGCGACGAACTTATGGAGAAGTATCAGAACGATTTCATCCCCTACACTTTCCAACTGCCGATCTCGGTGGTGGCGGGAAAGGTGACGGCCGATTTTCGGCTGGAAGACGTGGTCGTGCTGGACGAGCCTCGGTATCGGCCGCACGTGATAACCGAAAACTTCTGGCGCGGCTGGGAGAAGTATCACCGGCCGACGCTGGTGAGTTTCAACGGCCGCGGTTTCGACCTGCCGCTGCTGGAACTGGCGGCGTTCCGCTACGGGGTGAGCGTACCCGGCTGGTTCCAGGAGAAAAGCCGCTCGTTCGATCAGCCCCGCTACCGTTACAACACCACGGCACACGTCGATCTCTGCGACCTGATGACCAACTTCGGCGCGACGCGCTTTACCGGCGGGCTAAATCTGGCGGCGAACATCCTCGGCAAGCCAGGGAAAATGGATATCGAAGGAAACATGGTCCAAGACATGTACGACGCCGGCCGGCTGGCGGAGATCAACGACTACTGCCGCTGCGACGTGTTGGACACGTACTTTGTTTTCCTCCGTACTCGTGTGCTGCTGGGCCAACTCGCCCTGGAGGCGGAACAGAAATTGATCTCACAAACGAAACAATGGCTGGAGAGCCGGGCCGAAAGTTCACCCGCCTACCGAAGTTATCTCGACCACTGGGGCGATTGGCCAAGCCCCTGGGTGGAAGGCGAAGACTGAAGAACGAAGAATGTTCATTTTTCTGCTCTTCGCCAAAATCTGTGGGTGAATTGAGAGCGGTTTGAGGGATTGGAGGTCAGGTTTTCTAAGAAGGTGTTTTAAAAACTAAACTACTACCGGCTGAAGCCGGTAGTAATTTAGTTCCCGCCCCATTGTCCACAACCTCGCAGACGATCTGGGCCTCCTGCTCATAGGCCGAGACCTGATATATCCGCGGAATTCTCCGCCGTGCCGTTAGGACAGCCTCCTTCCCAATTATGCCACCTCGATGGGTGAGGGGACAACATGCCTTTGCGCGGCTCACGTCATCTGCCAGACAGCCATCCGCAGCACGTCGCGGAAGCCCTTGTTCGAGCGGAGAACGGCGGCCAGCTCGAAACCGCAATGCATCATGCAATGGGCGCAACGCGGATCGCCGCCGGAACCCAACCGGTCCCAATCGGTCGAAGAGATCAGTTCTCGATAGGTGGGATAATGGGCGTCGCCCAACAGGTAGCAGGGGCCGCGCCAGCCGCGGACGTTGTAGGTCGGATTCGCCCAGGCGGCACAACTCAGGTCGCGCCGGCCGCAAAGAAAGTCCATGTAGATCGGCGAGGCGGTCAAGCGATGCCGCCGCAAGAGCGGCGAGGCGGCGCGGAATTTCTCCTCAATTTCCGCCCGGGTCATGAATATCCGTTCCGCGCCGTCGGGATCGCCCCGGCAAACCGATTCGTAGCCGAAGGCCGGCGAGATCATCAGCCCGTCCACGTTCAGCTCGTGAAGATAGTCGAACAGCACGGCGATTTCGTGCATGTCGGTGTCTTTGTAGACGGTGGTGTTCGTGCAGACCTGGAAGCCGGCCTCCTTTGCGGCGACGATTCCGCGTACGGCCGCGGCGAAAACCCCCTCCCGCTCGACCATCCGGTCGTGCGTGGCCTCCATGCCGTCGAGATGCACGTTGATCAGCAGCCGGCCGTTGGGACGCAATCCGCTCAGCTTCTTTTCCAGCAGCACTCCGTTGGTGCAGAGATAGACGTGTTTGCGCCGCGAGATGTAGCTTTCGATGAGCACTTCGATTTCGGGATACATCAGCGGTTCGCCGCCGCAGACGCTGACGATCGGCGCGCCGCACTCGTCGGCCGCGGCCAGACACCGCTCGATCGACAGACGCCGGTGCAGCACGTCGGCGTACTCGCGTCGACGACCGCAGCCGGTGCAGGAAAGATTGCAAGCGTGTAGCGGCTCGAGCATCAGCACCAGCGGGAAGTATTTTTCGCCCGCCAGCCGCTTCCGCAGCAGGTAGCCGGTCATCGAACTGGTTAGGGAGAAGGGGAATCGCATGAGAGGAGGGATTAGTGGGTAGTGGGTAGTGGGTAGTGGGTAGTGGGTAGTGGGTAGTGGATAGTGGATAGTGGGTAGTGGATAGAAAGTGTGAGAATGTAAATGTTTAGCCCCCGCGTCCACGCGGGGTGATTATGTTTAGCGGCCGCCAATCACAATTCGGCGTTGCGAAACCGGGCGCGTGCCACTGGCTTTGCCAGTGCCGCGTTGAGGTAAGCACTGGCAGAGCCAGTGGCACCCAACCTGTCATACTTAACTTGGCTGACCACTGACCACTAGCCACTGACCACCGCGAGCTTCTCGTCGGCGGCCTTCTCGCCGCTGACCTTCACCGCCCACTGCGAAAGCGCCAGCAGCGGGAAGTAGATCGGATAGTAGTGGTAGCGCAGGTAGAAGACGCGAGGGAAACCGGTGCCGGTAAACTCCGGCTCGTCCCAAACGCCGTCTTCGTTCTGGGTATTCAACAGGTAGCGGATTCCTCGGGCGACGGCCGGATGATGTTCCAATCCCGCGGCCAACAGCCCCAGCAACGCCCAGGCCGTTTGCGAGGCGGTGATCGGGCCTTGACCGCGAAGGTGCGGGAACTCGTAGCTGTCGGGCGATTCACCCCAGCCGCCGCCGGCCTGTTGGTGGACCAGCAACCAGTTTGCCCCCGCCACGATGGCCGGATCGTCGGTCGGCACTCCCACGGCCGCCAGACCGGTGATCGCCTGCCAAGTGCCATAGATGTAATTCACTCCCCAGCGTCCGAACCAGCTTCCGTCGGCGTTCTGTGTGGAGCGGATGTATGCAACGCCTCGATCCACGGCCGGATCGCCCAGGCGTCGTCCCAACTGCCCCAGGGCCTCCAACACCCGACCGGCCAAGTCGGGCGTGCTGGGGTCGATCATGGCGTTGTGGTCGGCGAAGGGGACGTGGCAAAGGAACTCGCGGTTGTTGTTTCGGTCGAAGGCCCCCCAGCCGCCGTCGCTGTTTTGCATGGCCAGTAGCCAACTCTGTCCCCGATCGATCGCCGCGACCGTATCTTCCAACTCGGCGACGCGCCGGCGGTTTTCTTTGTTTTCGTCCGGCGGCATGGTCGCCAGCTTCAACTCCGGCGGCAAGGCTTCATGTTCTTCCGTCGGTTCGGCGAACCGCGATTGAAGCGCCATCAGGACCATCGCCGTGTCGTCGCAATCGGGATAGAAGTCGTTGTTGTACTCGAAGCACCATCCACCCGGCTCGACGTTGACCGATTCGGCCCAATCGCCGCGTCGCTGGATCTGCCGGGCCAGCAACCACTGTATCGCCTCGCGCATGGCGGGATTTTCCGGCCGGGCGCCGCTGGCGGCCAGCGCGCGGACCGTGAGCGCCGTGTCCCAGACCGGCGAACGGCACGGTTGCAATCGCGTGGTTCCCGTTTGCTCGTCGTCGATGGTGAGTTTTCGCAATTCCTCGCGACAGTATTGCAGTTCGGGGCTATCGTCTGGATAGCCGAGGCATTTCAACGCCACGATGCTCCAGACGATGGGCGGATAGATCGCGCCCGGCCCGTCGCTGCGGTCGAAGCGTGCGAGCATCCATCGCTCGGCGGCCATGATCGCTTTGCGCCGCATCGGCAGCAGTCGGCGGCGCTGACACCACTTGAACATCCGGTCGGCCGAGCGGAAAAAGCCGTCCCAGCTAAACGCGCCCGAGTTGCCCTGCAAACCGGGACACTTCAGCGGCGGCCAATTTTCCGGCTCGCGCAGAAACAACTCGCGGATACCCAACCGCGGCTCGATCCGACGCACCGGCCGCATCGCCGAGATGATCGTCAGCGGCACGATGATCGTCCGCGACCAGGCGCTGAAGGCGTGGATGTTCAGCGGAAACCATTTGGGCAACAGCACCAACTCGGGCGGGACCGCCGGGCATTGATCGTAGGAGATTTGTCCGAGCAAGGCGAGGAAAAAGCGGGTGAAACTGTTGACCGCGTCGGCCCCGCCGTGGGCCATGATCGCCGTCCGCGCCCGACGCATGTACTCGGCGCTCGGGTCGTGGCCGGTCAGTTTCAAGGCGAAATATGCCTTCACGCTCCCGCTGATCTCGACCTGACCGCCGGGATACATTGCCCAGCCACCCTCGGGCAACTGTTTTTCGACCAGATAATCGGCCAGCCGTTCGGCGGCCTCAGTGTCCTCGTGGCCAAGGAAGGTCAGCAGCAGGATCGTTTCGCTCTCCAGCAGGGAGTCGCCTTCCAGTTCGGCGCACCAGGAGCCGTCGGCCGCCTGCTGATCGAGCAGCCATTGCCGCGTTTGGTGGATTGCCCGACGCACCGGCGCCGCCAACGACTTGACGACGCTGAAAGGTTCCGCGGGCACGACCCCCGGAAAATCGTCCTGCCCGTCCATTGGCACGACGTACTGCTTCTGAAGCGAACTCATGGCATCCCCTTCCAAGCGATTGACGCCGTCCTCCCTGATGCGCCCCCTCAAGAAAGGGCAAGCGAGAATGCCTTAGCTTATGCCATTGCCGTGACTACGACAATACCAATCCGCACCAATTGGGGGGAATCCGCGGGGAAAGTGATTGTTGTCATGCATTTATCCGAGTTGGAATGAACCAACAATCGCAACCATTCACGGGTCGCGCATGACGCAACTTCACGGTGAACGGTCGAGGTCAGTATTCTCGGGATTTATGAGTGCTATCAATGCACAACTTATAAGCCCACGGCGTCGCTGACACGTCTCCCGGCCCGTAAGCGGTTACACTTTGCGTAGACGCGGCGGATAAACTTGGCGGAGAGTTTTCCACCGACACACAATTACGGGGGGTATTGCCTGGACCGCGATAAAATATCCGCTATGCTTGGCGATGGAACTATTATATCCTTCGTGGTGTCTTATGTAATATCGCTGGCGTCTCCGCTGATTTCTGGGCTGTCGGTGCGTGGTTGCAGGCATTTTTCGGCATTTTTCCGGGAGATTGGACAAATGAAAGCGACTTCATGGTTTCTGCTGTCGGTCGCGGCCGGCGTGATGGCGACCGCTGTTGGGACGTTCTCCGTGTCGGCCGCTCCGGCCTCCGGCCAACAGGAACAAAGGCGCCAAATGCACAATAATTTTCGGCAGGGCAATTTCAAGGATGCCTACGAAGGGTTCCGCAAACTGGTCCTCGACCCAAATGACGACCCGCGGCAGGTTGGCGGCGACCTGGACAAGGCGATCCAATGCCTCCAGCGGCTGAACCGCGTCGATGAGATCGACGCCCTGCTGGAGGACGCCGTCAAAATTCACGAGGACAACTGGCGGCTGCTGTACAGCGCGGCGACTCGATACATGAACATCCCCCATCACGGCTTTATCGTGGCCGGCGAGTTCCAGCGCGGCAACAAACGGGGCGGCGGAAAAGCCGTCAACGCCGCCGAGCGCGATCGGGTCCGAGCCTTGCAACTGATGGTCCAGGCAATGCCCTTGGCCATGAAAGACGAAGACCACGGCGAGGTGGGCAACTATCTGTCGGCGCTGGCCAACATGCTGCTGAACAACCGCGGCTACGGCGAGGCGTGGCGGCTGCAATATCTGACCGACTTGAGCGTCTTGCCCGACTACGAAGAGGGCTGGGGATACGGCCGCCAAACTTCCAGCGCGCCGGTCGACGCCGATGGCCGTCCGGTCTACTACAGCGTGCCCAAAACATTTCATTCGGCCAAAAACGACGGCCAGCGATGGCGATGGTGTCTGCAACAGACCGCCGAGATGAATCCGCGACAACTGAATGCCATGCGGATGCGGTTCGCCGAGTTCCTCCAGAACCAGTTTGGCGTGCAGACGATGGCCCAGTGCGGGTGGCGGTTCGGTCGGATGCAGACCGACGACACCCGGGAAGACGAGAGCGGCACGTACGCGCTGCACACCCTGGGCGAGAACGAGACGATCGCCCGGCTGGCTACCGGAATCAAGCGGTTCACGCTGCCCGACGAGTTCAATTATATCAAGATATTTCAGCAGGTGACGGAAGAGCGGGGGCCGATTGCTGGTGAGTCCCAGGTGGCATACGCGGTCGGCGCGTTGAAGCACTTGGCACAAATCTTCGAGAACCGCCGACAGTACCCGAAGGCGGCCGATTATTGGCGACGAGTATTGAAGGAGATTTCCAACGCAGACACCCCACTCTGGCGGCGGCGGCTCGACCAGATCACGGGCAATTGGGGCCGCTTCGAGCCGATCCAAACCCAGCCCGCCGGACGCGGCGCCACGGTCGAGTATCGCTTCCGCAACGGGCAGCAGATCGAACTGACCGCCCACGAAATCAAGGTCGAAAAACTGCTCGACGACATCAAGGCATATCTGAAATCCAATCCCCACAAGCTCAACCGGCAAAAGGTCAACATCGGCAATATCGGCCACCGGCTCATCTCAAAAAACCAGAAGCAATACCTGGGCGAGAAGGTCGCCGAGTGGAAGATGATGGTCAAGCCGAGGGCGGACCATTTTGACAAGCGCGTGACGGTGACCACCCCGCTACAAGACCCCGGCGCGTATCTGGTCGAGGCCAAGATGGCCGGCGGCAACACCAGCTTCATCGTCGTTTGGGTCGACGACACGGCGATCGTCAAGAAGCCGTTGGCCGGCAAGACCTACTACTTCGTCGCCGACGCCGTCTCGGGCAAACCCATCCCGAGGGCCAACGTCGAGTTCTTCGGCTGGCGGCAGATCCGCCACAACAGGCAGCGGCGATATGAAGTCGTCACCAAGCAGTTCGCCGAATACACCGACGCCGACGGCCAGGTGATTCTCGGTCCCAACAGCCAACCGACCAACATGCAGTGGCTCGTCACGGCACGGACCCGGCAGGGGCGGTTCGCCTATCTCGGCTTTACTCGCGTTTGGTTCGGCCGTGGGCACGACGCCGAGTACAACGCCGTGAAGGCTTACGCGATCACCGACCGGCCGGTCTATCGTCCCGACCAGAAGGTGCATTACAAGTTCTGGGTCCGACATGCCAAATACGACATGGAAGACACCTCGGAGTTCGCCGGCCGGAAGTTCGTCGTCGAGATTCGCAATCCCAAGGGCGATAAGGTCGTCGAAAAGACCTATAAAGCCGACGCCTACGGGGGCATCGAGGGTGAGTATACAGTTCCCGCCGACGCCACTTTGGGAAAATACTGGTTGATCGTCAGGAACCCGAACGGCAAGCGGCGGCTTGGCCGAGGCAGTTTCCGCGTCGAGGAATATAAGAAGCCTGAGTTCGAGGTGACCGTCGATGCTCCGACCGAGCCGGTCATGCTCGGCGAAAAAATCACCGCCACGATTCATGCGAAATACTATTTCGGCTCGCCGGTCACGAAGGCCAAGGTCAAGTACACGGTCAAACGCAGCAGCCACGACGAGCGCTGGTATCCGATCGGGCCGTGGGACTGGTTCTACGGGCCGGGCTACTGGTGGTTCGCCTACGACTACAACTGGTATCCCGGCTGGAAGTCGTGGGGCTGCTCGCGGCCGATGCCCTTCTGGTGGCCGCGCGGCCATCAGGAGCCCGAGTTGGTCGCCGAGCAGGAGGTCGAAATCGGACCGGACGGAACCGTAAAGGTCGAGATCGACACCGCCGTGGCAAAGGCCATCCACCCCGACCAGGATCACAGCTACACGATCGAGGCCCATGTGGTGGACGAGTCGCGCCGCACGATCGTCGGCTTGGGCAAGGTACTGGTCGCGCGAAAGCCGTTTAAGGTCTACGTCTGGGTCGATCGCGGCTACTACCGCGTTGGCGATACGATTGCCGCCCACTTCTCCGCCCGAACGCTCGATGGCAAACCGGTCGAGGGCAAGGGCGAACTCCGCTTGTTGCGGATCAGCTATAAGGACGGCAAACCCGTGGAGACGCCGGTCCAGACCTGGCCGCTCGATACGAACGCCGAGGGGAAAGCCAATCAGCAAATCACCGCCTCCAAGGCCGGGCAATATCGCCTCTCTTACAAACTCACCGACTCGAAGGAACACACCATTGAGGGCGGATACCTGTTCACGATCATCGGCGAGGGGTTCGATGGAGCGCAGTTCCGTTTCAATCACCTTGAACTGATCCCCGACAAACGGGAATACGCGCCCGGCGATAAGATCAAGTTGCAGATCAACACCGACCGCACGGGCGGGACGGTGCTGCTGTTCGTTCGGCCCAGCAACGGCGTCTACCTGCCGCCGAAGGTGATCCGCCTCCGCGGCAAGAGCACCATCGAGGAAATCGGCGTAGTGAAGAAGGATATGCCCAACTTCTTCGTCGAGGCGGTCACCATCGCCGACGGAAAGGTCTACACCGAGGCGAAGGAAATCGTCGTTCCGCCCGAGAAGCGGGTGCTGAACGTTGAGATCATCCCGTCGAAGGAGGCCTACAAGCCGGGCGAGAAGGCCAAGGCAAAAATCCGACTGACCGACTTCACCGGCGAGCCGTTCGTGGGCTCTACCGTGGTGGCGATCTACGACAAGTCGGTCGAGTACATCTCCGGCGGCTCGAACGTGCCGGACATCAAAGAGTTTTTCTGGAAGTGGCGCCGCCATCACCACCCGCGGACCGAGTCGAGCTTGAGCCGCTGGTTCCGCAACCTCATCAAACCCAAGACCACGGGAATGAACGATCTGGGCGTTTTCGGCGGCACGGTGGCCGATGAGGTCGATGAAATGGCCGAGGGTCTGGACCGTCAAAACGCGGGACAGTTGCAAGAGCGCCGCTTCGGCGGGAGAGGAATGTTGTACAAGGGTAGGGCAATGGCGATGACGGCCGAAGCACCGCCGCCAATGGCCGGCGGCGCACCTGTGATGGAAGAAGCGAGGATGCTTGACAAGGGTGGAGAAGAGGCCGGCGGCGGGGCGGCGATGGTCCAGCCGACCGTGCGGACGAAGTTCGCCGACACCGCGCTGTGGGTCGGCGCACTGACCACCGCCAAGGACGGCACGGCCGAGGTCGCGCTCGAGATGCCCGAGAACCTGACCACCTGGCGGATCAAGGTCTGGGGTATGGGCCAAGGCACCCGCGTCGGACAGGGCTTCACCGACGTGGTGACCCGCAAGGATCTGATCATCCGCCTCCAGGCCCCGCGGTTCTTCGTGCAGACGGATGAGGTCGTCCTGTCGGCCATCGTTCACAACTATTTGAAGAGTAAGAAGAGTGTGAAGGTGTCGCTCGAACTGGACGGCAAGTGCCTGGAAGTGATCCCGGAGGGAAACAAGCTCTCGCCGAAGCCCGGCCATCCGGTAATGCTGAACACCGGCAAGATGTTCAACCCGCCGTTGGAAGTGGAGGCCAACGGCGAGGCGCGGGTCGATTGGCGGGTGAAGGTTCTCGACGAGGGCGAGGCCGTGGTCCGCATGAAGGCCCTGACGGACGAAGAGTCCGACGCGATGGAGCAAAAGTTCCCCTGCTACATCCACGGGATGCTGAAAATGGACTCCTACAGCGGCTCGATCAGGCCGAAGGAAACCACTGGCAAGTTCACCATCAACGTGCCGAGCGAGCGGAGGCCGGAACAGTCGCGGCTCGAGGTCCGCTTCTCGCCCACCCTGGCCGGCGCGATGGTCGATGCCCTGCCGTATCTGGTCGATTACCCTTACGGCTGTACCGAGCAGACGCTGAACCGCTTCCTGCCGACGGTCATCACGCAAAAGATTCTGTTGGACATGAAACTCGACCTAAAGGAGATCGAGAAGAAGCGGACCAACCTGAACGCCCAGGAGATCGGCGGCGACCAGGAGCGGGCGAAGCGATGGGGCAACCGCCCTCACCCTAGCCCTCTCCCAGGGGGAGAGGGGACCGGAAAGAACCCGGTCTTCGACGAGGACGAGGTGCGGAAGATGGTCAAGGACGGCGTCGAGCGGTTGCTGGAGATGCAGTGTTCCGACGGCGGCTGGGGTTGGTTCTCCGGCTGGGGCGAGCGTTCCACGCCGCACACCACGGCCCTGGTGGTCCACGGCCTGCAAATCGCCGAGCGGAACGACGTGGCGCTGGTACCCGGCATGTTGCAGCGCGGCGTCGAGTGGCTCCGGCGCTACCAGGACAAGCAAGTTCAATTGCTCAAAAACGCGGCCGTTAAGGACAAGCCGCAGGTGGGACAGGTTGGCAACCTGTCCTACAAGTCGCACGCCGACAACATCGACGCCTTCGTCTACATGGTGCTGGTCGACGCGGGGGTGAACAGCGCCGACATGCTCGATTTCCTCTACCGCGACCGCACCCATCTGGCCGTCTACGGCATGGCGATGTACGGCATCGCGTTGGAGAAGCAGGGCGAGAAGGAAAAACTGGCCATGATTATGCGGAACATCGGCCAGTACCTCGAACAGGACGACGAGAACCAGACGGCCTGGCTCCGCCTGCCCGGCGGGTACTGGTGGTGCTGGTACGGCAGCGAGTACGAGGCCCACGCCTACTACTTGAAGCTGTTGGCCCGGACCGATCCGAAAGGCGAGGTGGCCCCGCGGCTGGTCAAGTATCTGTTGAACAACCGCAAGCACGCCACCTATTGGAACTCGACCCGCGACACGGCGTTGTGCATCGAGGCGATGGCCGACTTCCTGCGTGCCAGCGGCGAGGACCGGCCCGAAATGACCGTCGAGGTCTACTACGACGGCAAGCTGCAAAAGGCGGTCGAGATCACGCCCAAGAACCTCTTCCAGTTCGACAACAAGTTCGTCCTCGAAGGCGACGCGATAGCCTCGGGCCGGCACACTATCGAACTGAAAAAGAAGGGCAAGGGGCCGCTCTACTACAACGGCTATCTGACCACCTTCACGCTCGAGGATTTCATCAAGCGGGCTGGTCTGGAGATTAAGGTCAACCGTAAGTATTACAAGCTGGTGAAGGCCGACAAGTCGATCCACGTCGCCGGCTCGCGCGGGCAGGCGGTCGATCAGAAGGTCGAGAAGTACGAACGCCAGGAACTGCAAAACCTCTCTGAGCTAAATAGCGGCGACTTGGTGGAAGTCGAGCTGGAGATCGACAGCAAGAACGACTATGAGTATCTGGTCTTCGAGGACATGAAGCCGGCCGGATTCGAGCCGGTCGATGTCCGTAGCGGCTACAACGGCAACGATCTGGGCGCGTACGTCGAGTTCCGCGACAACCGGGTGGTCTTCTTCGCCCGCGTGTTGGCCCGCGGCAAGCACAGCGTATCGTACCGAATGCGGGCCGAGATACCCGGCAAGTTCAGCGCCCTGCCGACCCGCGCCTGGGCAATGTACGCCCCGGAACTGAAGGCCAACTCGGACGAGATTAAGTTGCGGGTCGAGGATTAACGAGTTTGCAATAAATGTGTAGCGGGCTTACCTTGCCCGTCGTGCTTCCCGTTATGGTCGGCAATCAAGCCGGCTTCGGCGACAACCAGCGCCGGTCGGCGCTTGCTTTGACTCAGATCGGAGAATGGAAACGGAAAGACAACCACGTCGCCTTTTACAAATCCCGCCATGCTTCGTCCTCTTCCGGCCGGAGCCAGTCCTTGGAAAGCACCCGTTCACTGGCAATAGCGGTAGGTGAGGGGCAAATTGCCGAATTGTGATGTTGCGTCATGGGCGAAGCTAAGGCATCCATCGGCTCCACGATCACCCGGACTTCTCGGTCAGCTTCTTCCTGCCCCAGAGTGAGCGCAACCTTCAGAACGCCATCGGCGCCGACCCGCGACTTGAATTCCATATGGGTCATTGGGACACTCCTCCTGAACGAATAAGCATCATACCTATTATATCCTTCAATGCACAATGATGCCAGACGCCCGTTGAAGCGATACGCTGTCTCAGTTCACCCTCGGCAGCGGTTGAATGGCGGGGTTGCTGCTCGGCGGCGGCAATGGGGCCACCGGAGCGGTGGGGTGGCGATAGTATATGCCCGGCAAGGAAGGCTCTTCAAACTCCGAGCTGCGCGTGTCGGTCGGCGGCAAGCGGCGCGTCGTCGGTCGCTCGGGCGGCATCGGCGGCGCTTCACGCGAGGCGCGCGGCGGTTCCCGCTCGGGCACGGAGTGCCGCGGAGTTCTGGTTTCTATGATGCTCCGATTGTCCTCGACTGCCGGCCGTTGGGACCGTCGAGCCAGCGAAGTCTTCTTTTTCAGATATTGGATCCATTGCCGCGATTGGGTCATCGACGGATCGGCCCGCAGCGCCAGGGCGAAGTGCTGCATGGCCGCTTGGGTCCGGCCTTTCTTGTTCAGCAAATAGCCCATATTGTAATACGCCGCCGCCTCTCGATGCACGGCCCGCAAGTGGCCGAAGGCCTCGCGGAAATGGCCCTGATCGACCAGCAGGGAGGCGATGTTGTTGCGGTAAAGCGGATTTTTCGGCGCCAACTTCACGGCCTCGGCCATGGCGGCGACCGCATCGTCGATCCGCCCCTGGCGCGCGTGGCAGAGGCCCATGTTGTTGTAGGCCGGCGCCGCTTCTTTGGGATTCGATTTGACGGCACGGTGATAGAGTCGCAAGGCCTCGTCGGTGCGGCCGAGCCGGTCCTGCAATCGAGCGTAACCCAGCAAGGCCGGCAAATGGTCGGGTTTCTCCCTTAGCGCCGCCTGATATTGTTTGGCGGCGTCGGCCATTTCGCCCGACTGCTCGTAGAGACGGGCGACGGCCAAGAAAAGCTCCGGCCCCGGCTTGGACTTGTTGCTCAGCGAGATGGGGTCGTCTTTGGAGGAATAACTGTTGGCCGGGGGCTTGGATTTCCCTAGTTGCCCCAGCTTGCTAAACCCCCGCTTGAACCCCGACGAAATCGAGTCGGTCCACGATTTGTCGTCGCCGTAAGGCGTCTGTTGGGCCAAGGCGACTGAATTGATCGGTCCGAAAGCGCCGGCCGCCCCCAATCCCAGGAGTGCAAGCGACAGTAGCGAAATTCTTGTCGATTGACTTATCACCCAACACCTCCACCACCCGCCCAAACTGTCATCCGACGACATCGTTTTAGTGATCGACCTCGACCATGTTTAACCTGCAACTGAATTTGCCGATTAGGGGAGATTTGACGAGTTTAGCAAGTCTGGCGGGAGCGCAGGCGGTGGTTTGGGGGGCATGGAGTGAAGGCGTAGGCAGTCCGTTGAAAAAGTCGGATTTGGGAGTTTGGGTGCCACTGCTGGCTTGTCCAGCAGTGTTTTCCTGGGTGTTTTCCCCATGCACTGCTGGGCAAGCCAGCAGTGGCACCCTTTTTCAACGGGCTGGTAGCCGCAGAGCCCCCCATAAAGCCGCGACCGTTGGTCGCGCCTCCGAAGAAACCGCAACCGTTGGTCACGCCGACGGAACCGCCGTTCCGGGGGGATCGCCAAACATGCGCGACCAACACAGCGCGGCTTTATGGTCAATTCCCTGATGACGGCGTTCAATTGCTGCTTTCGTCGCCGCTTTTTTTGTCGTCGGGTAATCTCGGATCGGGTATGGTATCGAGGTATTTCCGACCGATTATATCGGCCTGTTCGGCCGACCAGCCGCCTTTCGAGATCGACGTGGTTATCACCGGCGGCAGGTTGTCGGGGGCGATCTGAGCGACCAGTTCCTCGACTGCGGCACGTCGCGCGAGTGTCTCTTCCTTGGTGTCCGCGATGTTGATGTAAACCAACCGATGTTGCTCGGGACAGACGGTGAGAATCCACCGCACCTTGTTCTTCCCGGCCTCGGTCAATTGTCCCGTTCCCTGCTTGAAATAGAACTCGCCGAGCATGTTTTGCCGCCGCCAGCCGTTGTTTACCATCGTGCAGAAAGGCGACCGCACATCCGCCCGATCGAGAGCAACGAACGGGGCGGGCCAGCACTGCCGGCGTTTCGTTTCCCGGGCAATGTCGTTGAAAAACGCCGAAAACCAATTGGCCGAGACCTGCGTGGCGGCGCCAAACGAAATCAGCACGAAGCCAATGAAAACAATAAATCTGGCCGGCATGTCGGTCTCCTTCCCATTAAGCTAGGCGGATTGCGTGGACTCTGCCGCGACAGCATCCTTGGCGCGGCTTCGCCTCGGAATTCTTATCGGCAGCCGAAGTGGTTTTACACGCATTTCTCGCCAAAATGAGGCAAATATTGATGGAAAATCAGTCCGAAAGTGCCGGGTCACGACCCGGCCTACAGATGAGTTTGAAATGCGCACGAAAACGGCCCCCGGAGAGTAATTTCCTCCGGGGGCCTGATCGTCGCTGATTCGCGGACGGGTCGAGATTCAGTCCGCCGACTTGACGTTCTCGGCGCGGGGGCCCTTGGGGCCGCGGCCTTCATCGAATTCAACCCGCTGACCTTCGCGGAGTTCCTCGATGGCGATGCCATCCAAGGCGGAATGGTGGAAGAACAATTCTCCACGCTCGCCCTCGATGAATCCAAAACCCTTGTCCATGATCAACTTTTTGATCGTTCCCTGCGGCATAACTGCCACCTCCTCAAAAAAAACAAAAACGGAAACACAAACCGGCCGGCCCTTGCCATCCGCTCCACCCCTTCCGCAGACGGAGGCCCGACCAAAACACATGAGGGGGAGCAAATCAACCGCAATCGAAAAGCCGCATCAATACGCCGCTAAGCGAAACGCAGTGACTGGTTTGGACTCTCGGAAGGAGCTGAAAGTCCAATCTCCAACACACCCCATTCATTGGGTACTATACCACAAATACTGGTAGCAAGGGAAGTGCCACCATTGCGTTTTTTTCGCATTTCTCGTTCCCACACGTTCCGCGTGGAACGCACGGACCGGGACGCTCTACGTCCGCAAGGTGGAACTGGCTTTGCTGTAATGGGTTACATCGAAAATGAACTCGCGACATCCGATAAAGGCGTTACGACGCGGAGCGTCGTAACGAGAGTGTTGAACGGCGGAGCATAGTAACAAGAGTGTTGAACGGGAAAGCCGGTTCATGCCTATCGGAAGCAGCCCCCCCCATCACCCACCGGCGGTGGGTTACTTCCACATCGACTCCGCCAGCCCCGCCGCCACCGGCACGAAGATCATCAGCGGAACCCAAGCGGCCAACGAGGGATCGATCAGCAGTATATTCCCCAGGTGTTGCGCCCCGATCGCCACCAGCCAGAACATGGTGGTCACCGCCATGCAAACGCCCATGGCGATGAACACGTTGCGGCTTTCTCGACTCACGATCAACGGCAGACCGAGAAACAGCAACGTGATGTCCATCAGTGGTTGCACGATCCGCGAATGGATCGCCACCCGCACGTCGGCCCCAAACCCCAGGCTTGGGTTCCGCAGGCCGCGGATCAATTCGGCCGTCGACGACAATTGCGTGTAGTCGCCGCCGCCTAGCAGCAGGTCGAAATCGACGTTGCTGACGAGAAAACACTGGTCCGGCTTGAGCCACTCGGGAGCATCATGCGGAGTGATCAACACCGGTGTCTTCCCAAGCAACAACGACGGCCGGCTGTCGAGGCTCTTCGGTTCATACACGCCGTCGAGCAGGTATCCGCCGGGACGATCTCCCTCGGGCCGTTTGTAATACGCGTTTTCGGCTCTCAGGTGATTGCCGTACCGGCGCAAGGCGGGCGGCAGGAGAAAACTCGGTTCCTCGATCCGTTTTTGGTCGGAGAAGGTGCTTTTGCCGCCCAACAACACGTCGGTCTGGCCGTCGTAGCGCGATTCGAGCGGACGCGCCTGGTCTCCCAGCGGGTTTTGCGGGTGACGCGACAATTCATCGCGATACCGTGGAATGACCAACTCGCGATTGGCCGCCGTGAGAAAGCCGACCACGACCACCGCGACGATGATCGGCGCCAACACGCGGATGCGCGAGACGCCGGCGGACATCAACGCCGTCATCTCGTTGTGCCGCTGGATCCAGGAAACCGTGAACATGGCCGAAATCAGCACTAACAGCCCGCTGGTGCGGTCGAAAAACAGGATCGTTTGGTAGGAATAATAGTTGGCGATGAAGGGAATCACCCCGCCCACTTTTCGGCCGCAACGGACGAACTGCTCCAAGTTCGTGAATAAGTCGAAAACGATGTACAAACCGGTCAGACTCAAGAAACAGATTGCGAAGGTCTTGAAAAACTGTCGCAGCAGATACCGGTCCATGATGTACATGGGGGCAAGATACGGCAATCTGGGCGGTTCGGTCAAGATGAATTGCCCCCACGACCGCAGTCGCGGGGCGTTTTGGCCGACTAACTAGAATTATTCATAGAGCAAGAATTGGGTGCCATGGGTAAGCGCAGCTTACCCGTGTTGTTACATCGGGACACACGGGTAAGCTGCGCTTACCCATGGCACCCTTTATGAATAAACCGAGCTAATATCATGTTTCGTAGGCTGGAACAGATACCCACCAGACGGTATATTGACCGCATGATTGGCTTGGTTCGCGGTTTGCGGGATGGAATCTGCGGCCTTTGGCGGGCCGGCTTCGGGCTGCTGTTTCCGCCGCGGTGCGTCCATTGCAATGCCGATCTTTTCAATGCCCTCTCGGGGCCGTGCCTTTGTGCGGAGTGCTTGGCTCGTTGTGGGCCGGAGCAGTGGTACGGTTGCCCGCGTTGCGGGGCGCTGGTTCCGGTCGAACATTATTCATCCGACGATTGCCCTGGTTGCAGCAGAACTCAACTGTGGTTTGATACGGTTGTCGCTTTAGGCGGTTACCATGCCGGTCTGCGCGACGCCGTCCTGCGTATGAAACGTCCGTCGCACGACCCGCTTTCGCTGGCCCTGGGCCGACTTCTGTGGGAAAGGCGCCGCGATCGTCTGTCCGAGATTAGAGCCGACGTAATCGTACCCGTCCCCATGTATTGGGGCCGACGGCTCAGCCGGGGAAAAAACAACCCCGAGACGTTGGCCGCTTGCCTGGCGAAATCGCTGGGGGTTCCCGTGCGGCGAGGCGTATTGGTTCGGCAGCTCAACACGTTGCCCCAAGCCGGCCTAACTCCTCCCCGCCGCTTTCAGAACGTGCGCGGGGCGTTTCGGGTCCGTCGGCCCGCCGGCATCCGCGATGCTCGAATCTTGTTGGTCGACGACGTGTTGACCACCGGCGCGACGTGCAGCGAGGCCGCCAAAACGCTCAAGCAGGCCGGAGCGGCGATGGTCGCGGTGGCCGTCGTCGCACGCGCGTAATCGGGGACTGGGGTTGGGGGGCGGGATTCGGGGGTCGGGATTCGGGAAACCGTTTAGCCGCCGCGTCCACGCGGCGTAATGTGGGGTGCCCAAGTCCTGAACCCTGAACCCTGAACCCTCACGTCGGCCGCCGATTTTGGGTGGGAAAAGCGGTTTTTGCACCCGCCATAGGCCCATGCGAAAAAAGGCGGAAACTCCGGCGGCCAGAAAACAGCCTTTTTTAAGGCGTTTGCGGCTGGTAGAATGACCTCGTTGCTCATAGCCCGCAGGAGGGGTGTGTGCGAAAAGTATTTGTGCATCGTCGCCACAAGCCGATGGTGTTATTCAGGTTGCGGTCGTTTTTTCGGCTTGAATTTAGTGAAAAAAATTTCCGATTTCACCACTTAATTCTTGCGTCGATTCGCCGAGGGCTGAAGATGTTCTCAAACCGCTTAAACCACGGGCTATTCATTTCGCAACGCGACTGCGCTTTAGACGTAAGCCCAGTTCAACCCCAGGTTGATCAACCTGAAGCGCCAGGTTGATCAACCTGG
>JAUWPQ010000317.1 GCA_030611515.1 Planctomycetota bacterium | reverse complement strand
GTGGGCGGCACTGGACTCGAACCAGCGACTTCCACCGTGTGAGGATGGCGCTCTAACCAACTGAGCTAGCCGCCCGAATAGAATGGAGTCTAATGGATTCGCCCGCGGAGTTCAAGTGGACGAGGGGGGCTCGAACTTCGGGGCCGTGGCCTCGTCGCGGTCCTCGGGCACTTCGTATTCCGCGACGGAAGGAGGGGAATCGGCGGCGTCGATCGCGCCGCGGATTTCCGTCTCGAAACCGCGGACCTCTTTCTTGAACTCCATGAACCACTTGCCCACCGATCGGGCGATTTCCGGCAATCGCTCGCCGAACAGCAGCACCGCGATTACGCCGATGATCAACAGAGACCCCGGACCGAGGCCGATAATTGCAAACAGAGGGCACATCGCACTACCTTGGAGCAGAGTCGGCATGACCATGCTCTGCCCCCTCGTTCTTTTTGTCGGGATCGCTCTTGTCGGCCTGATTGTCGTCTTTTTCGTGGCCGACTTTATCAAGATCCTCTTCGATCCCCGAAACGCCCTTCTTGAATTCAACTACCGACCGGCCCAATGAACGCATTACACTGGGCAGGCGGTTGCCGAAAAACAAGAGAGCGACAAAGGCAAGAATCACCAACTCAAGATGCCCGGGTAAAAGCCAGCCGAACAACATGGACTTATCTCTGAGATAGGGGGAGGGAAACTTGTGGGCGGATCCATGACCCGCCCCATACACCTTACATTGTAATAGACACGCTTGCGGTGTCAAACGGACCTTTGGGGTGGGGTATGTGTAATCGCCCCTTACCTCAACCCTCTCCCGGAGGGAGGATTAGTTTGTCCGATCGTCGCCGTGGGACAGGTTGTCAACCTGTCCTACGTGGGCAACCTCCGCGAAAAGGGGTAGGAAGCGGTAGTAGACCTCTAGGGTCAAGGTGGCCAGGGCGGTGGTGTAGACGCGGCCGCCGTAGCCGCCCCAGAGGGCGTTGGTGTCCCAAGAGCCGGCCAACGGCCCCTCCTTCACCTGTCGGCCGACCACCGCGTCGCGCATGGCGTCGTTCCATCGCTGCCAATGGGCGCCTTGCAACTGATACATGCCGAGCGTCGCATAGTACCAATAGTACAAATTGTAATCGCCTTCGCCGGGCGTCTCTTCCAGCAAGTAGTCGCCCGCTTCGTTGCCGGCCGGGTGCTGCCCGCGGAGTCCGAGAAACTGCCAGCAGACCAGCGCCTCGGCGGTCATCGGCCGGCTCGGACTCTCGCCGGGGCGGTACGACGCCCGACCGCCGTATTGACCCGACGAAACGCTCCGCAAATAGCGGATGATGCCTTGGCGGGTCGTTTCGGGAATTGGAATGCCGGCCAGTTCGGCACTCTTGAGCGTCATCAGTTGCCAGCCAAGTTGGCTGGTGTCGCCGGGGTCGCCGGGCCTGTAGCGCCAACCGCCGCCCGTCGGGTCTTGTGCGGCGATGGTGTATGCGACCGCCCGACGCACCGGTTCCCTCAGCCGGGTGTCGCGCGTCATTCCATACGCCTCGCTCAACGCGCAGGCGGCCATTGCGTGTGAGTACATGAACTCGAACGCCGCGGCTTGGCCGCCGAGATTTCCGTCCGGCGCCTGGGTCCGCAGCAGATACTCCAACCCGCGACGGACATCCTCGCTGTAAGGACCGTCGAGATGGGTGTTTCCCGATGCCAGAAACGCCAGCAGGGCCAACCCGCTCACCGCGGTGTCGGCGTGGCTTCCCGCGCCTTGCCGGTCGCGGCCCAAGACTTTCGTCTCCATGCCGCCGCCGTGAGAGCGCGGGTTCCATCGTCCGTCGGCGTCCTGATTGTCGGCGAGCCATTTGAGCGCGGCCTTCACCGCGGCCTCGGTTTCGGCCGTGCCGCCGTTGCCTCGGGTCACGTCGATCCGATTCGGGGCGACGCGGAGCCGATAGACGTCGGGCAGGGTTTTGGGACCGTCGGCGTCGGTGCGCGGGATTCCAGTCAGCCCGACTTTCGATGCGCCCGAACGGGCGCCACGGTTGGCTGGTCCAACCGTGTTTCCGGCACTGCTGGACAAGCCAGCAGTGGCACCCTTTTTCAACGGGCTGCTAGTCTCCATCACTTCCCGAAGCAGTCTGGGCAGCGTGTTATTCGGCGAGCCGGCCGGAACGGAACTCAACAGACCGAGATCGTCGCCCTCGGTCGGCGGCGGCAGCGTGGCAAACCGCTGGAGCAACGCCGCCGGCACGTCTTCCAACGACCCTCGTTTGGGAGCAGGGGGAGAGTCGCCGATTAGCCGTTGCGCCGCCGCGGGCTAGCCGAGGGCCGTCGGCGCGACGTCGGGCCGCTGGGCGGGCGGAACTTCGATCTTCTCGGCCGACGGGCCAATCGAAGTCAACCCCACGGCGCTGCCGACCGCCGCGCTGGGCACTACAATCTTCGCGCCTTCGATGGCCACGCCGTCCAACGGCGGCCCGCCGAGAAGGCGCGGCGAGTCGGCGCGGACCAGGCGCTGCGGCGGCGCGGGCTGCTCGAAGTCCGTCTGGTGCAAATCGGCGCCCTCCGGCCGCACGTCCGTCTCGGCGGCGAACGCTTCCCACGGTCGCTCGTCCACTTTGGAGGCCAAGGCGGCCGCCGCGCCGCCGTCGGCCGCGGGCCGCTCGTCGCCAAAAGAAATTGCGACGATCGAATCCGACGTTTCTGGAACGGGCGTGATGATCTTGATCGTCGCCGCGTAGCAGGTCAGCAGCAAGTGGGCCAGAATCGACAAAGCCATGCACTTGCGCAGCGGCCGGTATTGACCCCAGCGCGTGTAGAGGAGGACCGCCAATCCGGCGGTAAAAATCGCCAACCCCAGCCAAAACACCGCCATCACCGGCGGGATGCCGGCGAGGAACTCGATCAGGCGGTGCGTACGGAAAGAACTCATCGCCTCAATAAGGCGCGACTGTTGGTCGCGCTTTCCTCTAATGGCATTGATCTGACGGTGATGCCCAATTCGCGGATACCCGCCTGTTTGCAAGCCGCCAGCGCGGCGGCGACGTTCTGGAACTCGCCCCTTGCGTCGCCGCGGACCAACACGCCCAGATCGTTGTATTGCCGTCGGGCAGCAGCCAGCCGTGCGATAAGCTGTTCAAGGCTCACCGTTTGTCGGTCCAAGGTGATTGTGCCGTCGCGGTAGACGTTTACTTCCCTTCGGGCGGGGGCCGCGGTCAGCGCCCCGCTATCGACCACCTCCGGCACGCGCAAGCCGATCTTCCGCTCGTCATCGACGAAACGCGTCCCCAACGCAAAGAAGATTATCAGCAAGAACATGACGTCGATCATGGCCGTCAGGTTCAGCGTCGGTTCGTCGTCGAGATGGGTTTTCAGAGGCATGGGAAATCAGTGGTCAGTGGTCAGTGGTCAGTGGTCAGCCGCTTGCGGTTTCGCACGGAGCAAACACTCAAGCTGCCCGCGATTTCGCACGGGGTTTCCTCTCTTGCAACTCCTCGGCCGAAATCGTGTTGACAACTTCCTGTGCGAGTTTGTCGATCTCGATCACCAGCCGGTCGACTCGGCTGACGAAAAACACGTAGAACATCGAGGCGGGAATGGCCACGGCCAGTCCGCCG
>JAUWPQ010000080.1 GCA_030611515.1 Planctomycetota bacterium | reverse complement strand
CGGCAAATACTGGATCACGTCGTCGCAGAAGGTGATGAGTCCCACCTTGTCGTTGTTCTTGAGCGCGGAGAACATCAGCATGGCGGCCACCTCGACCACCATGTCGAGCTTCGATTGCATTCCGGAACCGAACGCCCCGGATGCGGAAACGTCCACCAGAAACATCACGGTCAACTCGCGCTCCTCGCAAAACCGTTTGATGAACGGCGTGCCGGTCCGCGCGGTGACGTTCCAGTCGATCGTCCGCACGTCGTCGCCCGGCTGGTACTCGCGGACCTCGTCGAACTCCATCCCCCGGCCGCGGAAGACGCTTTTGTACTGCCCGGCAAACAGGTCGTTCACCGTGCGGTTGGCGACGATCTGTATCCGCTGCACCTTCTTGAGGATTTCGGCGATGTCTTGTTCGGCCACAGGCTCTTGTTGATTGATGGTGTTGGTATTAGAAGTCGTAGGGTGGGGCGAGGCACGAGACCCACGTGGAGGTATCCGATTTCGATTGTCCAAACGTGGGGCTCGTACCTCGACCCACCCTACATCCCTTGCTCCACTCGACCCCAGTCACCCGTCACGGGACGGGAACCGCCGCGAGGATTGTCTCGATTACGTCTTCGGTGGTCCGCTGCTCGGCCTCGGCCTCGTAGGTGAGGATGATGCGGTGGCGGAGCACGTCGTAGGCAATGTCCTTCACGTCTTGCGGCGTAACGTACCCGCGACCGCCCAAAAAAGCGATTGCCCGGGCGCCGAGACCCAAGTAGATCGAAGCCCTGGGCGACGCGCCGTACTCGATCAGCGCGTCGAGTTCCTTCATGCCGAAGGCGTCGGGCTCCCGGGTGGCGCGGACGACATCGAGAATGTAGCTCTTCACCTGGTCGTCGATGTAAACCAGCCGCACCACCTCCTGCATGGCGGCAACGTCGTCGGCCGACAGAACCGGCTTGATCGGCCGGGACGTGCCGTCCAATGCCATGTCCAACACCTTTCGCTCCTCGTCGGGCTGGGGGTAGGTGATCTTGATCTTGAGCATGAAGCGGTCGACCTGTGCCTCGGGCAGCGGGTAGGTGCCTTCCTGCTCGATCGGGTTCTGGGTGGCCAGCACGAAGAACGGATCGGAAAGGGCGTGGCGGACCCGGCCGACGGTCACCTGACGCTCCTGCATGGCCTCCAACAGCGCCGCTTGGGTCTTGGGCGGGGTGCGGTTGATCTCGTCGGCCAAGATCACGTTGCTGAACAGCGGCCCTTCAAGGAAGCGGAAATCGCGCGTCCCGGTGCTGCGGTTCTCCTCGATCACCTCCGTGCCGGTGATGTCGGCCGGCATCAGGTCCGGGGTGAACTGGATGCGGCTGAAGCTGAGGTTCAGCGCCCGGCTGAGCGTGCTGATCATCAGAGTCTTGGCCAGCCCCGGCACGCCCTCCAGCAGGCAATGGCCCCGGCTGAACAGCGAAATCAGCAACTCCTCGATCACCTGGTCCTGTCCGACGATCACCTGACCCAGTTGGTCCACGATCTTGCGTCGGGCGTCGCCGAGCTTCTCGATGGCGGCGTTCTGCTGCCGGTCGAAATCTTGGTCGCTCATTATGATTTTCCTCGCGGATTGAGTAATTGCAGGAGGCGACTTGGCGATTGGGTGGCACGTCCCTGAGCGCAGCGAAGGGCGTGTTTCCTCGGGCACCACGCCCATCACTTCGTTCTGGGACGTGCCACCCAATCGACCAAGTTATTCTGTTGCGACTCCTTAGCGTTGGTAAATGGGCAATACTCCCTTGGGGAGTTGCAGGATGGTTAAGTTTATAGCCGTGGTGTAGACCGTGCCAATGTGACCTTGGTGCCACCCTCCATCGGCGCCGGCCTCGGAAACGATCCGCGGGAAAATTTTGCCGCGATACGTTTCCCACTGCTTTCCCCCTTCGCGGTACAGGACTTGGGAATAGTAGTAATAAGCGTAGTGCCAGTGGCCGAAGCTTCGTTTCGAGATGTTGTCGAGATTCCTATGGCAATACTTCAGGATTTTGGGGACGTATTCGTCGTCGTAGTCGCCGGCGTTGAACAGACAGGCGATGGCGGCCGCCGTGATCGGAGGCCGGCCGCCGCCGCCGGCGCCCGCCAGATTGTAGCGTACGCCGCCGTCCGGGCCGGTGCATTTTTTGATGTAGTCGATTGCCTTGTCGACGATCTCCTTGGGCACTGGAATGCCGGCGTTGCGGCAGCCGCGAAGTCCCTGCACTTGGGTGATCGTGGTCGATCCTTCGTCGAAACCGCTGCCGTCCTTGGCGCTGACGTATCCCCAACCGCCGCCTTTGGTCTGGGCCCGGCCGGTGAAGACGACCGCCCGGCTAAGCACGTCGACCAGTTCTTCTCGCCGCTCCATGTCTTCTTCCTCGCCCAACACTTGGGAAAGGAACAGCATGGAGAAACCGTGCCCGTAAGTGTAGCGGTTGTCGTCGGAGGCACCGATCAAGCCGTTGGTTCGGCTACGGCCGACGAGATAAGTCACGGCCCTGCGGATGTTTGGAGCGTACTTTCCCTGCACGGTGGTCGAGCCTTCGGACAGCATGGCGATTCCCGCCAACGCCGTCATGGCCGTCGGATATTGATTGTTGTTGGCCGTCCAGTGGCCGATCCGCGACTGGTGGTTGGCGAGCCACTCGAGTCCTCGGGCAATCGCGCGGTCCACGTCGGCGTCCCGCACCGCGGCCAACGCGACGTTCGGCCAAACGACTGCCGCGATAACCGCGACAACCAGGGATCGCAGCACGGTGGATGTAATCATGGCGCCGTTCTCGGGATAATAAACCTGCAACCAAACATTGCTCAACCGGAGCGCTAGTTCTCGTCGCCAAACGGGTTGATCGGGACGACGGTCTTCCGGATTGAGTTCCACAGGGCGTGAACGATTTTGCTCCCTGGCGGCGACTCGGTGGGATCGGCGTCGGCTGCCGAAGGGGGCGGTATGGGATTATCAGTGTAGGTTAAGATAACTGTTTTCTTCTGCATTGTCAAGGCAACGGTCTTTTTTTCGATGTCGCAGGCGACGTTGAATATACTCATGTGGTTGTCGAACTCGCCTTTGTACACCCTTCGACCGCTGCGCTTGTCAAAGCACGATACCCGCGGCTTCCATTGCCCCCGTCCGTTGGGCTTTCGCTCGTAATGTTGGCAGCCGAAAATCACCACCGGCAGAGCGGCGAGCTGGTCGGAGAGCAAGAGTTGTTTCTCGATCTTCACCGGATCGGGCCAAAGGAGCTTGCCTTGCGAATCGAAGGCGTACAAACGTCCCTGGTTGATCGGATTGATCGACCAGCGCTGCTGGTTGGGCATGGGTTGGATCGGCGGCATCTTACCCGACTTCAGACGGTAGTTCGTCAAGAGGAAGAACTGCTCGCCCGACTTGAACAATGTGATGTTGAGCAAGTTCGGCTCCGAATCGAGTTTCACGTCCGCCAAGGTCCGGCCGTCGGGCAGCGAAATCAGCACGAAGTGCCCGTCTGGTTCCAACACTCCAACCGCCTCGTCAGCCACGACGGAGGTGCGGGAATTGTTGTGAAACTTCCGCCTTGGCCATTCGTCGCGGCCCTCCAACGGATCGATCAAAGTCAACTCGCGATAGGTTCCTTCCTGCCACCAGAGGAGGAGTTTTCGGCCGAGAGTGGCGAGGCATGTGTTCTTCAGATTGGCATAGTACTTCTGCATCTGACCGTTGGGTAGCTTTCGCTGGCTGGATCGCCGCGGTACTTTGCGGGCGCCTAGAGACGCGCCGTCGCCGGCCCGCAACAACGTGGCCTCTTCCCGGTCGGTGGAAAGCACGAACAGGTGCTGGTCGTCTCCGAAAACGTCGCAGGCGGCCGGCAGATCCCGGCGGACCCAAAGCGTTTCTCCGTTGCGCGGGTCCACCGCCACAATGTCGTGGAACCGCCGCAAGCAAACGTAGCGGCGGTTGGCCGCTCCCAGAAGGTTCGATTGGTCTTGGGCGCGGAAAAACTGCTGCTGAATCTGCGGGGGCAATGCGGCCAGCGGTACGGGAAGTTGGCGAAGCCCCGGAAGATCGGCCGAGACAAGGCTCGGATTAGACAGGTCTTGGACCCACAACAGACGCGGCTCGCCGTCTGGTTCTAAACCTAAGGTGTCGATCGCATAGACGTTCCATCCCAGCGCTACCAGCAAGAGGTGGCCGACGGCGCGGGCGTGCATCATGGAGTAATTACGATGGATGTTTTTCCGCCCCCCTTCTTTCACCAAAGAGACTTTCCACTTTTTCCGCCCCAAGCCGTCGAAAGCGACAATCTCGCGGCGGCTGTTGTTGTATTTGATCGACAGATCGCGAAAGAACGGTCCCGGACTCCCTTGCAATTTGACGGGGTAATAGCGATTGCGAAAACCGGCCGGATTTTTCGTCGGCGCGGTGGCGACCTCGACGTTTCCCGTCGGCCAGTCGGCGTCGGACTTAGCCGTGTTGCGGTCGGCGGGTTTCTCCGCCGGCGGCGACGCCAGTTCCGCCTCCAACCGTTGTCCCTCGCTTTTTAGCCGCCGGATCATTTCATCGTGTGCGGCGTCGGCGGTGGGCAGACGGCCGAAATAATCGAGGAACCGCCGTAAGGAATCGGTCGAATCGGCCGCCAAAGCGGTTTCCAGACGCGCGGAAACGATTTGGTCGATCTTCTCCGCCGTCTCGTCTTTCGCTTCCTTGCGCAGTTCGGCAAGTTGCCCCTGAATCCAACGGTCTCGCCGCACGACAAGCCCGTCGTCCACCTGGTCCAAAGGTTGCCGGTTCGGTTCGAGGTTGACCAGTTTCAGGTAGTTCTCGAAAGCATCGGCCCATTGGCCCTCGCCGCGCAATCCGGAGGCCATCAGACGAAGGTACATCGCTTGTTGCGGCGGATTGTCCAGCAACGGTTCAATCTCCGCGCCGCGGCCGCGATAGGCGGCAAACTCGCTCCGCAAACCTTCCAGAAGCGAGTCGCGGAGCAACTCGCGGGTACGCGGGTCCAAGGCCAAGTCGTACGCGTGGCGGAACGAGGCGATGGCCTCCGAACGCCGGTCGGCATTCAGCAGGATTTCACCCCGAAGCGATAGCGCCCAGGCGTCGTTGGGATTGACCTTCAACCGCCGGCCGACCTCGGCCGACGCAAGATCCAACTGAAAATAAGTGTCGACGCCTTGCACCCCCTGGGAGACAATTATTCCCTTGTGGCAAACGAGGTTGCCGGGGACGATTCCGTTGCGGGACTTCGAGATGTTATCGATCCGCCCCGCCACGAGGTCGATGGCGGCCACCTCGGCACTGCTGAGAGGGAGAAAATACTGGTCGCCGCTAAGGAAACCGCGGCCGCTGGGCGTGCTTCCCTCGGGAAGACTTACGGTGCGTCCTTCCCAGGCCGGCTCCCCATCCTCAAGCCGCAGGGCACGGACCGCATTGCGGCCGACCAACACCACTTTCTCCCTGTCCACGCAGGCCATGTACAGATCGTTTTTCCGCTGACTTTTCCACTGCAACTCGCCGTCGATCAGGTTCAGGCAATAGAGCCTGTTGGAATCCTGCGGAGTGATCAGCACGTGGCCGTCGCGGATCGAGACGCCGCCGTCGATCCAATTGTCGGCGGCCGGTCCGGACAGATAGGACCTTGCGCGGACATTGCGGCCGCCGTTGTTGTCTCGCTCGTAGCAGAAGCCCCACAACAGCGATCCGGTGGCCAATTCGACTCCCACCACGGCGCCGGTGGAGGTGGGGCAAACCAAAACCCCATCGGCGTAAGAGGGGGAAATCCCCATCCAGCGCCGCTTCCTGGCATCGAGAACCTTCCGTTCGACCAGACTCAATTGTTGCGTCCAGAAGAGGTCGCCGGTGACGGGATTCAACGCCAGCAGCCGGACCTCGCTTTCCTTGGTCTCGGCCAAGACGTAGAGCCGCCCCATTAGAGGCAACGGCGGACCGAGGAAAAAGGTTTCCGTCTGGCGCAAGGCGTGCGAGCCGTCCGGGCCGCCAAGTTCCCAGACGAGCTTCCCGGTGCGGATGTCGTGCGCCGCCAGACGATTACAGAGCGAATCGGCGTTTGTCCGCGAGTTGCGGCCGCCCATTCCGCCGAGGATGACGATTCGCCGAATGGCCTGGGCGCCGTTGCCGGATTCCATCCCTGAATCTTCGACCGAGAACACGTATCGGCCGTCGCTGCTGAGCGTACCGTACGTCAGATCGCCCCACATTCGTCGCTCGGCGCCGAGGGCCAATGCCGATTGCAGTTGTTGAACGTTTCCGGCGGCCGCCAATTCGACCGGCTCCTCAAACGGCACTTCCCACAATCGTTTTCCGGTAGCGAAATCCACCGCCAACAAGTTCCGCAGCGTCCGCATCAGCACCACGTCGCCGATGGCTAAGGGGTGAAGCATGGGGATGGCCGGCAAACCCCGCTCGGAAAATATGTTCCGGTACTGCGCCAGTATGCTTTCGGTCAGCGGATCATCGGTGGCAAGTACTCGCCAGCGCATGTTCAGTAGCGGCGAGCCGCCGTTGGCAGACGCGTTTCGAGAGGAATTTCCGCGAAACATCAACCAGTCGTCGGGAATTTCCCTCTCGGACGCGGACCATGCTCCGATCAGCCCGGTGAGCCAATCGACCGCTTCCGAGTCGTCGGCGAACAGTGGGACTTCTCTGCCGGCCACCGTTACGCGTAACGTCGGATCGCGCTGACGTAGCGAGGTCAGCGATTCCCTTGCCCTTTCCGGCATACCCGCCTGGAGCCAGCACGAGGCAAGCGACAACGACAAGCCCGGTTCCAACTCCTCGACGGGTGAATCCACTTCGTGCAGACGCTGCAACACCATAGCGCCGGCAAGCGGGCGACCGTGGTCGAAATGGTGCAGTCCCAACAGGAACGTCGCCTGATATCCGCCGCGGGTATGAAAGAACCGTCGAGACACTTTCGCCAAACGCGCCACGTCGCCCGACGCCAAGGCGTCGTTCAACATCCTTTGGGCCTGCGCGCCGTACTGCAATTCGTACAGATCGCGTCCCCTGCGCGGCAGCCGGCCGATCAGCCGCTCCGCTTCCGACTTCAGGCTGCGAAAGACCGGAGAGCTTCCCTCGGTGCGAAAGAAGTAGTCCTCCGGCTCTTCCAGGATATCGCCGAGAAATCGGACCGCTTCACCGTACCGGCCTTCCTCGATCAGCAAGCGGGATTGAGACAGCTTCCTTGAAGTGAGCCGATCGGGAGGCAAGAATACGTTCTGGAAATCTTCTTCCGCGGCAGCACGGCGCGCACCGTCGATGTTCCAGATGGGAGTTCCGGCAACGATCAGGATGGCCACCGCGGAGGCCAAGCATAGCCCCCTCCCTGGGGTGACTGATCTAGGTCGGCTCATCGCCATCGCACCCTCCTCGTTCCTGGGGATAGCCGTTTCCACAGCTATCGACGTGCCGACAGGGACCGGAAGTTCCCGTTGGCACACCTTCATTATTGTTGGTAGTTGCCACACCAAAGGAATTCTTGCCCCGAAATTTATGGTATATGCTTATGGCCTTGATGGCAAGAGTTTTAGGGTATGGGGGGGGCTGAAATTGCCCCCAAAGCCCCGATAAAATGCCTCCTGAGGAAAAAAACGCCAAATTCCGCGAGTTTGGGGTCTTTTCGGGTTGCATTTTTTCGCCGTTAGACTTTAATCATCTGGTCCAGCGTATTCAGGCGGACTGACTTTCCACAACAAAGACCTCGCATGGAGGGTATTCGATCATGGCCAAAGTAGTCAAGAAAGCACCGACCAAGACTGAGATTTTACAGAACATCGCCAGCGCCACCGATCTGAACAAGAAGCAAGTGGCCGCCGTATTCGATGCGTTGACCGAGGAGATTCGCAAGAATCTTGGTCCCCGCGGCGCGGGCGTTTTCGCCCTACCCGGTCTGCTGAAAATCGAGAAGAAGAAGGTGCCTGCTCGTGCGGCACAGAAGAACGTCCGCAATCCCTTCACCGGTGAATTGCAGGACCGCCCCGCGAAACCGGCCTACAGTAAGGTCAAGATCCGGGCACTGCGCGGCCTCAAGGACATGGTCGTGAAATAATCGGGACCGCTAAATGAACTTGCGTGATTACGGGAGAATTCTCGTTTAGCCCCGGCGTCCACGCCGGGACCAAACGAGCGGCATACTCCGTTTAGACACCAGCGGATGCGAAACTCCAAGCCCACGGGTTGCAACCCGTGGGCTTATTTTTCGTATCGGCCGAGCATCTCGGCCAACAGTTCCATCGGCAGTCCGACCACGTTCGATTCGCTCCCCTCGACGACGTGAACCCAATCGAGGCCGTCTTGATATCCGAACGCGCCGGCCTTTCCTTCCCACCCGCCGTCGGTGAGGTACGCATCGAGTTGTTCTTTCGAGAGCGGGTCCATCCGCAAAGTGGTTGCGGCCACGCGCGCCGTTGGGCTTCCGTCGGGTACGGACCACAGGCAAAGCCCGCTCAGCACGCGATGCTCCCGGCCGCTGAGGATCGTCAGCATTTCCCCGGCGTGTTCCAGGTCGAGCGGTTTTCCGAGAATCCGGCCGCCGCATTCGGCGACCGTGTCGCAGCCGAGGACCAGCCCGCGATCGATCCGCCGGGCAACGTCGGCGGCCTTCTGCACGGCCAGACGGGTGACGAGTTGGTATGGCGTTTCGTTGCCGCGGACGCCGCATTCCGCCGCTTCGGAGGGCGGGTAGACCTCGAACTCGTAACCCGCCGCCGACAAAAGCTCGCGCCGCCGAGGAGAACGACTCGCTAATATCAGCTTGGGAAGTTGCTTCGACATGCGGCTCGTCGGATGGAATGATGTTTGGTAGATTGGTTGGGGACCATGTAGTTTACGCGAATGGCGGTCGCCGATGAATACCACCACGTTGAAAATACTGTACGAGGACAATCACCTGCTAGTGGTGAACAAGCCGGCCATGCTGCCGACGATGGGCACGCCGGGCGACCGGCCCACTCTGCTCACGCTGGCCAAACAGTACGTGAAGCGTCGATACCGGAAGCCGGGCAACGTCTATTTGGGCGTGATGAGCCGGCTCGATGCTCCCACCAGCGGCGTGCTGTTGTTGGCCCGCACGTCGAAGGCCGCGCGGCGTCTGACCGAGCAGTTCCGAACCCATGCGGTGGACAAGCTTTATTGGGCGCTGGTCGAGGGCACGGTCGAGCCGGCCTCGGAAAACCTCGTCGATTGGCTCGGCCAGGATGAGCGCCATCGCCGCATGCACGTCGTCGGCGCCACGCTGCCGGGCGCGAAAGAAGCACGGCTTTCGTACCAACGGCTGTCCGTGCAACGGGGATACTCGTTGTTGGAAGTGCGTCTGGAAACCGGCCGGAAGCACCAGATTCGCTTGCAGATGGCCCATCGCGGCCATCCGATCGTCGGCGACCGGAAGTATGGCGGCAGCGTACAGTTTCCCGACGGCATAGCTTTGCACGCTCGCCGGCTGGTCGTTTCGCATCCCACGACCGGCGTCGAGTTGGAGTTCGTGGCCCCACCGCCCGACGCTTGGCGGCGGTTCGGCATCGGCTTGCCTAAGTGACTCAACCGCTCAGGATGACAGCGTTTCCGCTGACAATAGATTATGCTTGTGCCTGATATCCGCTAACGCGCCGCTTCCACGGAATGCCCGGATCGCTCTTGCTGAATACGGTGCATTGCTGCATTGTCGAAAAACCGGGCGTCACAGGATTGACAGCGGAAGTGATGGAGCTTTTTGACCGTCAACCCGTCGGACAAGCGACAGGTTTCGACGACGGAGACCACCTTTGTCTTACCGCACTCCGAACAAGGTAACGGTTCAGAAATCGGTGTTTCTTTTGGATGAGATGAGGACATAAAACACATCCGCTCCTTCCTTCGTCAGGATTTTTCCCTTTGTGTAAATGTCGAGACCGTCGAAAGTTAATCCCTTGATGACGAATAATTTTTCCGAGCGGTTCGTGTGTGGGTTGCGCGAACGGAGAACCTTGAACACGGTTGGCGCATTAAGGATGGATTCATATACCAATTCCGGAGTCAGTTCCTCGGCGGCCATCTCCGTTTCCGCCTTCTCGGTAAAAATCACTCGCCCGGCAACAACGAGGCGCTTAATGCGGATGAATATGTCCACATGTAATCCTTCCGGAAAAAACGAACTTCCGAGCGATAATTCCAGTTAATAACTCCAGGGACCGGATAACAGGATAAATTGTCCCACATCGAGCGTCACCCCTCGAAGCACCGCTCGAAGGCCGCGATGACTTCGCTCTCTTTGGTGTCCTCGTAGATTACCCACCAGAGGCCCTCGTGGCTGCAAAAAGCCACGGGCTTACGGTCCTGGTTGACCATCACCGGCACGGGTACGCAATGGTGCCACTCCTCGAACTCCTCGGGGGTGAGTACTCGAATGCAGTGTTCCGCCCCTTGCAGACCATCGCGCACCTTGACCCACTCCCCGGAAGCGTTGCTCTCCTCGGGCGGAGGTTTATTGTGGAAATACTCCACAATCATGTCAAAAAGCCGCTCGACGTGGTGGTAATCCACTAACTGACCTCTCCTTCCGATGTCCACTTTCACACCGTTTGGGTGGCGTGACCGCACCCTTCCTTCGTCGAGCATAAGAGCCTCGGATAATAAATTATACCTGCCGGAGTTATGGCGCGAATAGGAGCGCGTCCGAATTGATTCCACGTTGCCCCCCCGTAAGAGTATTTTCGGCCGTCTGGAATCCGGCCGGTGAATCAATTATTATGTTTGGGTTCTCGACAATGCCAACCGCGACCACTGGTATTCCTTGTTTTCCAATGTCGATCATTATTCAGAAGTTTGGCGGCACCAGCGTGGCCGATAGCGAAAAAATCCTCGCCGCGGCGAGGAGGGCCATTCGTGCCCAAAGCGATGGCCATCAGGTGGTTATGGTCGTCAGCGCGATGGGAAAATATACCGATCGGTTGATCGAATTGGCCCGGCAAATCACCGACGACCCACCCGACCGGGAAATGGACATGCTCCTGTCCACCGGCGAACAGATGAGCGTGGCGTTGATGGCAATGGCCATACATTCGCTCGGACGTGGGGCCATCAGCCTGACGGGCTCTCAGATCGGCATCATCACCGACAGCATCCATACAAAGGCCCGCATCCGCTCGATCTCGACCGAACGGGTCCGCCAGGCGTTGGACGAGGGGAACATCGTCATTGCGGCCGGATTTCAGGGGATCGACGAGTCGGCGAACATCACCACCCTGGGACGCGGCGGCAGCGACACCACGGCCGTCGCCCTCGCGGCGGTGCTGGGCGCCGAGGCTTGCGAAATCTACACCGACGTCGACGGCGTCTACACCACCGATCCGCGAGTCGTCCCCGCCGCCCGACGGGTGGAGCGGATCAGTTACGACGAGATGCTCGAATTGGCCACCGCGGGGGCGGGCGTCATGCACGGCCGCTCCATCGAGTTCGCAAAAAAGTTCGGCGTCCCGATTCACGTGCGGAGCAGTTCCAGCGACAGTCCCGGCACAATGATCGTCCGCGAGCCGGAAACGCCGGACAAGGCGGTCTGCGGCGTGGCGATGGTGAAGAACGAGGCCCGCGTTACGGTCTTGGGCATTCCCGACCGCCCCGGCGCCGCGATGAGCGTCTTTTTTCGCGTGGCGGCGAGAAACATCGCCCTGGACATGATCGTGCAGAACGAAGCCGCCGACGGTCGGACCGATCTCTCGTTTACCGTCTTCAGCGAAAATCTGCCCGGCACCCTGCGGGCAGTCGAGGAGGCCGTCAAGGAACTCGGCGCCGAGGGATACAGTTGCGACGAAAACGTCTCGAAAATCTCCGTCGTCGGCCTCGGCATGGCGACTCGGCCCGGTGTGGCCGGAATGATGTTTCGGACCTTGGCCGAAAAGGGAATCAATATCGACTTGATTACCACCAGCGTGATAAAGATTTCCGTGGTGGTTGCACGCGAGTTCGCACAGGAGGCGCTTCGGGCGGTCCACGATACGTTCGAGCTTCACGTGCCGCCTCCCGTCGGCGACGATCGAGCGGCACTCCCCGTCCCTGCACCGATCAAGCCCAGCGGCGCCGAACTGGTCGCCCGACTCCAACGGATGGAAAAGCTGATTATCGAGGACATCCAACTCGATCGGTCGCAGGCGAGGGTAACGTTTCTCGGCTTGCCCGACTCCTCGGGGCTTGCCGCCCGAACCTTCGACGAGCTTGCCGAGGCCGGAGTGGTCGTCGATATGATCGTGCCGAGCATGGGGCGCGGGAAGCGGGTGGATATCTCACTCACCGTACCGCGCGAGCAATTGCCTCAAACCCTAAAAGCGGCCACGGAACTGACCGCGGCGCTCGGCTGCCCGCCGCCGGAACACAATCCCAGCGTGGCGAAACTCTCCGTGCTCGGCGTCGGCATGAGGAGCCACGCGGGCGTGGTCGCCCGGATATTTCAGTCGTTGGCCGACGCGGGAACCAACGTCGAAATGATCAGCACCAGCGAAGTCTGCGTGAACGTGGTGGTCGACGGCCGCGACGGACAGAAGGCCCTCACGGCACTAAAAACAGAATTCGCCGACGCGATGCTGTAACTTATTGCGGTCGAAACTGTCCGTTGTGCGTGCCACCCACCGATTTAGCCCCCGGTGAATACACCGGGGGCCAGCGTGGATCACGGTGGGAGAAACGCCACCGGGGGCACCGCCGTGTATTCGCGGCGGGCTAAATAACGTACTTTCTCGGACCATCTTGAAATCCCCCCTGATTCCAGCAATACTTATGCTTATTATTAACAAGTCGGCGGAAACGTCCGCCGGTGACCGGATACTCGGGCTGGAAACCACTTGTATTTCAACAAAATGTAGCACAGCCGCCCTCGGCTGTGCAGAGTGAATTACACAGCCGAGGGCGGCTGTGCCACAAAGATAACTACTTATGGAAAGGCGTTGTCAGTAACGTGAATCAGCATCCTCATTTGCAGCAGTGGATCGAGGAAATGGCACAAATGTGCCAGCCGGAGCGGATTGTTTGGATCGACGGATCGGAGGAGGAACGGGAACGGCTCGAACGGGAGGCCTTCGCCACCGGGGAGTTGATCCAACTCGACCAGGAAAAATTGCCCGGCTGCGTCTATCACCGCACGGCGGTCAACGACGTTGCCCGAACCGAAAACTTGACCTACATCTGCACCAACCGGCGCGATGACGCCGGGCCGACGAACAACTGGATGTCGCCCGAGGACGGATACCGCCGGGCGGGCGAAATCTTCGCCGGCTCGATGAAGGGACGCACGATGTACGTGATACCCTTCTCGATGGGGCCGATCGGCTCACCCTTCAGCAAGATCGGCGTCGAACTGACCGATAGCATATACGTGGTGCGGAACATGTGCATCGTCACCCGCGTCGGGCCAAAAGTGCTCGAATGTCTCGGTGCCGACGGCGAGTTCACGAAATGTCTGCACGGCAAGGCCGAGCGGGACCTCAATCGACGGCTGATCCTCCACTTCCCCGAGGACAATGCCATTTGGAGCGTCGGCTCGGGCTACGGCGGCAACGTCCTGTTGGGCAAGAAGTGCCTCGCCCTGCGCATCGCCAGCTATCTCGGCCGGCAAGAGGGCTGGATGGCCGAACACATGCTGATCCTCGGCATCGAAAGCCCCGCCGGCAGGACCGAGTACGTCGCCGCCGCCTTCCCCAGCGCCTGCGGCAAAACCAACCTGGCCATGATGGTTCCGCCCGAGGGGTTGAGGGTAAAGGGCTATCGAATCTGGACCGTCGGCGACGACATCGCCTGGATGCGGGTCGACGACCAGGGGTGTCTGAGGGCAATCAACCCGGAATCGGGATACTTCGGCGTCGCGCCGGGCACCAATTCCGAGAGCAATCCCAACATGCTCAAAACGATCGAGAAAAACACCATCTACACGAACGTTCTGCTGTCCAAGGACAACACCGTGTGGTGGGAAGGGGGCGAAGGACCGCCGCCGGACGAGGGCTACGATTGGCAGGGCCGGCCCTGGAAGCCGGGAATGAAAGATGAGAACGGCAAGCCCATCCTCGGCGCGAATCCGAACAGCCGCTTCACCGCCCCGGTAGCTCAATGCCCCTCCTGCTCGCCGCTGGTCGACGACCCGCGAGGCGTGCCGATCTCGGCGCTGATCTTCGGCGGCCGCCGGGCACAATTGGCCCCCCTGGTCTTCGAGTCGTACGACTGGCGGCACGGCGTCTTCGTCGGCGCGACAATGGCCTCCGAACGGACCGCCGCGCAGTACGGCAAGCACGGCGAAGTCCGCCGCGACCCAATGGCCATGCTCCCCTTCTGCGGCTACCACATGGGCGACTACTTCCAGCACTGGTTCGACGTGGGCGAACGGATGGCCCATCCGCCGAAAATCTTCCACGTCAACTGGTTCCGCGTCGGCGAGGACGGAAAATTCCTCTGGCCGGGGTTCGGAGAAAACCTAAGGGTGATCGAATGGATCCTCGACCGCTGTCGGGGCGAGGCGGAAGCCGTCGAAACGCCCATCGGCTACGTACCCGCCTCGGACAGCCTGGACCTGACCGGACTGGACGTTTCCCGCGAAAGTCTCGACAAACTGTTCGCCGTCGAACGGGCCGATTGGCTCGAAGAGGCCGACCGGATCGATGCGTTTTTCCAGCAGTTCGGCGACCGTTTCCCCGCCGCGTTGCGCGAGGAGCTTGAAGGACTCCGGCGGCGGTTGAAGACGCCGTTTCGTCTGCTCGCGCCGGGCAACGAGGTCCGGCCACTGGCGGCCGAACTGAACGAGGTCATCCAGCGCGAGAACCCGCACCTGTACGAAATGCTCTCCGATCTCGGCAAGCGAATGTTCTTCCCCAAGGGCATCGTGGCCCAAGGCGCCGAGGCGCGAGAGAAGGCCACTCGTTACAACGCCACGCTCGGCATCGCACGAGAAGGGGGCGAGCCGATGTCGCTGCCCTCCGTCATGCGGTTCTTCAACGAGCTAAACCCGGCCGACGTGCTGCCCTACGCGCCGGCCACCGGACGGACCGACCTGCGAAAAAAATGGCGCGAGGACTTGTTGCGGAAGAACCCCAGCCTGGTGGGCAAGAGTTTTTCCAACCCGGTCGTCACCTGCGGCCTGACCCACGCCCTGAGCATAGTCGGCGACCTGTTCGTCGAACGAGGCGACGTGGTGCTGCTGCCGGACAAATTCTGGGAGAACTACGAATTGATATTCGGCGTCCGCCGCCGGGCGCAACTCGCTCTGTATCCACTGTTCAACGCCAAGGGCGGGTTCAACGTCGAGGGACTCCGCGCGGCCCTGGACGCTCGGCCGGAAGGCTCGAAAACAATTGTCATCCTCAACTTTCCCAACAACCCGACCGGCTACTCCATCACCAGTGCGGAAATGGACGAGATTACGGCGGCGCTGTACGAGGCGGCCCATGCCGGGCGCAACCTGATCGTGGTGGCCGACGACGCCTACTTCGGCCTCTTCTACGGCGAAGGGCTTGCGACCGAGTCGATCTTCGCCCGATTGGCCGGATGCCATCCACGGCTGCTGGCCGTCAAGGCCGACGCCGCGACCAAGGAGGATTTCGTCTGGGGGTTCCGCTCCGGGATGCTCACGTTCGCCGCCCATGCCGCGACCAGCGACGAGGCGCTCTACCAGGCGTTGGAGAAAAAGACGGCCGGGGCCATCCGCAGCGTCGTCTCCAACTGTTCGCACCCGGCACAGTCGATCTTGGCCAAGGCCCTATCAAGCGAATCGATCGACGCCGAGCGGCAAGAGAAAAACGAAATCATCGAGGCCCGCGCGAAAAAGGTCCAGCAGATTATCGCTTCGCCCAAGTTCGCCGACGTCTGGGAGCCGTACCCCTTCAACTCCGGCTACTTCATGTGCGTGAAGCTCAACGGCATCGACGCCGAGGCGTACCGCAAGCACCTGCTGGAGAAGCACGGCGTGGGCGTGATCGCCAACGGCGACCGCGACATCCGCATCGCCTTTTCAGGAGTCGACGAGGACCGGCTGGAAGACCTTTTCGACATCCTGGCCACCGCCGCGGGCGAGTTGCGCTAAGGCCTGTTGAAAAAGGGTGCCACTGCTGGCTTGTCCAGCAGTGCCGTGTGGGACGGGTTAATCCGGTTCGTTGAGCCATTCGGCTGGCAGGCTATGAACGGTCGGTAAACCGGTGTATTGTTGCGGAGGATCGACCAAATAGTATCGAGCACTCGACCACTTCCAATCGACGGCTCTCTTGACAAGTCCCCGACGAACAAGATTATGGTGTAAGTAGTCGAAGGCGGTCAGTAGGTCAGGTATCCCATACCTGACGATTTATCACGTTTGCCGTATGGTGTCAGGTACGGGATACCTGACCTACTTGACTGTGCGCTGCCACAGCCGGAATGCCCGCAGCTGAAACAAAAAAGGGAGGCCATCATTCCATGTCACACATTATTGATGAGTACAAGGAACTAAGATCTGAGATACGGTACTACATGGAAGCGGGCCAGAAGAACGAGAATCTTGCCCTTGTGGTATTTGGTGTCACACTGGCGGCTCATAGCATAGACTCTTACGCCTTCCTGGTTTTTGGCGCAATACTGATTCTTTATGTTCTTTGGGTAAAAAAGACCAGATGTACGAAAGCGGTACTTCGAGTGGGTGCATACATCCAGGTGTTTATTGAGCCTGAGGTCGAAGGCCTCCAGTGGGAAACCAGGGGGAGCAATCATCACATTCATAGCCGAGTATCTGGGTGGCTACTGCGTGTCGGAGTGTTCCCTTGTCTAATTTGTATTCTCGCTTTGCTAGGAGTGTTCTCTCTAAATATTTGTCTGTGTTTTATGGTTACGTTGAGCATGACAGTGGTTCCAGCATTAATCATCCCTGGCATCATTATGACAGTTAGATTGGCTCGCCAAGGTCGTGATGTGGAGGTGGTACACTGGCGGGCGACACGTCGCGCAAACGACGGAAATACGCGCGAAAAGAGAGCAGGTGAGACATGAGGCCGCTCATTATACTGCCGGCATACAACTGTCTGCACTTTCTGAGAAAAGGGCTTTGCTACGTGGCCATTGTCACGAGGCTTTTGGTCAAGTTGATAATTTTTCGTGGGAGCGACCAGATGTGGGTAATCGTCAATAATTCGTTCCGCAAGATCCATCGGCGTAGGGCTTT
>JAUWPQ010000315.1 GCA_030611515.1 Planctomycetota bacterium | reverse complement strand
TTATGAGATAGCCGCTAAACGGCCAATCGTATTCCGACCCCTCAGTTTACGACGTTCGCCACGGTCCGTCCATACCGACACCCCCGAATCTACGTCATAAACCCCACCCGCCGGACGACTGATCTCCTACGAGCGCCGTCGGCCGCGACGAACGCCGCCTTTTTCCACGTCAATCGTGGCCGTGTCGTCGAACGGCTCGGCAATCGGGTTCCCCTCGGCATCGACGCCGCTGAGCAGCTCGATCCGCCGCTCGGCCTTTTGCAGCAACTCATAAGATTGCCGCAGCAGCTTGACCCCCTGCTCGTACTTCTCCAGCGCTTCGCTGAGTCCAACGTCGCCCTCCTCCAGGGCATGAACGATTTCCTCAAGCCGTTTCAGGGCGTCCTCGAAGTTGAGTTGAGTCGCGTCGTTTTGGTTCGATTTTTTTGTCATCCGAATAAACGCCGCGTGGACGCGGCGGCTAAACGTTGTTTTGCAATTTGCATTTCCGCTATTCCCACTCGATCGTTGCCGGCGGCTTGCTGCTGATGTCGTACACCACGCGATTGACCCCGTCCACTTCGTTGATGATGCGCGTCGAGATGCGGGACAGCAGATCGTAGGGCAAATGGCTCCAGTCGGCGGTCATGAAGTCCTCGGTGTCGATCGAGCGGACGGCGACCACGTCGTCGTATGTCCGGGCGTCGCCCATCACGCCCACGCTCTGCACCGGCAGCAAGACGGCGAACGCCTGGGCGGTCTTGCGATACAGCCCGGCCCCTTTGATCTCGCCGACCACGATGGCGTCGGCCTCGCGGAGCACGTCGAGCCGCTCTCGGGTCACCTTGCCCACGCAGCGGACGGCCAGCCCGGGACCGGGGAACGGATGCCGCCAGACGATGTCCTCGGGCAGTCCCAACTGCTCGCCCAGTGTGCGGACTTCGTCCTTGAACAGGTCGCGGAGCGGTTCGATCAACTCGAACGCCATATCCTTCGGCAGGCCGCCGACGTTGTGGTGCAGTTTGATCGTGGCCGCCGGCCCATCGCGCGAGCCGCCGCTTTCGATCACGTCCGGGTAAAGCGTCCCCTGTGCCAGGAACCGCGCGCCGGCGATCTTCGCCGCCTCGTCGGCAAAACACTCGATGAAGGCGTGGCCGATTTGCCGGCGTTTTTCCTGCGGATCAACGATCCCGGCCAGCGCCGCGAGGAACTTATCCTCGGCCTTGACCACGTGCAGATCGGTCTTGAAGTGGTCGGAAAACTCGCGGATGACCGATTCCCCTTCGTCTTTGCGGAGCAGGCCGTTGTCGACCAGGATGCAGGAGAGCCGCGGTCCGACGGCCTCGGCCAGCAGCGCGGCGACGACCGACGAATCGACCCCGCCGCTCAGCCCGCAGATTACCTGCCCTTCGCCCACGCGCCGGCGAACACATTCGATCGTTTCGCGGGCGAAATCGCCTAGCCGCCACGTACCCGTGCAGCCGCAGATGTTCTTCAGGAAGTTGCCGATGATCTTGCCGCCCTGCGGAGTGTGTGTCACCTCGGGATGAAACTGCAAACCGTAGATCGGCAGCCGCCGGTGTTTCACCGCCGCGACCGGACAGGTATCGGTGGCGGCCAACGACAGGAAGTCGTCGGAGACTCGGGCGACCTGATCGCCGTGGCTCATCCAAACGTCGATCTCGTCGGGCACGCCGGCCAACAGTTCGTTCGCCCGAGTGACGCGGCAATGGGCACGGCCGTATTCACGCGCGGGAAAGTTATGGACCTCTCCGCCCAACGCCTGGCAGGCGAGTTGCATCCCGTAGCAGATCCCCAGCACGGGCAATCCGAGGTTGAAAATCTCCGCGTCGCACTTCGGGGCGCCCGACTCGTAGACGCTGGCCGGTCCGCCCGAGAGGATCAACCCCCGCGGTGCCAGCTCGCGGATGCGAGCGGCCGTGATGTCGTGCCGGACGATCTCGCAGTAGACGTGTTGCTGACGTACCCGCCGGGCTATCAACTGTGCGTATTGCGAGCCAAAATCAAGAACCAGGACCTTTTCGTCGGCCAACCTCTTCATTGTCCACCCTCCGGGGGAAACCCCGGATTATAGAACTTCCGAAGAGGGTTGGCCAGGGGGGGACGGGGAGCCGCAAAAATGTCGCAATTCATCGGAGGCGAGAAGGGCCGACGCTATCTTCTCACCTCACCCTCTTTTTCGTTTGTCTCTTGATGATCGACACCAAACCGCGGAGCGATTCGTTGACCGATTCGTGATCGGGAAAGTATTTTGCGACGTCGGGGTCGATAACCACGACATTCGTGCCCTTGGCATACCTCTTTGCGTACTTTCCGCGGACTCCGCCGCTGAAATCGTATTCTTCGAGCAAGTCGGGATCATTGCGCATTTTCTTCATGATTTCTTCTCTCCCTTTTTGTCGCCGCTCTTGCACTGATGATTCTTACCCGGCCACCTCGATCCGTATGCACAACCACCAGCAATCTATTATGGCACGAATGCCCAATATGGACAAATCGCTCCTCGTCGGCGGAGTGCAACGGATCACCGATAGTGAGGGACAAGGGATCCTGAAAAACCGTGCTTGCCTCGTCGAATGAGACGCCGTGCTTCGCCAAATTGCTCTTTGCCTTGCCTGAATCCCATTCAAATTTCAGCGACATAGACCTTCACCCCCATCTATACCACCATAGAGCTTCTACTCGTAGGCGTCAAGCAAACCTTCGCGGGAGAACTTGCCGACCATTGCCTCGCCCAAAGAGGGTGGATATGATGTCTTTATGCTTATCCTACTGACCAACGACGATGGCATTTACGCCCCCGGACTGGCGGCGCTGGAACGGGAACTACGCACATTTGGCGAGGTGGTGGTCGTCGCCCCGGCCACCGAACAGAGCGGCGTCGGACACGCGATCACGTACCTCTCGCCGCTGATCGTCAAGGAAGTGTTCCGCCACGACAATGGCCCCGGCGACGACCGTCGCTGGGGTTGGGCCGTCGAGGGTAGCCCGGCCGACTGCGTGAAGATCGGCGTCCAGCAGTTCTGTCCCCGCCTGCCGGATATGGTCGTCAGCGGCATCAACGGCGGACTGAACGCCGGGATCAACGTTCTCTACTCGGGCACGGTGGCCGCGGCCATCGAAGGGGCCTTTTTCGGCATCACCAGCGTGGCCGTCTCGCTCGAGTTCGACGAACACGCCCGCTACGATCGTGCCGCCCGGCTGGCGTGCGCAATCATCCGCCAAATCCTGGAGAACGAGACCCCCAAGCCGCAACTGTACAATCTGAACGTGCCCACCGCCGCGCTTTGCGGCGAGCCGGAGGTCTGCATCGTGCCGATGAACGTGACCCGCTACGGCGACAGCTTCGAGAAGCGGGTCGATCCTTGGGGGCGCGACTATTACTGGCTGACCGGCGGCCCGCCGCAAAGCGTCCCCGGCCACGAAACCGACCTCTCCGCGCTGGCCAAGGGGAAGGTGACGATTACGCCGCTGGATTACGACCTTACCCGCCGGGCGGCGTTGGACGAGATGCAAAGTTGGAAGTTCCGGCTCGTGGCGGCGGATGTCGAGGGGAAATGCGGCAAGTCCGAAATAGTTGCTCCTTCCATGCGAATACAGCACAAGAAAAGGAGTGCGAGCGATGGGTAAGCAAAAAACATCCGTCGGCTATTGCATTTGTGTGATTGCGGTGACCGTTTGGTTTGTCGGTTGCAGCGAATACGAGCCGTCGTCGCCTCCGCCG
>JAUWPQ010000037.1 GCA_030611515.1 Planctomycetota bacterium | reverse complement strand
ATCCGGGAGGCCCACCTCCCAAGGCTAAATACTACTCAGCGACCGATAGCGAACAAGTAGCGTGAGTGAAAAATGAAAAGAACCGCTGTTAGCGGAGTCAAAAGAACCTGAAACCATGTACCTACAAGCTGTGGGAGCCCTATGGTTTTCCGCTTCGGCGGGATTCAATGGGTGACTGCGTGCCTTTCGCATAATGAGCCGGCGAGTTACCGTTTGTGGCAAGGTTAAGCACTTAAGGTGCGGAGCCGTAGCGAAAGCGAGTCTTAATAGGGCGAATTAGTCGCAGGTGGTAGACGCGAAGCCAGGTGATCTACCCATGGCCAGGTGGAAGGGGATGTAAAAATCCCTGGACGACCGAACCCACTAACGTTGAAAAGTTAGGGGATGAGCTGTGGGGAGGAGTAAAAGTCTAACCAAACCTGGAGATATCTCGTTCTCTCCGAAATAGCTTTAGGGCTAGCCTTGAGCCACTACGCACCGGGGGTAGAGATACTGAATCGGGTTGGGGGTCTTCCCAGACTACCCTCCTGAACCAAACTCCGAATACCGGTGCGACTATCTCAGGAGTCAGTCCGTGAGGGATAAGCTTCACGGACGAGAGGGAAACAACCCAGACCACCTGCTAAGGCCCCGAAGTTGGGCTTAGTCACTAAGGAAGTTGAATTGCCGAGACAGCCAGGATGTTGGCTTAGAAGCAGCCATCATTTAAAAAGTGCGTAACAGCTTACTGGCCGAGCAGTTCTGCGCCGATAATGAACGGGAGTAAGCCCGACGCCGAAGCAGTGGATTGAAAGTGGTCAGTTATCAGTTATCAGTTGTCAATTATCAGTCCTTGATCGTGGGACTGAAAACTGACAACTGAAAACTGATAACTGATTGCTGACAATGGTAGGAGAGCGCTGAAGACCAGATACGAGCCGTACCGTGAGGAGCGGTGTTGGGGTCTTCAGGTGATTATGCCGGAATGAGTAACGATAAGGCAGGTGAGAATCCTGCCCGCCGAAAGCCTAAGGTTTCCTGGGGAAGGTAATTCCGCCCAGGGTTAGCCGGTACCTTAGTCGAGGCCGAAAGGCGTAGACGATGGACAGCAGGTCAATATTCCTGCGCCGCCGGAGTGGACTGATGGAGGGACGGCGTCTGGAGGGTGAGCGGTACGAGTAGAAATGTCCGTGGACCGTCTTGAGGTGAGGGATAGGCAAATCCGCCCTCGCAAGCCAAGAGCCGGGACCGAACGCATTTACGTTCGTGAAGTCATCTGAATGACGTCCAAGAAAAGCTCCTAAAGGTTGAAGCTCCAGCGACCGTACTAAAACTGACACAGGTAGGCGAGACGAGTAGTCTAAGGCGCTCGGGAGAACACTGGTTAAGGAACTCTGCAAAATGACCCCGTAAGTTCGCAATAAGGGGTGCCCTCGGGGGTTCACGCTCCTGGGGGTCACAGTAAATCGAGAGCTGCGACTGTTTATCAAAAACACAGGACTCTGCCAACTCGTAAGAGGATGTATAGAGTCTGACGCCTGCCCGGTGCCGGTAGGTTAAGGAAGAGGGTTAGCCGTAAGGTGAAGCTCGCGACCGAAGCCCCGGTAAACGGCGGCCGTAACTATGAACCACTCGTAGTTGTAAAATTCGGCTATATGCTGGAAAACCTGAGTATCCGACGGTACTCGCCTGATCCCTGTCCGCGTAGCGTGCGTGCAACGCACCGGTTCGCGGGACCAAACAGGCAGTGACAATCCGTTCGGTGCAGACAATCAGCAGGAAAGGCCGTTGTGTTCAAAGTCGATCAGATTCCAGATGCCCTTGGGTACTATTTTGCCGGTTTCGTGGACGGTGAAGGCAGTTTTCATCTGACCTTTCGCCGTCGTCCGGACTATAAATTGCCTTGGAAAGTGTCGTTGTGCCTGAACGTGTCCCAAAAAGACCGCGTTATTCTGGCGCTTCTGAAACGACACCTGACGTGTGGCACCATTCGCTACAAAGACAATGATGTTTGGATGTTTGAGGTAAACAACCTCAACGCAATCCGGGAAAACGTCGTTCCCTTCTTCAAACGCTTCGGTTTTCTATCCGCAAAGAAGAAACGCGATTTTGCGATCTTCTCGCAAATGGCGGAGATGATGGCCGGCGGCGCGCACCTCAACAAGGACGGCATCGCCAAGTTGTTGCGGTTGCGGCGGAAGATGAATGACGGCGGCAAACGCAAATACTCCGAGGACATGATTCTGACGGCATTCGAGACAACGGAATCCCCAGAGACTACACGCCGAACCTTGACTTCCTCCGTGGGAGTTGAGGATGATATAGTCCGATCTGCAGGGCGACCTGTAGAGCCGGGCGGAAACGCCCCGGCCCATCCCGATGAATCTCTTCGGAAGGATGAGTAACAAATTGGACGGTCCTAAGGTAGCGAAGTTCCTTGTCGGGTAAGTTCCGACCTGCATGAATGGCGTAACGACAGCTCTACTGTCTCAACCAGTGACCCGGTGAAATTGTAGCCGTGGTGAAGATGCCACGTTCCCGCAGCTAGACGGAAAGACCCCGTGAACCTTTACTGTAGGCTGGTATTGGGCTGTGATATGTTTTGTGTAGGATAGGTGGGAGGCGTTGAAGCCGGTGCGCCAGCATCGGTGGAGCCAACCTTGAAATACCACCCTGGGCATATTTTAGTTCTAACTTCGTCCCGTGAATCCGGGCGAAGGACAGTTCCAGTTGGGCAGTTTGACTGGGGCGGTCTCCTCCAAAAAAGTAACGGAGGAGTCCAAAGGTACTCTCAGCCTGGTTGGCAATCAGGCGTCGAGCGCAAAGGTAGAAGAGTGCTTAACTGCGAGACTTATCAGTCGAGCAGATACGAAAGTAGGGCTTAGTGATCCGGTGGTTCCGTATGGAAGGGCCATCGCTCATCAGACAAAAGGTACTCCGGGGATAACAGGCTTATCGCTCCCGAGCGTCCATAGCGGCGGAGCGGTTTGGCACCTCGATGTCGGCTCATCACATCCTGGGGGTGGAGAAGCTCCCAAGGGTTTGGCTGTTCGCCAATGAAAGTGGTACGTGAGCTGGGTTCAGACCGTCGTGAGACAGGTCGGTCCCTATCTACTGTGGGCACACGAAACTTGAGGAGGTTCTTCTTTAGTACGAGAGGATTTAGAAGGACGTACCTCTGGTGTTCCAGTTGTCGCGCTAGCGGCACGGCTGGGTAGCTATGTACGGAAAGGATAAACGCTGAAAGCATATAAGCGTGAAGCCCTCTCCAAGATTAGGTTTCGTTGGGGTATTTACCCCGAAAGCCCCCTGGAAGACTACCAGGTTGATAGGTCGGATGTGTAAGCGCAGTAATGCGTTCAGCTAACCGATACTAACGGGCGAATGCTTGGCCGCATGTATTCAACGCTCCTAAGGCCCACTTTAGGATGTCACTTCATTATCACAACCAAACTAGTTGTCAGTCGTCAGTTCTTGTCACTCAAAAACTGACTGCTGAAAACTGATAACTGGAAACTTCCAGCGTTTTGTCCCTTCACTGTTGGGACAACCGCTCTTTTCCGGTGACTATATCCGAAAGGCCACACCCGTTCCCATCCCGAATACGGTAGTTAAGCTTTCGGAGCCGATGGTAGTACCAAAAGTGCGAGAGTAGGTGTCGCCGGATTTTTCATTCACAACAAGCCCCCGAAGCCAATCAGGCTCGGGGGCTTCGTTATGCGCCGTAACCGTTCACGTGAGGTGGGGCGAGGAGGACTCTCGATATCACGACGATAAAAGCGACATAGCCCAGAGCAGATTGTGCGGATGCTGCGGGACGCCGACGCCATGCTGGCGGGCGGTAAGACGATAGCCGCGGTTACCCGCTTTACACCCCTTGTCGATCCGATCCTCGCTCGGTTTACTTGGGATATGAATACGGACTATAGCGGTCGGCGGGCGACGATCATGGGGCTGGGGCATTTCGGCGGCGGGGTCGCCGCGGCGCGATGGCTCGCAAGGCAAGGAGCAATCGTCACCATAACGGACCTGGCCGACGAGAAGACCTTGGCCGATTCGCTGGCGATACTGGCCGACGTGCCGATCGCCGCGTTGCATCTCGACGGCCATAGCGAAGAGGATTTTCGAGATGCCGATCTGGTCGTCGTGAATCCGGCGGTGCGGCCCGATAGCCCTTGGCTCGATACCGCCCGCCGAGCGGGCGCAAGGCTTCGCACGGAAATCGAGTTGTTCATGGAAAACTGTCCGGCGCGGATCGTCGGAGTGACCGGCAGCAACGGCAAATCGACCACCGCCGCGATGATTGCCGAGATACTTCGAGCTTCGGGACGTCGGACGTTTCTGGGCGGCAACATCGGCGGCAGTCTGCTGGAACAATTGCCGCAAATCGGCCGCGACGATTGGGTCGTGTTGGAGTTGAGCAGTTTTCAACTGCGGCATTTCTCCCAGGCCGCAAAACCGCCGCACATTGCCGTGGTGACCGGCTGCACGCCGAACCATCTCGATTGGCATCGGAGTTTTGCCGACTACGCGGCGGCCAAGCAGCGGATTCTGGCCGGTCAAACGCCCGACGATTTCGCCGTGTTGAACGCACGGGACGCTGAAGTCGCAACATGGCGGCCGTTGGTCCGAGGCCACTTGGTTCCTCTGCCCTCCTCCCTTATCCCTTTCCCATGTACGGGAGAGGGGAGTAGCCCGTTGCCGCCGCTGGCCGTGCCGGGCGAGCATAATCGGATCAACGCGGCCTGTGCGGCCGCCGCCGCGATGGCTGCCGGGTGTGGAGATGGGGAAATGAGGCAGGGTTTGCGGCGGTTTGTTGGTCTACCGCAGCGATTGGAGTGTGTTGCGGATATTTCGGGCCGGCGGTTCTACAACGATTCGGCCTCGACCACGCCGGAATCGACCATCGCCGCATTGCGATCGTTGGACGTACACGTTTGGTTGCTTGCCGGCGGAGCAGCCAAGGGGTGCGATTTCGGGCCGTTGGCTGCGGAAATCGTCCGCCACGCGCGTGGAGCGGCGTTTTTTGGCGCCGTACGCAAAAAATTGCTCGAGCGCGTCGCCGCGATCGACCGCCGATTCCCGTGCATTGCCGTGGAATCCCTCGACGAGGCGTTGCAGTGGTGTTGGATGCGTTGCCGGTCGGGCGAGGCCATCGTGCTATCGCCCGGCTGTGCCGGCACCGATCAATTCCGCAACTATCGCCGTCGCGGCGAGCGTTTTGTCGAGTTGGTCGGCAGGTTGCACAACCCGTAGGACAGGTTGCCAACCTATCCCACCCATTGACAAGATACCGAACAATGTTATAGAAGGGGCGTGACGTTTGCGGCCCTCGGGCCGTGGACGGTCACGACCTCGGGGACAACGACAGTGAGGCTTCCTTGGCGGAGGCCGATACGGCGCTGGGAGTCGTTGCCTCGGGGTTTTTTCTGCGCTGCCGCTTGTGATAGAATATCGGTCTGGGGACCGGGAACCCGTTTAGTCGCCGCGTCCACGCGGCGCTTGGATCATAGCCATGAAAGTTATCCACTGCGAACAGATTGAGGCCGCGCCGGTCGATACGCAAGGGGCGTCGAACTGCCGGATGCGATGTCTGATCGGCCCGGACGACGCCGCGCCGAGCTTTTCGATGCGTCAGTTCGATATCGCGCCCGGCGGTCATACGCCGAAGCACGCGCACGCCCACGAGCATGAAGTGTTCATCCTCGAAGGCACGGGCACGGTTTTGGAGGGGGACCGCGAGCACCCGTTGCGGCCGGGCAGTGTCGTATTCGTGCCGCCGAACCAGTTGCATCAGTTCCGCAACACCGGCGGCGGACCGCTGAAGTTTCTGTGTCTGATACCGCATCCGCTCCGTGGGATGAGCGAGGTTTGCGTGACGGCGTGCGGATGTGACGGATAGTTGTCAGTTGTCAGTTATCAGTTATCAGTTATCAGTTTAGCCCCGGCGTCCACGCCGGGCCGGGAAATGAACGCGTGGCCGTAGCCGCTAAACAAGCGAACTGACAACTGAAAACTATTCGCGGGATTTCGCCATGTCCACCGCCGCTTCCGAAATCGCCCGGCTCCGCGAGGAAATCGGTTGCCACGACCGGAAGTATTACGTCGAGGCGGTCCCGGAGATTTCCGACCTCGAGTACGATCGGCTGATCGAGCGGCTGAAGAAGCTCGAAGCCGAGCATCCCGAGTTGATTACGCCGGACAGTCCGACCCAGCGCATCGGCGACCGGCCCGTCGAGGGGCTAATGCCGTTCGAGCATCTCGTGCCGATGCTGTCGATTGAAAACACCTACAGCCTCGACGAATTGAAGAGGTACGGCGACCGGGTGGCGAAGCTGTTGCCCGACGAGCAGATCGAATGGGTCGTCGAACTGAAGGTAGACGGCGTGGCGGTCTCGTTGATCTACGAGGATGGGCTGCTCACCCACGGCGTCACCCGCGGCAACGGCCGGGTGGGAGACGACATTACACACAACGTGCGGACGATCAAGGACGTGCCGCTACGGCTGCTATGCACAAAGCCGCGACCGTCGGTCGCGCACCGGGGCGCGACCAACGGTCGCGGCTTTATGGAGAACGATCCGCCGCCCCTGTTGGAGGTCCGTGGCGAAATCTACATGACCAACTCCGACCTGGTGCTGCTGAACCAGTCGCAACAGCGGAAAGGAGAGCCGCCCTTTGCCAACACGCGGAACGTCACCGCCGGCAGCGTCCGGCAACTCGACCCGCGCGTCTGCGCCGAGCGGCGGCTGCGGCTGTTCTGCCACGGCGCCGGCGACACCCGCGGGCTGAAGGCCAAGACGCATATCGAGTTCCTCGACGAGCTGCGCGGCTACGGCCTGGCGGCCACGCCCTACGTCGAGTGCTTTCCGTCGTTCGATACAGCCGTCGAGCATTGCGAGCGTTTGATCGAGCGGCTGCACGAGTTGGACTTCGAGATCGACGGGCTGGTGCTTAAGGTCAACCGCTTCGACCAGCGCAAGCGGCTCGGCAGCACGTCGAAGAGTCCCCGCTGGTTGATCGCCTACAAGTTCGAGAAGTACGAGGCCGTCACGCGGCTGCTGGACATCCGCGTGCAGATAGGCAAGACCGGCGCGATCACCCCGGTCGCCGATCTGGAGCCGGTCGAACTGGCCGGCACGACCGTCAGCCGCGCCAGTCTGCACAACGCCGACGAGATCCAACGGAAGGACACGCGGCCCGGCGACGTGGTGGTGGTGGAGAAGGCGGGCAAGATTATCCCGCATATCGTCCGCGTGGAAAAGCATCTCCGCAAGGGTTCGCCGCGGAAGTTCGTTTTCCCGACCGAGTGTCCCGACTGCGGGCGGAAGCTGGTCAAGGACTCCGGGGGTGTCTACATCCGCTGTCCGAACCTCCAGTGTCCCGCCCAAGTGAAGGAACGCATCCGCTACTTCGCCAGCCGAAACGCAATGGACATCGAAGGACTGGGTGACAAGCTGGTCGATCAACTGGTCGCCGACAAGCTGGTTCAAAGCTACGGCGACCTGTACCGGCTGGAACAGCGGCAGGACCGGCTACTCGGCTTGGAACGGATGGGCCGCAAGTCGGTCGATAATCTACTGGACGGCATCGAGGCCAGCCAAAATCGCGGCCTGGGCAGGCTGTTGAACGGGTTGTCGATCCGCCACGTGGGTACGCGGGTGGCCACCGTGTTGGCCGAGCGGTTCGGTTCGATCGACGCACTAATGTTCGCCACTGTCGAGCAACTCAGCGAGACGAACGAGATCGGCCCGATCATTGCCCAAAGCGTCTACGATTTTCTGCACGGCAAGTTCGGCTCGGAGACGATCGAAGACCTGCGGAGCGTCGGCGTGAGCATGGAGTCTATAGCCAGACCCTCCCAATCACGTCTATTGGATGGCACGACGCTGGTTGTGACCGGAACCTTCCCAAAATACAACCGTGAGGAGATTCAAGAACTGATTGCCCAGCATGGTGGATATGCTGCATCCAGCGTATCGAAGAACACCGACTACCTTATGGCAGGCGAGAACGCCGGGAGCAAGCTGACAAAGGCTCAACAGTTGGGTGTAACGGTAATAGGTGAGGCGGAATTTGAATGGCTCTTGCATGGCTGGGCGACATAAACGCCCTCAATCGGCAAGCAACTTGAGAAAGTCATCCTCGCCGATGATGTCGATCGCGATTCCCTTCGACGCCATCTCCACGGCTTTTTGCAGTTTTGTTGTCTTTTGCGAATACACGTCAAAGTAGCTCCCGCCGACGACAACAAAATCCGTTTTTTTGGTGACCGAGCGCGCCGGCTGCCCACCGACGTCTGATACGTGCTGCATTGCGTCGCTTCGTTCCATTGAGGTAAGCGGTCCCGTAAACACGACGACACGACCGAAGAGCGGATGCGTTGGGTCGAGATCGCCCGTGGACGGCGAGAACTCGGGCGCCTTTCTCTTCTTATGCCACGCCACCCGTCTGCCGAAGGTGATCCCCAAGCGTTCGGCCAATTGGTCGATCGACCTGCTTTCGGTCTGCTTACATGCGCACCTAGCGATTTCGGCGCAAGCGAACGCATCTTCGGCGGCGTCGTGGTGGTCAAACGAAATCCCGAGCATTGTAGCGACAGACCTAAGTGTATAGCTGCCAATGGCTGGCCAAACCGCCTTCGCCACTCGAACTGTACAAAGATATCGAAACTCCGGCTCTGGGATGTGATAGAACCTCAACGTCCTCATCAGAACAGCCACGTCAAAGGCCGCCGAGTGCGCGACAAGCGTTCGCTTCTCGATGTAGGGCCGAATTGTCTGCCAGACTTCGGGAAACTCGGGCTCGTTTTTAACGTCCTCTGGGGTGATACCGTGAATCGCGACGTTTCGGCGACTGAAGCGGAACTCGGGTGGACGAATAAGCCATGCAAACCTGTTTGCAATGATTCCGTTTTTGACCACTGCGAGTCCGACAGCACAAGGACTCGACCGCTTCTCATTAGCTGTTTCAAAGTCGATAGCCACGAAGTCCATAATCGCACCCCCGGGATGCCACTAAACCTGACGCCGCTCCCAACGTGCTCAGCCAAGTCTCTCCCATTGCTCCCGTGAAATGCCCGCCTGTCTGAGAATCCGAGCCAGCAGATTTCTTCCGATGTCACCCCGGTGCATGTTCGGCAAAGTCAAAGTGATATCGCCCTTGAGCATAAAGGGATGCTTGCCGCCTGAATACGGGCCGTCGAAGCCCGCGACTCGAAGGGCACGAATCAGTTCTTTCCGGGAGATCGGGCCAAAGGGCGGCATTAGGCGACAGCTTCCTTATCCACCTTCAACTCCAAATCGTCGATCTTGGGAAGGACAAGGTTTTTATGGATGCGGAAGAGAAGCCATTCCTCAAGCACTTCAGCCAACTCTTCCCGACATTGCTCCAAAGTACTTGCATTTGCGTACACACCCCGGCATTCGGGTATCTCGCCGTAAAATCCCTCGTTTTCCGCAAGTATTTCGTAATGAGCGTGCCGCATTGCGGCTTCGATGTACTTCGTGAGCATGATGAAAATCTCCTTCTTCCGGCCTCACACTGCCCTACTACCGTGTAAACACCCGCTTATCCAACCAGCCCGCCGATGGAAATATCCTCATCGAGCAGCGGCCAATGAATACCATAGCCGCCCGGCGAAAGCTCCGCGTTGCAGCGTTGCTCCGTGGTGGCGGCGGCTAGGATCGGCGAACACTGCTCCCAGGGAATCCGCGCCTCGCGGCCGGCGAGGCGGACGATTAGCGCTTCGTCCGTGGTGTCGATGCCGGTGGCCGTTACAGTTTCAGTTGCCCGCATGGTTTCGATCTCCAAAACGCCGGTTCCATTCCTCCACGATACTGTCGGCATTAGGATGTCCTTACTCACTCATACAGTCTGAAACTGCAAGCAGGAAAGTTCTTCCTCGGTTGCCCGGGCGGAGATTCCGAGAAATTCCACGCCCACTACTTGATCGTTTTCGTCGAAATCGAGAATCACGCCGGGGCGGACTTCTTCGGACTCGACGATCCGCTTCTCGTCAAGACGGAAGTAGAGGGCGTCGTTTTCTTTGTCAACTTTAATTTTCATGCTTCCTCCTCAGCCGACGATCGAAGAAGGCGGTCACGCCCTTGTTCGGTTGCTTGACGATGTTGATGACGATGCGGAGCCAACGGTTTCCGAACTCTGGAATCTGCTTGATAAAATGTCGTGTGCCGTCGTCGTGCTCCTCGGTGTAATCCGGCGCATCCAGCGCCCGTTGGACCCAATCGCGGGCGATTCCCCGCTCATCCAGCATATCTCCAAAATGGCCAGACAGGTCCAACTCCATCCCTGAATGCTAGCACAGGCTACGGCGAAATGTCAATCTCATTGCCCCCCGCCACCGACGCAGAGCGTGGGAACCAGGGAAAACCGCCTCGCAACACTCGGACGGCCGGTAATCAACGCCCGAATATGCCCCTGGCGGGTACAATTCAAACCGATTATAATATAATTAATATAGCGAGCAGGCGGCCGCTACTCATCAGGCACGGTCGCTTACTCCTGGTTGCACGTCCGTCACCCACCCAACGATGGCCCAATCCGTTCAGAAGTTTGATCGCCGCGGAAGGCAAAGGAGGTTCCCCTGAGCAATCGTCAGTTCCAAATCGGCACACTGGCAGTGGTCATGTTGGTGACGCTGCGGTTGGCGCTCGGATGTCACTTCCTCTACGAGGGAATCTGGAAAATCGATCACCGCGACGAGTTTTCGGCCAAGCCGTTTCTCACTCAGGCGAAAGGTCCGTTGGCCGGCTTGTTTTACGCAATGGTGCCGGACATCGACGGCCGCCACCGGCTGCGGATCGAAATCGACGCCGACGGCAAGATGAAGATCCCCAGCGACAAGGTTTTCACTCGATGGCTTCGCATCCGCGACGACTTCGTCGAGTTTTATCGTCCGGCCGACACGGACGATGAGGAGGCCGTGGCCACGCACGACATGCTGAAACGCGAAGCGGAGCGGACGTGCAATCTGTTTCACAACCGGCTCAAAAAGTTCCTGGAGTTGAACGTCGATAAAATCAATGCCTACTTCGACGCGCTCGACCGCTTCGAGAACGACAAGGAGCGGCTGCAAGACGCACCCTTCCAGAAGCAGCGGCGTTGGAACCGGATGATGGAACTCCGCCAAGAGGCCGACGTGTGGATCAAAGACATCGAGGATCAAGAGCGGGCCTTGGAGAACACGCTTTACAGCCTGCTTGACGACGGGCAGAAGAAACTCGGCAGCCCAGCGGCCAGTTGGAATCCGTTCCGCTGGAGCCGGATGGAGTTGATCGACTTCGCCGTCACCTACGGACTGACGGCCATCGGGCTGTGCCTGATGTTGGGCCTCTGCACGCCGCTGGCGGCGTTGGGCGGAGCGGGGTTCATGTGCTTCGTGGTCATGACGCAGCCGGCGTTTCCGGGTATTTACCCGCCCGACAGCTTCATCGTCGGCCACGCCCTGTTGGTCAACAAGGATTTTATCGAAATGCTCGCCTTGCTGGTAATCGCCTGCACGTCGGCGGGCCGCTGGGGAGGACTCGACTTCTTCCTCTACCGATGGTTCGCCGCCTGGCGCCGCCGCAAGGAGCGAAAGGAATAAACAATGCCGCACGTTTAGCAGCCGCCGGCACGGCGGCTTGCGGCGGAACACAGGCCGCCGTACCGGCGGCCGCTAAACGGATTCGACATCGTTTTTCCGGGGATCAATCAACAAACAATCACTTTCGATGACAACATGAAGCCAACTCCGAAAATCGAACCCGCATCGGCCGGCGTCAATCGCCGCGACTTCATCCTGGGAACCCTGGCAACGGGCGCGGTGGTCGGCGGCGGTTTGGGCGCTTTCTACTTCGGCTACGAAAAATCGCTCGGCTCGCCGCTGCGGGTCGGAGTGATCGGCACCGGCGACGAGGGCAGCGTGCTCATCGGCGCGATCAATCCCGACTACATCGAAGTCCGCTCGATCGCCGACATCCGTCCATACAGCATTTGGCGGGCCTTCCACGGCGATCATTACAGCGACGCCGCGTTGGAAGTCCGGCCCGGGCTGTTGTCGAGATACGGCTGGAAGAACGAGACCGAGGCCCGCCAGCACGTGAAGGTCTATGAGCTCGACAGCGGCGGCTACGAAAACCTAATTGACAACGCCAAACAGGACGGCGTCGAGGCGGTGATAATCGCCCTGCCGCTGCACCTGCACGCCTCGGCGGCAATCTACGCGATGGAGGCAGGGCTGCACGTAATGACCGAAAAACTGATGGCCCACAGCGTCCACGAGTGCAAGGACATGGCCCGGGTGGCAAAACAGACCGGCATGATCCTGGCCACCGGACATCAGCGGCATTACAACATCCTCTACGCGAACGCCGTCGATTCGATCCGCCGCGGCCTGTTGGGCGATCTGCACTACATCCGCGCCCAGTGGCACCGCGGCAACATGCCCGGCCGCGACAGTTGGCAGCAGCCGATGCCCAAAAAGGTAAAGCCCAAGGATCCTCTGGCAAAAGTGCTGTTCGATAAGCGGAAGGAGTATCGAAAGGAACTGAGTTCCGCTTACGGGGCGGCTATGGACCGATGCCGATTGCGGCTGGAACAGGTCGAGGCCCAACTGGCCGACAAAATCGTAGCGGCCGAGAAGTTCGGCTATCAGAGCAATCAAATCACCGACGCCTCGGGCAAGGTGATTTACGACTGCCCGCCCATCGAGGAGCTGATCCGCTGGCGGTTGTGGGATCGGACCGGCGGCGGGTTGATGGCCGAATTAGGGAGCCACCAGCTCGATGCGGCGAGCATCTTCATCGCCGCCATGCATGATGGCAAGAAGCAGATGCCGCTCAGCGTGGCGGCGGCGGCCGACCGGCCGTTGTTCCCACCCGACCGCGACGTCGAGGACCACGTCTATTGCCTGCTCGAATTCCCCACACCCGGCTACAACCCCGACGATCCGTTGACCCGAGGCAATAAAATCGGCGTCCAATATGCCTCGATCAACGGGAACGGATTCGGCAGCTTCGGCGAGATGGTCTTTGGGACCAAGGGGACGTTGATCCTCGAACGCGAGCAAGACATGCTGATCGCCGATGATTCGGACAAGACCAATGACGTGAAGGTTACCGACGCCGGCGCCGGCCCGGTGCTCGACACCCAAGCCAGCGCCGGCCCGACCACCGCCACTCAAGCGGACGGCACCGTGAAAGTCAGCCGCGGATACACCGAGGAGTTGGAGCATTGGGCCTGGTGCATCCGCCATCCCGATCCGCGAAACCAGCCGCGTTGCGGTCCGAAGGTCGCGCTGGGCGACGCGGTGATCGCCCTGACCGCGAACATCGCCGCCCGAGAAGGCAAGCGGATCGAGTTCCAAAAGGAATGGTTCGACCCGGATAGCGACGAGACGCCGGAAGGAATAGCGCCGAGCGTTCGGACGTAATAGCACCGAATATAAATCGGCGGGGGGTGGCACTGGCGTCTCGCCAGTGCTGGCCGGAGCACGGGCAAGATGCCCGTGCCACCCCGCCGGCGCGAAGAAAAACGAAAGAACAGCATCATGTACCTTAGCCCCGAAGACAAAGCGATCGGCCGCGAGAACTTCAACGCCGCCGTGGGCAGCAAGCCGCTTCGCCGCGAGTTTCTCAAAAAAGCGTTCAAAAACGATCTCCGCTCCGGCAAGGGCTTGGGACCGATGTACTTCGGCTACGGCACATCCGTCTCCGAGCCGGTCCGCGTGGGTGTGATCGGCGCCGGCGACGAGGGATGCGTGCTGATCGGCGCGATCAATCCGAAATATATCGCCGTCAAGTCCATTGCCGACATCCGACCTTACAGCCTGTGGCGGGCGTTCAACGGCGACCATTACAGCGAAACGGCGCTGAAGTACCGCCCCGGACTGATGAAAGTCTACGGTTGGAAGAGCGAAACCGAGGCCCGAAAAAACGTCAAGGTCTACGGCGCCTACGAGGAACTGATCGAGAATGCCAAGGAAGACGGTTTGGAGGCGGTGATAATTGCCTTGCCGCTGCACCTGCACGCCCCGGCGGCCGTCGCCGCGATGCGGGCCGGCCTGCACGTGATGACCGAGAAGCTGATGGCCCACAGCGTTCACGAGTGCAAGGAAATGGCGCGGGTGGCGAAACAGACCGACCTGCTGCTGGCCACCGGACATCAGCGGCATTACAACATCCTCTACGACGACGCGGTCGATATGATCCGCAAGGAGTTGTTGGGTGAGTTGCATTACATCCGCGCCCAATGGCACCGCGGCAACCTGCCCGGCAAGGACAGTTGGCGGCCGCCGATGCCCAAGGCCGCCAAGCCCGACGACTCGCTGGCCGACGCCCTCGACCTCAAACTGAAGTCATGGTCGGCGAAACTCGAAAGCCTAACGCGGAAGAAAGACCGCACAGCGGCCGAATGGGAAAAGAAGGTCGCGCAGGTCCGCGCCCAGATGGAAGACGCCGTGGTCGAAGCCGGAAAGTTCGGCTACCAGGACATGGAGATCAAGGACGCCTCGGGCAATCTGGCCTACGCCCGGCCGGCGATCGAGGAGCTGATCCGCTGGCGGCTGTGGAACCGGACCGGAGGCGGGCTGATGGCGGAGTTGGGGAGCCACCAACTCGACGCGGCTGGCATCTTCATTCACGCCATGCACAAGGCCCACGATCCGGACGCCGAGAAACCTTATCCACTGAGCGTCGCCGGCGCGGCCGGGCGGCCGTTGTTCCCGCCCAACCGGGAAGTGGAGGACCACGTCTATTGCGTCGTCGAGTTTCCCGCGCCCGGCTACGACCGGGATGACCCGAACAAGGCGAAAAAGAAGATCGGCGTGCAATACGCCTCGATCAACGGCAACGGTTTCGGCGGCTACGGCGAGACGGTTTTCGGCACCGAGGGGACGCTCCTGCTGGAGTCAGAAAAGGAGGCGATGCTCTACAGGACGCACTCGACCGACAGTAAAACGAAAGTAGTAGTGGCCAAAGGCGGCGTCAGGAAAGGTCTGCCAACGCTAAGGATCGAGGACGGCGGCGATCCCGAGTCGGAGGCGATCGGGGCCCTCGGCACCCTGCCCGCCGAACGCGGCTACACCGAGGAATTGGAGCATTGGGCCTGGTGCATCCGCAACCGTGCGCCCGAAAATCTGCCGCGATGCCATCCCAAGCTGGCCTTGGGCGACGCGGTCATCGCACTGGTGACGAACATCGCCGCCCGCGAAGGCCGCCGGATCGAGTTCCAGAAGGAGTGGTTCGACCCGGACAACGACAATACACCGGAGGGTGTCAAGCCGGACGTTTCACGGTATAATGCTTAAATTCGTTTAGCCCCCGCGTCTACGCGGGGAATGCGCCGCGTGGACGCGGCGGCTAAACTATCTTTCTCAGCCAGCAGCTAAATCAAGAGTATCCACAATGGAAAAATGGCCTTTGGGCGTGTTCGCCGGCATCGACGCCGGAATGGGTGTGAAACTCGAAATCGCCCGCGAACTCGGCGTTCCGACCATCCAACTTCACGCCCCGCAACGTGCAACGCGAACGAAAGAAAACGCGGAATTGTTCCTGGCGCGCCTGCGGGAATTGGACATCCGAATCACCGTGGTCTTCGCCGGTTTCGAGGGAGAGAGCTACGCCGACATCCCCACGGTTGCCCGAACCGTTGGACTGGCGCCGCCGGCCAGCCGCGCCGCCCGGTTGGAAGAGGTCAAGGAGATTTCGGACTTTGCCCGGCTGTTGGGCGTCGACGCCGTGGGACTGCACATCGGCTGCGTGCCTCACGACGAAGCCGATCCGCTTTTCCGCGACACCGTGGACGTAACTCGCCAATTGTGCGACCATTGCCGCTTCAACGATCAGAATCTGCACTTGGAGACCGGCCAGGAGCCGGCCGACGTGCTGCTGCGGTTCCTCGGCGAAGTGGGCCGCGATAATCTGTTCGTAAACTTCGACCCGGCGAACATGATCCTTTACGGCTGCGGCGAGCCGATCGAGGCCCTGCGGAAAATCGGCCGCCACGTCCGCAGCGTCCACTGCAAGGACGCCAAGTGGGCCGCGCGGCCCGGTGAAGAATGGGGTACGGAAACGCCGTTGGGCGAAGGTGACGTCGGCATGGAAAACTACCTCCGCACGCTCGACGAAATCGGCTACACCGGCCCCTTGACCATCGAACGAGAAATCCCTCAGGAGCCAAGCCGGCAGAAGGAAGAGATCGGCCGCGGCATCCGATTGTTGAACGAGTTGAAAGCGAAGATCGGATAAGTTGCCATCAATGCAAACACTTTGTTCCCATGCAGAACATGGGAACAAGCGTAAACCCCCAACCCCCTAATTCCCATGCCCCGGCTTTCCCTGGAATTTCCACACTCAATCGGTCAGGAAGAAGCAGCCCGGCGGCTGAAGGAAAAATTTGCCGCCGCTCGCGCGGAGCATCAAGACCGGGTAAACGACTTCCACGACGAGTGGAAGGACCACACGTTTTTCTTCGCCTTCAAGACATTGGGGATGGCCGTCGGCGGAACCGTGGCCGTCGAGCCGGAGAGGATCGTTCTCGAAGCCAAGATACCGTTGGCCGCCATGCTTGTTAAACGGGCGATCGAAGACCGCCTTCGCCAGGAGGTCGCGGGGATGTTGGCTCCATAGTCGTCGCGCCAGACCGGCTGGGGACTGGTCCATTTTTCGGCGAGAAAACGTGTTTTGCGAGAAAAACATCGGTCGAAAAATGGACCTGTCCCCTTCCGCGACCAAGGGGGACAGTCCCATTTTCGCGGCCGATACGTGGATTGGCGATGCAACATCCGCCGCGCCGCGAAAATTGGGACAGTCCCCTGTGAACGGTCGCGGGCCTGCCGCTTACATGCCCCCCTTTCCCGATCTTCCCACTCTGCCTTGTCGCATTCTTTCCGTCCGCGTTTTCATATTGACGCGATTCAATCATTTTGCAACACTCTCCAGCCTCGGGGGTAATTGGGGGATTGGTCCGTACGCGCGACAAGGAGGTCGGAAGATGTGTAAAATTCGCAGCACAGCTTTATGGGGTGTTCTGATCGTGTTGTTGATCGGTTGTGGCAAACCGGTCCCAAACAGCCAATCGGCTGCAAAGTCGCAAGGCCCCAATTCAGCCACGGGCGGCAATGTTGCCACCCCCGCCAAGCTTTCTGGACCGGCCGCGGCGGTTTCTGAATTTTTGGAGGCCGTGCGAACGGGCAACGACGAAAAAGCCGCGCGGATGCTGAGTACGTTGGCACGGGAAAAGACGGCTGCCCTGAACCGCGATGTCACGCCACCGGCCAGCGATACGGCCCGATTTACCATCGGCAAGGTGGAGCATGTAGGCAAGGACGGGGCGCGAGTTGCTTCTTCTTGGACCGATCTCGACGTGGATGGAGAACCACGAACGGACGAAGCCATTTGGATGGTCCGTCTCGAAAAGGAAGGATGGAGGATCGCCGGCGTGGGCGTACTGGTCTTTCCCGGCGAGCCGCTGCTGCTATTGAACTTCGAGGATCCCGAGGACATGTTCCGGAAGCAACAATGGATCCGCGAGGAGATTCGACGGCGAATAAACGATCAGCCGAGCAACGTACAGGCCCAAGGGGGTAATAATCCAGAAAACCCAATCCGACGTTGACTAGGCAAATTGGGGGATTTTTTTAAGGATTTTTCTGGCTACCGCCGGATTTGGGGTGTATCATCGGCGGTCGGTGGCTGCAAATTTCGACTGCGGAAGCGGCCGCACATCTTCTTGCAACTCGTTTCTCTGCAACGAGTTATGCTTGATTGCACTGGATTGCTCGAGGCCGGTTGGCCTCGATTTCTCACTAAGCTCTCCAGCGAGAGGGTTTCGTAACCTAGGTTTTTGTATCCAGACGACACATTATCCCCAAAATGCCGAGGGGTCCCAATACGAATATTTTCGCGGACCCCTAGTTGACAACTGAATCGACTATGTTAACTTTTCGTCCTAAGCTGTGTACTCGTAACCATTGGGTGCAGCCGCTAGAGCTTGCACAGGGTAACGGGGTAATGGTCGGGGCGATCAGTTCGTGGTTCGAGGCACGGCAGGGGTTTTGACAACAGTCTTTCCGGTCGAGTACCGTCGCGGTCGGAAGGGGTAGAACGCACGACGGTTTCAGTGTGAGTTTACGCTACGGTACCTTTTAGTGGAGGTTACTCGAATGAATCGGATGTATTTATTTGGCGCCGCGCTAGGTGTTGCGGTGCTCGGGATTGCCTTGTTGGGCAATGAAAGCCGCGCGGTGGCGGACGACGCCGTCACGCCGGCGGTTTGCGTGCCGGTCTATGACACTTGCGCGCCAGCCACCTGCTACCCAAAGACCTGCAAGCCGAGGCGGAGCAGGCGTACCTGCCGCCCGAAGACTTGCGCTCCGGTCACTTGCGAGCCGGTCACTTGCGAGCCGGTCACTTGCAAGCCGAGGCGGAGCAGGCGGACCTGCCGCCCGAAGACTTGCGCTCCGGTCACTTGCGAGCCGGTCACTTGTGAGCCGGTCACTTGCAAGCCGAGGCGAAGCAGGCGGACCTGCCGTCCGAAGACCTGCGTTCCGGTCACTTGCGAGCCGGTCACTTGCGCTCCGAAGACCTGCAAGCCGAAGCGCTGCAAGCGCGTTAGGACTTGCCGTCCGAAGACCTGCAAGCCGAAGACCTGCAAGCCGAAGCGTTGCAAGAAGGTCCGGACTTGCCGTCCGAAGACCTGCGAGCCGAAGACTTGCGCTCCGGTCACTTGCGAGCCGAAGACCTGCAAGCCGAAGCGCTGCAAGCGTGTCCGGACCTGCCGTCCGAAGACCTGCAAGCCGAAGACTTGCAAGCCGAAGCGTTGCAAGAAGGCCCGGACTTGCCGTCCGAAGACCTGCAAGCCGAAGCGTTGCAAGAAGGCCCGGACCTGCCGTCCGAAGACCTGCAAGCCGAAGACTTGTGTTCCGAAGACTTGTGCTCCGGTCACGACTCCAGAGGAAGCGCCGGCCGTTCCCGCGGCTCCCGCTCCGAAGACAACCTGAATGTTCCAGATTTGACGGAAAGCCGCCGTCGGGGACGTTGTTGTGCCCGATTGCGAGCTGGCCGTCCATGCTGAGACCTGCTCTGTTGGTCTCAGAAATCTGAATGTAAGCGAGACAAGCCGAACCTGCCCAGCGCAGGCTCGGCTTTTTTTTTGCCAGGCATGTTTTGAGCCTTGAAGGTGAAAGTCCTTTGCGGTCCGGGGCGGATTGCACAACTCCTCTTACTGCGGTATCCTCGACGTTTACATTTTTGCTGGACAATTTTCACTATTCACCTTGTTTTCCTGCGTTATCGCCCATGAAAACCATCATCGAGCCGTTTAGGATCAAGTCGGTCGAGCCGATCAAGTTCACCACCGTGCCGGAGCGGGAGGAAATCCTCCGCCGAGGCGGATACAACATCTTCATGGTCCCCGCCGAGGACGTGCTGATCGACCTGCTGACCGACAGCGGCACTTCGGCCATGAGCGCCGACCAATGGGCGGGCATCATGCGCGGCGACGAATCGTACGCCGGCGCCAGGAGCTTCTATCGCTTCCGAGACAAGGTCCGCGAGTTGACCGGCTTTAAGCACATCATTCCCACCCACCAGGGTCGCGCCGCCGAGCGGATTCTGTTCTCCATCACCGGCGGGCCGGGAAAGGTGGTGCCGAACAACGCACATTTCGACACTACCCGTGCAAATATCGAGTTCTCGGGCGCCAAGGCCGTCGATCTGCCCACCGCCGAGGGCGTGGACCCGGACGTTATCGCCGACTTCAAGGGAAACATCAACATCGCCGCGCTGCGCGAGTTTATCGAGAAGACCGGCGCGGAGAACATCCCGCTGTGCATGATTACCGTGACGAACAACTCGGGCGGCGGCCAGCCGGTCTCGATGCAAAACATCCGCGAGGCCAAACAGGTTTGTCAGGAGTACGACATCCCGCTGTTTCTCGACGCCTGCCGCTTCGCCGAAAACGCCTATTTCATCAAGCTGCGCGAGCCGGGCTACGCCGACCGCCCGGTCAAAAGCATCGTCCAGGAGATGTTCTCCTACGCCGACGGCGCTACGATGAGCGCGAAAAAGGACGCCATCGTCAACATCGGCGGCTTCATCGCCATGAACGACGACGGGCTGGCCTTGGAAGCCCGAAACCTGCTGATCGTCACCGAGGGATTTCCGACCTACGGCGGACTGGCCGGACGCGACCTGGAGGCAATCGCCATCGGGCTGGAGGAGGTGCTGGACGAACATTATCTCCAATATCGCATCCGTTCGACCGCATATTTGGGAGAGCGGATAGTGGCCGCGGGCGTACCCATCCTTCAGCCGCCCGGTGGACACGCCATTTATCTGAACGCGAAGAAGTTTCTGCCGCATGTGCCGGTGGACCAATTTCCAGGCCAGTCGCTTACCGTGGAACTATACCGCCACGCCGGAATCCGCGCCGTCGAGATAGGCAGCGTGATGTTCGGCCGGCACGACGCCTCGGGCAAGTTCATCCCGGCCTCGATGGAGTTGGTGCGGCTGGCGATTCCGCGTCGAGTTTACACCCAAAGCCACATCGACTACGTGATCGAGGCGATCATCGAGGTATTTCAGAATCGTGACAAGCTGCCGGGCTATCGGATCGTCGAGGAGCCGCCATTGCTGCGGCACTTTACGGCGAAGTTCGAGCCGATCGGATAACATTCGAGATGGGATGTCGTCTTCCGTCGGCATGTTATGCGCGTTGTTGGCGATGTAGAACTGCTATTGCATGATCGGAGAGAATTGCGAGAATAGTACAAATGGGGAGTGGTCGAGAGTTTGTCGATCCTCGTGGAGGCAATCAACATGTGGGAAGATCGAATCACCGTGGACCCGGCAGTGCTAACGGGAAAACCTGTTATTAGAGGAACGCGACTTTCCGTCGAGTTCATTGTCGGATTGCTGGCTCAAGGATGGAGTGATTCCGAAATCCTCCGCAACTATCCGGGCATTTCACGAGAAGACGTACTTGCGTGCCTCGCTTATGCTCAGGATCGGCTTCAGGATGAGCGAGTTTTTCCCGTTGGCACGTAAGAGGAACGCAACATGCGTATTCTTGCCGACGAAAATGTGCCCGGCGACGCGATAGAGGCGCTCCGTTCACGTGGGCATGACGTTGTGTGGATACGCACTTTCTCGCCCGGTGCAACCGACGACGCGAACCTTGCCGAGGCCGTGTCGCAACAGCGGTTGCTCATAACGTTTGACAAGGATTACGGCGAATTGGTCTTTCGCCTAGGCAACGCCGCCTCGTGTGGTGTGGTCTTGTTTCGCATTTCCGCCCCATCGGCGACTGCCGTCGCCAGGATAATCGCGGACGTGCTTGACAGCCGAGACGATTGGGCCGGCAATTTTTCCGTCGTTGACGATCGCCGAATCCGCATGAAGCCGCTTTCGGCGGTAAAGCCTCGACGGCCACGGTGAAATATTAGAGGAACGCCATGAGTAAACAACTTTGAGGCAACGTTAAACGCCATGCGACTTCTCATCGCCTGCCCGCAATGCCATCGTCAGTTCGACGCCAGTACACGGCCGATCGGCAGCCGGTTCCGCTGCCATTGCGGATCGGTTGTTACGGTTCGTCGGCCGCGCGGGCACAACGCTACGGTGGTCCGCTGCTCGTCGTGCGGCGCGCCGCGACAGCAAGGCGGCATGGCTTGCTCCCATTGCGGCTCCGACTTCACCCTCCACGAACGAGACCTCGATACGATTTGTCCGGAGTGTTTTGCGCGGATCAGCAATCGGGCCAAGTTCTGCCATCATTGCGGGCTGGCGCTGCGCCCGGAAGCGCTGGCCGGCGAGAAAACGGACCTCACCTGCCCGATCTGCGAAAAAATGTCTCGCCTCAGCAGCCGGCAGATCGGCGACGTGGCTCTGATGGAGTGCGACCGCTGCGCCGGGTTCTGGCTGGGGGCGAACATCCTGGAGCATTTGGTCAAAAAGGCCGCGACCGACTTGCCGATCGAGGATTTTCGTCTAAAACCGGTGCCGCGACGGACCTCGACGCTCGATTCCTCCTCGCAGCGCGGCCCGATGTACCGCAAGTGTCCGGTCTGCGGCAAGTTGATGAACCGCCGCCATTTCGCCCGTCGCAGCGGTGTAATAATCGACATCTGCAAGAGCCACGGCGTCTGGTTCGACGCCGACGAGTTGTCGCGCATCTTGGCCTGGGTGCGGATCGGCGGAAAGGCCGAAGCGGACCGTCGGGCGACCGACGAAGCCAAACACAAAAATCGCCTCGATTCAATCGCCAAAACGGCGGAATGGCATAGAGAAGCAAGACGATTCGGATACGATCCACTTAGCGGACAGCCGAACTCCATATCGATTTTGGCGTCATTCGCCGCATGGTTGTTCCGCTAGTGGTCCACCAAGTGGAAACTGATAGGTTGGCTCGTTGGGTGCCACTGGCTTTGCCAGTGTTGCATCGAAGCAAGCACTGGCAGAGCCAGTGGCACCCAACCTGTCAAACCCAGCTTGGTGGACCACTAGCCGCGGTC
>JAUWPQ010000241.1 GCA_030611515.1 Planctomycetota bacterium | reverse complement strand
GCGTGAATGGCATCAGGTGTTTTCAGACCGAAACTCGCCCGAAACTCCGTCGCTTTCTCAACCACGGCGGCGTCAATTTCCCGAAGATCAACTTCTTGTCCCGAAAAGAAAATCTCGTACTGGCGAAGAAGGCGTTCTTGCCGATTTCGCAACGGCTTGCAACGACACTCCAAAAGCGATATTCGCGACGTAACGAACACACGATCCGCAGGAGACAGTCGCCGCCAAAACGTCTCGATCGGGGCGCGCAATTGACTTATTCCCTCGACCCAACGCATGATAATGCTCGAGTCCGCGTAGATCATGCGTCACCCCAAGCGGCTCGCTCTTCGGCAAGCTGGGCATCGAGGTCTTCCGCCGTGCGAAGGTGTTCCGCCGTGCCGAAAGCATCAAAAATCGAGTGCCGTGGCTCTTTCGGCAATTCTACGTGAACGATAAGTTCCGCGGGGCCTTCGGCCTCGGGCAACGGGTCGGTGGGCACGAAAGTTTTGTTGAAGAACGTCCCGCGAATAATGACTGGCGAGTCCATTAGAACACCCTCCTGCTATGTGGTATTCTACACCCCGTCAACGGCTTCGTCAACGGAGACTACTTTACATGAACCCTTCCAGCACGTCCTGCGGGGCGGGGCCGTAGCCGTGCGGCTCCATCGTGCAGGTGGCGCGGCCTTGGCTCAGCCCGCGCATGGCGTTTGAATAGCCGAATAGATTGGCCAGCGGGGCGTGGGCCTCGATCACCGTGTCGCGCCCGCGGACGTGTGTGCGGACGATGACCGCCCGACGCTGCTGCAAGTCGCCCATGATCTCGCCTAAATAATCCTCGGGCACTGTTACCTCGAGCCGCATGATCGGCTCGAGCAACACTGGCCCCGCGGCGCGAAGCGCTTTCTCGAAGGCGTCGCCGGCGGCGTAGCGGAAGGCCAACTCGGTCGAGCCGGTTTCGTGGACCTCGCCGCCGAGAACGGTGATCTTTACTCGCATCAGCGGGAAGCCGAGCATTCCGCCCCCTTCGCCCTGCTCGCTAAGGACCTCGACCGCGGGCGTCAAAAACTCCTCGGGCAATACACCACCGGGAGCGACCAGGACCGTCACCGGCTTGACCCCCTGTGCGAACGGCTCCATACGGATGCGGACCTTGGCCGAAAGCGTTTGGCCGGCGACGTTGCGGTGGCACTCGCCCGCGACCTCGACCGCCTGCTGGATCGACTCGCGGTAGCTGACCCGCGGTTTGTGGACCCGGACGTTCAGCCGATACTCGCGGAGCAGCCGGTGTTTAATCACCTCCAGGTGCAACTCGCCCATGCCGCTGATCAACGTCTGGCCGGTATCCTCGTTTTCGCGGGCGCGGAAGGTCGGGTCCTGCCGCTTCATCATCTCCAGCACGTCGGCCAGCTTCTTGCGTTCCAGCGAGGTCTCCGGCTCGATGGCCATCGAGACGACGGTTTCGGGGAAGGTGATCGACTCGAGCAGGATCGGGTCTTGGGTCGTGCAGAGCGAGTCGCCGGTGATCGAATGGCGCAAACCGACGATGCCGATGATGTCTCCGGCCGAAACCGACTCGACCTGGGTGCGGCGGTCGGCCTGGATGCGCCACAGTTGCGGCACGTTCTCCTTCTTCTCCTTGCCGGGGTTGTAGACGCGGCTGTTGGCCTTCAGCGTGCCCGAGTATATGCGGATGTAGTACAGGTCGCCGTGCCGGTCGGCCTGAATCTTGAACACCAGGCCGCAAAACGGCTCGTCGGCGTTCGGATGGCGGACGATTTTTTTGCCGCGATTTTTCGGGTCGGTCCCCTCGACGGCCGGCACGTCGGCCGGACTGGGTAGATAATACTGAACCGCGTCCAACACCGGCTGCACGCCGATGCCGTCCAACGCCGAGCCGCAAAGCACCGGCACCACGAGATTGTGGATCGTCGCAGCGCGCATCACGCGGCGGACCAGCGCCTCGGGCACAGGCTCCTCGGCCAGCAGCAGTTCGATCAACTCGTCGCTATGGATCGAGAGCTGATCGAGCATTTGGGCGCGCCACAGCTCCGCCTCGTCGTGCAACTCGGCCGGGATGTCGTCCTCGGCGATCTTTCCGCCCTTGTTGTCCGTGGTGAAACGGAGCATTCGCATCGAGATCAGGTCGATCACCCCGCGGAAGGCCTCTTCCAGGTGCGGCGGGCCGGCGCCGACCGGCAAGTTTACCGGGATCGGCTTGCAGCCGAGCCGGTCGCGGATTTCGTCCAGCGTGCCGAAGTAATCGGCCCCTTCGCGGTCCATCTTGTTGATCAACGCGATCCGCGGCACGTGATATTTGTCGGCCTGACGCCAGACGGTTTCGCTCTGTGCTTCGACTCCCTCTCGGGCGCTGAATACCACCACGCCGCCGTCGAGCACTCGCAGGCTCCGCTCGACCTCGGCGGTGAAATCGACGTGGCCCGGCGTGTCGATCAGGTTGATCTTGACGTCTTTCCAGGGAAAGTTGACCGTGGCGGCGTTGATCGTGATGCCCCGCTCCTGCTCCTCGGCGTCGTAATCGGTGACGGTTGTCCCCTTGTCCACCTCTCCGACGCGATGGCTGAAGCCGCTGAAGAAGAGCATCCGCTCGGTGACGGTGGTTTTGCCCGCGTCGATATGGGCGATGACGCCGATGTTGCGGAGTTGTTGGATGTCTTGTGGCATGATAGCAAAGCAAAGTAGGCCGGGTTGCAACCCGGCGAACATTTTGCCGGGTCACGACCCGGCCTACCTACTGATAACTGACTACAATCAGCGCATAAGAACGCCGTGTCGGCAAGGGGGGCGACCGGCACGGCGTCGAAAGTAACTCGCGTCTACCAAGCGAAATGGGCAAAGGCCTTGTTGGCCTCGGCCATGCGATGGACGTTTTCGCGTTTGGTCATGGCCGCGCCTTCGCGGTTGTAGGCGGCCAAAAGCTCGGCGGCCAGCTTCTGGCTGGTCGGCCGCCCTTTCTTCTCCCGAACCACCCCTAAAATCCAGCGGATGGCCAACGATTGCTGCCGCAAGCGGCTGACCTGCATCGGCACCTGATAGGAGGCTCCGCCGACGCGCTTCGAGCGGACCTCGATGTTCGGCTTGACGTTTTCCACCGCCTGCGTGAAGACGTCGATCGGCTCGACGTCCTTGACCTTCTCGCGGAGCAAATCGAGCGCGTCGTAAAAAGCCGACTCGGCAACGCTCTTCTTGCCGTCCCACATCAGACAGTTGACAAACTTGCTCGCCAAAATCGACCCGTACTTCGGATCTGGGGCGAGCATTTTTTTGCTGGCGGTAAAACGACCCATGGTAAAGTAGGGGTTCGGGATTCGGGGGTTCGGGGTTCGGGATTAGGGGTTCGGGATTCGGAGCAGGAAAAAAATGTCTTTTCCCCAGCCCCGAGTCCCGAACCCCGAGTCCCCTTCTTACGATGGTTTCTTCGCTCCGTAACGGCTGCGAGATTGCTTGCGGTCGGTCACGCCAAGCGTGTCCAACGAGCCGCGGACCACTTGGTAACGCACACCGGGCAAATCGCGGACCCGGCCGCCGCGGACCAACACGATCGAGTGCTCTTGCAAGGTGTGCCCCTCGCCGGGGATGTAGACGGTGACTTCCTTGCCGTTGCTGAGCCTAACGCGGGTAATCTTCCGCAGGGCGGAGTTCGGCTTCTTCGGGGTCATGGTCTTGACTTGCAAGCAGACTCCCCGCTTTTGCGGGCACTTGTTCAACACGGGAGCCTTGCTGTGCTTGCGCGCCTTCCGCCGCCGCTTCCGCACCAGTTGGTTGATCGTGGGCATTTGTACTCGCATTCCTGGAAAGACAACATCTCGACAACCGAGAACCGAGAATCACATATTCTGCCAGCTTCGCCCCAGGCTGTCAATGGGGGGTTGTCCGAGATCGATTTCTCTCGCCGGCTGGTACAAAAACGGCGATAACCACAAGCCACGCTTGGAGATATGCTCCGAGAACGTGTTCTGGAAAAGCATATTTAGCCCGCCGTGAATACGCGGCGGGTCGGTTTGAACGTAAAAAACCGCTTTCCCCGTATGCATTCACCCAATGAATCGCCGCGACGCTCTGGGGGGTCAAACACCGTTTTCCTCTTGCAACCGGCGGGCAATATCCTCCACCAACTCTTTGGAACCCACGTAAACGGCCGTCCGCTGATGATGTTTGTACGGCTGGATGTCGAGGATCGGAGTCCCCTTTTCATCGACGGCCATTCCGCCTGCCTCGCGGCACATGAACGCCACGACCGCGGCCTCGTACATCAAACGCAATTTTCCCTCGGGACGGTTCTTTGTCGGGTCCGTGTGGTTGGCGATAACCGGGTACATGAACATGCCGCCGTTGGTTAGGACTCTGTGGAAATCTCCGGCCAGCGCGCCGAGGTATCGGAAGGCGTACTTATCCTCGTGCTCGGCGATCCACCTCTGAACGCGCTCGGAGTACGTGTGGCGGTTGGCGGCGTTGAACGACAATTCCCATGTGCCGGGGTCTTGGGGAAGGACCATCTTTCGCGGCTTGACGTAAGTCATCGTCTCGTCGATGTGGAACCGCCAGGTGCCGGCGTTCCTCAGTCCCAGGGTAAAAGTCCCGGTGGGAATCACAAACATTCCGGCGGCGATGTAATCCTTGCCCGCCCTCAGGTGTCCGTCCTCGGGCCCTTCCAGGTTGCGTTTGGCGATGCCGAAGAGGAAGCCGACGGGCAGCCCGTGCGGGATGTTCGACGAGCCGTCCAACGGATCGAAATAGATGAAGTATCTTCCGTCTGGATTCAGCGGGATGATTTCCTCCGCTTCCTCGCTGACCGCGTGAATTATCCGCCCCGAGCTTTTCAGGTAATGAATGGTGATTTCATGGGCTATCCGGTCCATGCGCATGACTTTTTCGCCCTGCACGTTGACGCTTCCGGCCTGCCCGAGGTTTCCTTTCAACGCTCCGGTCAGGTAGTAGTGTTGGATGCGTTTTGCGGCGCTGACCAGCGCGTCCATCAGAATCAGGAAGTGGTAGGTGCGGTTGTGCTTTTCCTGATGATGGAGGAGGAAGTTTGCGAAAGTCTGCTCGAAACGGCTCATAACCCATGCTCCGAGATTATTATCCTAAAAAACCCCCCGGCTTTGCCGGGGGACTGGCGGAATTTGATAGCTCTGTAGATAAAGGGAAGTCTCCATCTCGTGAATCGCTCAAAGCTCATCGAGCAAGGAGACCTCAATGTCGGATTACGGCAGCCTAAACCATACCCAATGGGAGTGCAAGTACCGCGAGTTTGCCTACTTATTGACCGTTCGGCCGAGTTTTTTCTCGACGCTTGCCACCTTTCCGTCAATTCGACCGGCGCGGTCCTTTCGATAGTCGATTTTGATTGAACATTCGATCCGATCGCAATCGACCGCCATGGCCTCGAAACACTTCTTCACGACGCTTAGTGCGTCGTCGAAGTCGGCTTCCAAAGTGGTTCCCATTGAGTGACAGCGGTAATTTACGCCGCTGCGGTCGATGATGTCGATGCTTCGCGCGACATAGTCGCCGAGGCTTTCACCTTTGCCGAGGGGAAACATGCTGAAATCGAGCAATACCATTGGAACTTCCTTGCCATTTAGCCCGCCGTGAATACACGGTGGGGCTGAGTTGACGCAACCAGTACGTTGTGCCCCCGGGTATATTCACCTCGTTGTTCTACACAAGTCTTGGCTACTTCGACCCGTAGGGTCGTTTGGCAATAGCCCAGCGATTTATCGCTGGGGCGAAAAGGGAGAACAGAACCTGCTCGTCCCGTAAGGACGGTTGAAAACGTGTCTGGCACCAACGATTCGACCGTCCCTACGGGACTTGAAACCTCCTTGGTTACCCATAACCCCAGCAGTGAACTGCTGGGCTATTATCAAACGTCCCTCCGGGACGAACGACTTGTGTGTAACAACGAGGGTGTATTCACCCGGGGCTAAATAGTTTCTGTTGCGGAAGGTTCTTCTGAAATATCGCGTGAAGATGGGCGGTTGGGGGTGATAAACATAGAGTTTACCCTGGCCCACCAGCCACTAACCACTGACCACTGACCACTAGCCACTGACTTTCGGGCGTGAAAAGCGGTTTTTGCACCCGCCCCTGGGGTGCGAGAAAAAAGGCGAAAACGTCGGCGGCCAGAAAACAGCCTTTTTCTAGGCGT
>JAUWPQ010000386.1 GCA_030611515.1 Planctomycetota bacterium | reverse complement strand
CACCATCCGTTGCAAAGCCATATCGAACGTGGTAGTTGCCAGGCCGCTCAGCTTGGCCGCGTAGTGCCACCGGCTCAATTCCTTCGTGGCAATACCGAGTTTAACTGCGGTCTTGGTCGTCGTGTCGATCATCGCCATCTGTCGCTTGACGAGTACCGCGATACCGGTGGCGGCCACGGTAGCGGAGAGGAGCATCTTCTTGAACATGCCGCCAAACCGCTTCGCAACGCCGGTCACGAATGCGCCGGTAGTTTTCCGGGCGCGCTTCAGACCTTTAGAAAAGGCCGCCGTGTGCGCGGACAACCGAACAACAAGACTCCCAACGACCGAAGATGCCATTTACTTTTTTTCTCCCATCTTCTTACAGACTTCCGCCCAAACCGCTTGCATCGCCTCTTCGCTCTGCTGCGGCTGCGGCGATTGCAGCGCCTTCACGTATGGCATGTATGACAACGGCGGATCGGGGCGGCCCTTTGTCCTGTGACACGCGTCGGTCAGCGAACATAACATCCCGCTGCGCAGGTCGGCCCGCTCTTCGCCCCACGGGTCTATGCCGTAAAACGCTTCCCATTCCAACAACTCCTCGGCGGTCAACGCATCATAAAGCGCGCGCCGCGAAACAAAGCCGAGCGTGCGGGCAAGAATCAGGTGGACTCTGATGTCTGCCCGCTCCCGCAGTTTTTTTCCAGTTCCTCAGCAGCCGCCTCGCCGATGCCATTGTGCCGCTGCACCTCCTCTAACAGTCGGTGTAAGATGTCGGCCTGTAGGCCGTCCCACCCTCGCACCTCTTCGGCGGTAAAAAGCCTCTTGCCTTTGTCGTCACAGAGTCCCATCGACAACAGTTCGCAAGTTATGTCCAGGTCGCGTTGGGGATCGGGCGGCGCATCGTCGTCGCCATCTTGTGCGCCGAGGGTTAGCTCCCGCAGCCGCATAAGGTCCGCAGCCCCCAGCCGCCGGATACCGATAGCGACTCCGTCGCCCCATTCGGGCACTTCCACTTCCGCGATAGGCCCCCGAATCCTAGCAAACGCTTCGTCCCGGTTTAACATTCTGTCGCTCCTTTACGTTGTTGAATTGGAAAGTTTAAGAGACGACGTAATCTCGCCGTCCATTGATCCGCTGATGGAACGGTCGATCACCACCACGCCGGCCAAAGTGCCGCCGGTGGTAGCGTCGAACCAAGTGATGCCCAGCGCTCCCGTATCGCCGACGGAAATTGTAGTCCCGCCCACGAGGTCAACCGTGACGGAAGACATCGGTACGCCCGCGACTACAACGCCCTGCGTATCGGTCGAGCTTGTAATCGAAACCTCGGGCGCTGATTCGTCGAAAGAGATTCCCCGTAGCGACGTAACGGTCGCGGCAGTCGAGGGGAAAGTCACCGTCGATCCATTGAATCCTGCATTGGCCATGTCGTTCTCCTTCCGAACGACACCACCCGCCGTGCTTTACGTTGCACCCGAAAAAAATAAGGGGCAGGGAGCCGGGTCACTCCTTTTCGATCCGTCGATCTAGCCCCAGTTTCCATTTAGTTCCAAACGACGAACTCTTGTGAAACGCCGTAGTAGTTGAATGTGTCTTTTCCTTTTTCCATTTGGCCCGACTCATCGCTCTGGCTGTCGAGGTGCCATACGTTGCCGTCGCCGTCCGTCCAGCCGGATACGCCGGTCGGAGCGGTTGACGATTCGTTGCCTTGCACGGCCGCCGCCAGGGACTTTGCGGCCGGATAGGTCGTCGCCATGTTCAACACTTCGATTCGCGTCTCGTGTGTGCCGGTGGCACCGCCGGCGCTGTTCGATGGCACGTCGGTCATCATCTCGTACACTATCGCCGGGAGCGCCTTTTTCTGCGGCAACACCGCCGGATAGACGCGAGTACCCACAATCGCCGCCACCGCCGATATG
>JAUWPQ010000358.1 GCA_030611515.1 Planctomycetota bacterium | reverse complement strand
TCGTGTGTGCCGGTGGCACCGCCGGCGCTGTTCGATGGCACGTCGGTCATCATCTCGTACACTATCGCCGGGAGCGCCTTTTTCTGCGGCAACACCGCCGGATAGACGCGAGTACCCACAATCGCCGCCACCGCCGATATGGCTTTCAGCCGGGCAACCAGTATTTCCTCGGGCGCGCTCATTTAAGTCCTAACTTTTTCAGGCCGGTTTTCTTTGCCAGCTTGACCGCTTCTATCTCGGTCTTTTTTTTACCCTCTTTAATGATAATACTTAGACACCTTCGCTTGTTTTGTTCCCATGCCGGTTTGAGCATGGGGCGCTTTCGCGTCATGCCGCCGGTTTTTGTTTTGTGCCCCTCCTCTACCCACAGTCCGCGATTACCAACTTTTTTATTCATAAATCCAGCGGCCACGAACACAACCCCAGCCTTGGCGTAAGTTTTCGCCCGTCTGCCAACCGCCGAATATAAGTGCTTTCCGCTCGTCCGTTTGTATCCGGGGGTCAGCGGATTCCTTGCTACCCTCCGCGCCTCCCTGCGGGTTTGTTTCACGACCGGGTTGGCGGCTTTGCTCAATGCAGTCCGCAGCACCTTGCGTTGCATGGTTACGGGGAACCGCCGCAGGAAGGCGGTAAACTCCCTCATTCCAGTGACCTTGGTCGCCTTACTCATGTTCGCTTCTCCGCGCAAGTGCAAGCCAACTCACGATTGCGAACGTCCGGCATGACGCCCTGGACGTAGAGTTCACGCGTCCCGTAAAGGAACCGGCTCTCCTGGTCCACGTCGCTGCGGTATCGCATCGTCACTATCACGGTCGCACCGCCTTGCACCTGTTCGCCTCGGTCGCCTTCGGTTTCGCCGATCACCCGCACCTCGGCCGGGATGCTTGTCGCCACGTCGCTCCAGGTCAAGCTCGTCTCGCCGTAACTACCGGCCGTTGATTCGGTCGCCGTTTGCAGCGTCACCCGGTGTCGGTACATGCTGACTCGCATGATTCGCCCTCCGGGTCTTCCTCGATAAAAAAACTATTGACGTACCCAATGAACTCGTCAACGGTGCCTCGCACTTTGTACGGCGTGCCGTCCATGCCGTCCGCCCAAATGTCGATAACACCTTCTTCGTTGCTGTCCTCCACGCGGGCTATCGACTCGGGGTCAAGCCCGACGCTCCGCTCCTCCGGCGGGTCGCTTGCGGACGTTCGCACCAATATCGTCAATGGTAAAAGCATCAGCCGTAGAACCCCCATTGATTGCATCGCAGCAACGACTTGATTGATCTCTCCATTTCAGGTTCGCTCACCCGCTCGGGATCGAACAGGTGTTCCAGTTTCAACAGCACCGCGGCCTTCGCCGAATCCGGCACGCTGCCCGCATCGGTAGAACCCGCCACAAACCGCACGGCTACGGCGTCAGGCCGATCGTATGTGGCGGGCCAACTCAACGTACTAAGCGGCTCGACATGTCCCGGCTGCTGCTCCGGCTTGACAGTGTGGTAGTAATCCGTACTGGCCGTGCTACCCAACGTGCTGCCGAGCGTGGTCAGATCATTGTCGGCATCGTAATACTTAATCCACGTTACGTTGTTAAGCGGTGGAATCGGCAAGTCGATTCGCCAGCCGGGGAATAGCGGCAATTTCAGATCGTAGGTCGCCGCCATAAACTGTCGCCCGCCAGGCGTCATCCGCTGGCAGTAGTCGGTCGCCGCCTTCAACTTCAGCAGGATTTCCGCGTTGTCGTCGTCGGCCGTAACCCGCAAGTGCGCCTTCGCTTCGACAAGTGAAACCGGCGTATCGGTCGGTGCGGCAATTAGGCTGATGTCAGGCATGGCTTATGTCTTCTGTACCCACTGGCCCCAATAATTCTCGCAATCTTCCAACGCGCCTTGAAAGAACAGTGCCTCTGACGCCGCCTGGTCGCGCTTCGCTTCGACCTCCGCTTTTCGCTTTTTCAGCTCGGCACAGCGGACTTTCCATTTGGCGTGCATGTCGCCCTGCCAAGTATCGAAGCCGTACAGCCCGGCGGTTTTCAAGAGGTCGGATTGCGGCGGGACGTGTATCTTGATTCCAGCCCCGGCCGCCCAACCGAGAAAGAACTCGCACGACGGCCGCTGGTTGTTGTACTCTTCGTTGGTTGCCATATCGACGCCCCATACCCCAATCTCCTTGGGTGCCATGTCGATAGCCAACGCCAGCATCCACGAGACGGTGTTGGTGAAATACCGTCCGTACTTGGCGACGATCCGGTCTTTGGGGTACGCTTCGCCGTGCGGAACCTCGGGGGTGGCTTCGCGCAACAGGACGGGCTTGTCGCCTATCGCCTTGAGCCAATCGAGATACGGCTTGCGCGCCGGTGCCCGCAATTGGTCGAACTCATGCAACTCAAACTGCACGTCGAACCGGGGGGCCTGCTTGCAGACAACCGAATCGGACAGCGTCCATATCTGCCAAGACTCGTCCGCGTAGGGCGCAATCCCAAACGAACTAGGGGCCTTGCCGATGATGGCAATTTTTTTGCGCGTGTCGGCTTTGATTAGATCGAGTGACCCGGACATTCTCAATTCTCCTGTTCATTGGTTAGCCAATCGTGACCCGGAAGGTAGCTGCAACTGCTTCCGTGCAAGCGGTCA
>JAUWPQ010000169.1 GCA_030611515.1 Planctomycetota bacterium | reverse complement strand
CTTCCATGCGAATACAGCACAAGAAAAGGAGTGCGAGCGATGGGTAAGCAAAAAACATCCGTCGGCTATTGCATTTGTGTGATTGCGGTGACCGTTTGGTTTGTCGGTTGCAGCGAATACGAGCCGTCGTCGCCTCCGCCGGCGGTCGAAACCCCGCCGCCAGAGCCCGAGCCGGCCCCGACAACATCAATAACCGTGCAGCAACAAAAGGCCGCCGTGGGCGTGGGCAAAAAAGGTCGCGATTACGGCGAGGGATTCGTCGCCACACCCATCGGCAGCCTGTTCGCCTTCCGCGAGCGGGCCGTATTCGACATCCAAATCCCTCAGGCCATGAAACTGTTCAAGGCCCAAGAAGACCGACCGCCGAAGGACCACGAAGAGTTCATGGAGAAAATCATCAAGGCGAACCACATCAAGCTCCCCGAGTTGCCCGACGAGCATCGCTACCAGTACGACCCCGAGACCGAGCAGCTTATGGTCCTGAGTCCGGCGGAAGAATAGTGGATAGTTGATAGTGGGTAGTGGGTAGTAGGCTGGGTCTCGACCCGGCGCCTTCAGGCAACGATTATGATTGTTCGCCGGGTTGCAACCCGGCCTACGTACTCGAACGAGGAATTTACCAATGGCGACCAATTCCAGACGAATGCGATGGCTGATTACGTTGTTGATGGCTGTTTTCGTTGGGGTGGTTGCCGAGAAATCGGTCGCGGCCCCACCAAACGATAAGGCCAAATCGAAACCCAGCATTCGGGTCACAATTTCAAGGGAAACGACCTACATCACCGAGCCGCTACGGGCGGACGGCTACCCGGACTACGTCGCCGCGCTAAACCAGCGGTTCAGCCGAGGCGTTACCCCCAAGAACAACTCGGCGGTATTGTTCTGGAAGGCCGTGGGGCCGAAAATGATCGACAAGAAGTTCCGCGAAAAATTCTTCTGGATGCTCGGCATCCCGCCGCTGCCGGAGAAAGGCGATTACTTCGTCACCTCCGACGAGCATGAAAATGTCCATATTGCCCGCCACACGGACCAAGAGCAACCTCCGGGCAGTCCATCGGAGGAGGAATTGCGGGAACAGCTTCAAAAACAATTCTATTTGGCCCGGAAGCGGCCGTGGTCGAAGGAAGAGTATCCCGAGTGGGCGGAATGGCTTACCGCCAACGAGAAACCGTTGGCCTTGTTGGTCAAAGCAACGAAGCGCCCGCGGCGATACGATCCGCGGATCGGTAAAAATGTTATTTACTTTATGCTACCGGGGCTACAACGCTCGCGGGACGTCGCACGGGCGCTGAGCGCTCGGGCGATGCTGCGTCTGCACGAGGGGAAAACGGACGAAGCCTGGGAAGACCTGTTGGCTTGCCACCGTCTGGCGCGGCTGATTGGCCAGGGACCGACAATGAATATCGAAACTCTGGCGGCCATTACCATCGATGTAATGGCTTTAGCCGGCGATCGGGCGCTTTTGGAGCACGGCAAGCTCACTTCGGCCCGGATCGTCGCGATGCGTGAAGACTTCGCCAAGCAGCCACCCATGCCCAAGATGGTCGATTCGCTCAATGTTGGTGAGCGCTTTGTGTTCCTCGACTGCGTGACGACAATGGCTCGGAAAGGTCCAAGTTCATTGGGCGAAATTAACAGCGGCAAGAAACAGCAGGAATCGTTTGAATCGCTGATCGAGTCCATCGGTATCGCGGCCGTGGACTGGGATCTGATCCTCCGCATGGGCAACTCCTGGTACGATCGGCAGGTCGAGGCCGGCCGCAAGCCTACGCACGCGGAACGGATAGCTGCCGCATCAAAGATCGAGGACGATTTGATAAAACGCTCTGCATCGGCAAGAGACTTTAAGTCTTTAGCATGGTCGTTGCTTGGTGGTCCGCGCAAAGCGGTATCCGAGCGTATCGGCCAGATTTTTGTGCTTCTATTGCTGCCGGAATATTCCGCCAACGCCAAAGCTGAAGATCTCGCGACGATGTGGCTCGAGTTGACCGATCTGGCCTTCGCCCTGGCGGCGTATCGGGCCGAGCACGGGGCGTATCCGGCAAAACTCGACGAGCTTGTGCCGAAATACGTCAAAGCGATTCCGAAAGACATCTTCAACAATGACGCCAACCTGCATTATACGCGGCAAGACAATGGCTATCTGCTCTACAGCGTCGGTCCCAACGGCAAGGACGACGGCGGAAAGGGATACGACGACCGCAAGGAGAGCGAGGACTGGGACGATCTGGTTGTGCGCATCCCGTCAAAGCCGGAGCAGTAGTATTTGTAGGGTGCGTGAAACGCACCGCTCTCGTTTGTGCTTGGTGCGTTTCACGCACCCTACTATTTTCCATAAGATTCAGGTATGCTGTGGGGCATGGATGAACCAAACGCACTGCCGAGAAGCCCCGAGTTGATGTCGCGCGGAGATACGGCGCTGCTGGTCGTTGACGTGCAGGAAAAACTGCTGCCCGCCATCGCCGATGCGCCGCGGATCGTGTGGAACGTAAGGCGGTTGATCGACGCCGCCGGGATTCTCGGATTGCCGGTCCTGGCCACCGAACAGTATCCGAAGGGTTTAGGGCCGACGGCGGGCGAATTGGCCGAACGGCTGACGGCGGCGGTTCCATCAAAGCTGACCTTCAGCGCCGGCGGCTGCCCGGGCCTGTTCGACGAGATTCAGCAGCGCGGCATCCACAAGATTCTGGTCTGCGGGATCGAGGCCCACGTCTGTGTACAGCAAACGGTGCTCGATCTGTTGGCCGACGGCCGGCGGGTTTACGTCGCGGTCGACGCGATCGGCTCGCGGTTCGAGGTGGACTATCGGACGGCCGTCGGGCGGATGGATTCGGCCGGGGCGACATTGACCACCACCGAGGCGGCGATGTTCGAGTGGTGCGAGATCGCCGGCACGCCGGAGTTCAAGCGGATCAGCCGCTTGGCCGTCGAAAAGGCGCCGGAGTAGAATAATCCATCATTTAGCCTGCCGTGAATACACGGCGGGGAAGTGTGGTTTTTAGCTCCAGACCGTGCCCCGGGTGTATTCACCGGGGCTAAATAACTTTGATTACCGGCTAATTCCCGGACTCTTTGCTGAAGTATCGCGTGAAGATGGGCGGTTGGGGGTGATAAACATAGAGTTTACCTCGGCCCACTAATCACTGACCACTAGCCACTACTTTTCAGCCCCAAAACCCCCACCGCCAGCCCCTCTCCCGAAAGGGGAGGGGAGACTTTTCGGGTAGCCTTTCACTCTTCCATGCCCTCACCCCCGGCCCCTCTCCCGAAGAGAGAGGGGAGTTTCTGGTTTCTGGACGGTCCACACGGTCAGGCCCGTCAGGTTCTTGCGTCGCCGACTTCGGAAAAAGATGGAAAGTCCGTAGCCAAAGATAAACACAAACAGGTTTACAAACACGTGTATCCAAAATTTGTCCGGCAAGGCGGATGCAACTTCCGGAAGCATTTCCCGGCCGAATGGCGAATCGACAAACAGCCAGGCAACGACGGCAAGAAAACCGGCCGAGATCGCGATGATTGCCGCCCGGTTGTCGACGCGGATCGTCAGCATCCCGAGCAAGGTCAAAGCCAACAGGCCGCCGCCGGAAATGGACTGAATCAGAATTTGCAGGTCCTGCAGCGTCTGCGTACTGGTGTAATGGACCATTAACGCTCCGACGATCATGGCCGTTCCCAAGAGGCACGAAACCCATCGACCCACCGTGAGGTAATGCCGCTCATCCCGGTTGCGAACGAACAAGCGGCGGTAGAAGTCGGTCGTAATCGTTGAAGCCACGGCGTTGATGCTGGAGTCCATCGTGGACATCGCAGCCGCCACCAACCCGCAGATCACAAAACCGGCCATACCCGCGGGCACGTACTGGAGAACGAAATACGGGAGGATCTGCTCCGGTTTTTGGACAATCTGCTCAAGGTTGGGATCGGGGAAAACCTTGTAGAACACGTAGAGGGCGGTGCCGATGAAGATGAAATAGGTCCATACCGGAATCGTCAACAAGACACCCAGCCATAAGGCTTTCTTCGCTTCTTTGTCGCTTCTGGGCGCCAAGTACCGCTGCACCATCGATTGGTCCTGGCAGCCCCAATGCAGCCACGTGAACAACGACAGCGCGATCATCACCCACATCGTCTTCTCGTCGAGCGTGAATGCGGTGCCGCCCATGGACAGTTTTCCATCCGCGTAGGCTTCCGTGACGATCTGGGTAAATCCGCCCGGCAGTTTCCAGACCAAGATCGGCAGGCAGATGATCGCCCCGACGAACATGGCGATCGTCTGGAGCAAGTCGGTCCAGATCACGGCCTGCAGGCCGCCGGCAACGGTATAGATCGTCGCCACCACGCCAAAGATCACGATAATCCAAGGCAGGTCAACGTCGATCATCATTTTGACGGGCAGAGAGACGGCAAAGAGGATGATGGACATGCGGCAGGTGAGCCAGACAACGAAAAGTGCCGCGGCATAAAGCCTTGCCCAAGTCCCAAACCTTAGCTCCAGGTACTCGTACGCCGACTGCACTCGCGTTCGCCGAAAGAAAGGCATGAACAAAATAATCGCCGGGAACATGGCCAACAGGTAGCCCAGATTCCAGGGGATGTAGCGCCAGTCTTCGGCATAAGCGAAGCCGGGTAGGGCCAGAAAGGTCATCGCGCTGACGATGGTCGCCATCACGGAGCAACCGACCAGCCAGCCCGGCATGTTCCGCCCGGCAAGAAAATACGTCTCCGCCGACTTGTTCTTCCGTGCGAAATACCAGCCAATAAATACGAACGCGCCGAAAAACAGCGTGATGACGAGCAAGTCCGGCCAGCGCAACATAGCGGTTCTCCGTGTTGTTGTCGTTGTCAGCCCTTTGCAAGCCCCATTCAAGGATCACGAGTCCGGGGCCGCGTGGATCAACTCGCCGGCGCCTTGGGCCGACAACGCCTCGGCCACTCGGCGGCCAAGGGCTTTTGCTTCGGCCGGCGGGGCGTGGACGGTGGATTCGAGCATCCGTGAGCCTTGGCAGTCAAGCACCCGGCCGACGAGCGTCAGCCGCCCGTCCTCGACGCGCCCCAACGCGGCTACCGGCGCGAGACAACCGCCTTGAAGGGCCATGAGCATAGTCCGTTCGGCCGACACTGCCGCGTGAGTGTCGGGGTGGTCCAGCGCGGCCACTAGCCGGCGGGTCGAGGCGTCTTCCGTGCGAGTCTCCAGCCCCAGCGCCCCTTGCCCCGGCGCCGGCAGCATAATGTCCACGGGCAATTTCTGCGTAATTTGCTCGGCCAATCCAAGCCGTTGCAGCCCAGCCTCGGCCAACACCAACGCGTCGAAATCTCCGTGGCGCAGCTTCCGCAGGCGGGTTTCGACGTTGCCGCGGACGTTGTCGATTATCAGATCATCGCGAAAGTGGAGCAGTTGCGCCCGGCGGCGTGGGCTGCCCGTGCCGATCCGCGCCCCACGGGGCAACTCGTCGAGCCGCGCCCCGTCGGCCGAGACCAGCACGTCGCCCGATGGCCCTCGCTCTGGCGCCGCCGCCAGGGTCAATCCCTCGATGGCGGCTGTCGGCAAGTCCTTCAAGCTGTGAACGGCCAGATCGATGCGCCCTTCCAGCAGCGCGTGCTGAATCTCCTTGGTGAATACGCCTTGACTGCCGATAGCGCCGATCGCTCCGCTGGGCCGATCTCCGGTGGTTGCGATCGGCACTAGTTCGACTTCCGTTCCCCGACGCCGCAACCGCGCGGCGACCCACTCGGCCTGCCATCGGGCCAACGCGCTCGCTCGTGTGCCAATTTGCAGCGGCATGGAGTAATCGGGGTTCGGGGTTGGGGATTCGGGGTGAAAGCCGCTTGCGGTTTCACAAGCACGTTGGGGTGGCAGTTTAACTGCTACCCCAGCGACGGAAAACCCCAGCGGCGGAAAACTATTTCTCCCCTTCCTCTTTATTCACGTCCGCCGTCAACCGCTCGTTTTCCTGCGGCGGAATCACGACTCCGCAACTGACGATGAACTGGCACGCCTGATCGAAGCTGATGTCCAGGTCGATGCACTCGCTCTTCCGCACGGTGATCGTGCAGCCGGTGATCGGCATGGGCGAATAGGGGATGAACACGATCAGCACCGGCTCGGCGACTTCCTTGGCAATGGCGGCGAAGCTATCGCCGGTCACGAACCCAACGGACCACATGTTCTTTCGCGGATACTCGACGGCGACGATCCGCGTGTACTTGAACTCGCGTTGGGTAAAGAAGAAGTCGCTGACCTGTTTGACCGCGGAGTATACGGCCCTCACGCCGGGCAAGTGCAGAATGACCCGATCGAACGTGCCGGCGACGAACCCGCCGATGCCCGCCGCCATGAACTTCCCCAGAAAGTACAGCAGCAGAATTAAGAGGGCCAGAAAAAACGGGATGGCGAAGTACGGCTTCAATAATGTCAGGTCCACGTACCGGCGATAGTAATCCTCGCCGGTAATCAGCGGCGTCTGTCCCGTATCCCTCCGCACCCGTTCGTAGACCTCTTGCGGAATAAAGCTCTCGTCGTCCAATCGGTGGAATACCCGGCCGTCCACGGTCGCCGTCTCCGCGGCCGGGGAGTCCAGCGGAAGGTCTTCGCGGACGTCGGACAAGGTCCATACGAATCCCTCCCGCGCCCAGTCGGTCACCGGCTGGAACAAGTAGCTCTTCGTCGTGTTGATCGTCCAGACGATAATCAGCACGGTCAGCAAGGGCGGAGAGAGCACGGCCAGCCCCCGCAACACGGCGCGGCGGAAGGGACGTGCGGTTTGCCTCTGACCGGATGTTGACTGATAGTCGTTCATCTTATGTTTCCCGACGTTGCCGTAGGACGGATTTCCTAATCCGTCCGATTGTTCAGGAACGGATTAGGAAATCAGTCCTACACGTTCAATTGACCGATTTTCGCGGTTCCTGAGAACTTACATCAATTTGCTATTCTGTCCGACACCGCAGTGGTAAGCAAGAGGCGATATTCATCGCCTCGTCGGTCGGTTAAAGGTTGTCTGCCTCGGCGAAAAAATCAGGGTTCAACCGGAAAACCGACTTGGTTTCTCCTTTCCGATTGCACGACGAGATACCCGGCTGCGGTTGAACTGGTCAAGAAACAACACAAGCCCTTGAGCGACAAGGGCTTGCAAAGTACACCCCACAGGATTCGAACCTGTAACCTTCGGTTCCGTAGACCGATGCTCTATCCAATTGAGCTAGGGGTGCAACCTTATATTCGGCAATGACTTAGAAAATTCCCGATCGCTTCCGGAGTCCGCTGTCGCCCTGGAACCACGCACTTCCGAAGCACTTAAATCTATCATAAACGCACGATGCCGCAAGGCCAATCGGGACTGTTCGGGGGGTGGAAATGTAACTTCCCGCGACCGCGGCGCATCTGTAACAGATAGAGAAACCAAGTGAACGGCTCGAAGCCATGACCTGTGAAGAAATCTTGGCCGCGTTGAACGATTACGTCGACGGTCGGCGAGACACGGAGATTTGCGAGGCGCTGGAAGAGCATCTGGCCGACTGCAACCCGTGTCAACTCGTCGTCGACAACATTCGTCAGACGATCACGTTGTACAAGTCTGGGCGTCCGGTGGAGCTGCCCGCCGAGTTGGACGAGCGGCTCCACGTTATGCTCCGGCAGAGTTGGAAGGCCAGGTTTCCAGAAAGGTAGGACCGATCATGGGCTGGAAAGGAATGTTATTGCTGTTGGGAGTGCTGGTGGTTTGGTTTGTGCTGAACCGTTGGGTGCTGCCGCGTTGCGGCATTTCGACCTGCTGTGGCACGGCCGCGCCGCCGTCACAGACTATTTCGGAACCCGCTTTGCCGACAGTCGACACCCCGGCGCCGCGGCAAAACGACGAAGAACAAAAAAGTGATATGCCATGACCATCGAATGAGGATTACGGAGAATCGCGGGCGTTGTGGTGTTGGCCAGCGCCGCGTCGGCCGCGTTGCAGAGTCCGTACCGGCTGTTGCCGACCGCTTTCGTGAGGCTGAATTTGTTGCAGTCGGCCTTCACCAATTGGTGCCCGATGGTATGGTTATTGAAACGGTGCGGGCCAACATCGTCGGCAATGGGCACCGCACGTCTCGCTTGAGCGTGTTGATCGCGATCCAGAGATCAGACGAAGAACTGGACTACCGACCTGCCCGATGCTCGGATAGAAGCATGGGCAACGCACGGTTCTTCCACGGCCCCAAATCCTCGGTTTTACAAGCAACGGGCCTTCACGGAAGCAACACGCCACGCGTAGGCCAGCAGGGCCAAGCCGGCCATACCCAGCAGCATCAGTGTGCCCGGCTCGGGGACGAGGAAGTCGCCCGCTATGGTCACAGGCACCCCACCTTGGTCGAAGCCGAACTCTCCTTCAAACTGCACCCACGAGCCATTGTTGATGTACATCGTCGCCAGCAAAGTTTGGTCAAACCCGTCCACTAGGTTGGGATCCACCGGGGTCAGCCTATAATCGTCGTCCGGCGGGGTTGGCGGGAATGTGAGCCAACTGCCCGTGAGGGTGCTATACCCACTTCCTGAAGGCGTACGGGACCACTCAGCGCCAGTGAACGTAGTGAGGAAATTGATCGATGTCTGCGGCGAGCTAAGCCCAGTAACCACGGCGCTCCTCGTATTATCCTTCCAGGTGAAGGAATTGCCACCCAGGGAAAACCACGCCCCGGGTTCCGTGAGCGACCACGTGCCTTCAAGCCCGTTGAGCACCCCGCCTGGGTACGTCGACGAAATCAGATAGACATCAATTTTGTTCACGCCGCCGTCTTGAGGCGTACATACCCCCCTAATCCATCCGTCGTCAACTGCCTTCGCGGTAAGGGCACTGCCCAACACGATACCGACGGTCAAAACCAAAATGCGTTTCATTGCTCGCCTCCCTAGCAAAACTCACGGGTCAAAGGTACACGGATTTCAGTAAAATGTTTTTATGGTGCGCGAAACACACCCTGCCTTTCTTCTCTCAAAACAACACGGTCGCACCGTCGCCACACGCCGTACCCGGCCGCGGCCATGCCCAGCAGGCTCCAAACGATGATGGTGGCAGGCTCGGGGATATAATATATGCTCACGTTGTCGAGGCCAAACTCGTCGAACTTGGTGGTTGTCTCAAGACTTTGGTTGTAGTACGTCACCACGGTGTTCAGGTCCGTGAAGTTCACGCGCCCATCGTTGTTGAAGTCGCCCTTAGCCCAATCGCCGGGTTGGTTGTAGTATGTCACCACGATATTCAAGTCCGTGAAGTTTACCGTGCCATCCCTGTTGGCGTCGCCGTACAACGTGTGCCTGTATAAATCGAACTTTAGGTTCGTTGTCTCCCCGGCGCCTCCCGTAACCTCGTAGCTCCAGGATGTCATCGGCATTGGGGACATTCCGCCGTCATACAACACCTGCCCGCCCCAGCTAACGCGAAAATCGCTCCAGGTAGACGGACTAAT
>JAUWPQ010000129.1 GCA_030611515.1 Planctomycetota bacterium | reverse complement strand
CCCCCCCACAAACCGCGTAAAAATCATGGGGGGGCGGCGCTTCGCTTGACCCACCCTACTTTCCGCAACAAAAACTATTGTAGTTTGCCGGTCGTTCCGAAAAAGCCCGACCGGGGGCGCCTTTCACGCATCCCACGATTTAAGCCGATCGGCTTGCGTCGGCGGGGTAATCGCGGACGAAGAACGCCGCCGCGAGATGTCGCGCTGCATTCGCTTCCGCCGTGCGGTCAATTGCGGATCGCCTTCGAGGTGCCTCGCCTCCTCGCGCAGCTCTTGCGGCGTCATTCTCAAGTCGCACTCGTGACGCCACCGCTGGTAAGCGTAGTCGAGTATCGCCAGCACGAACAGGGCCGCGCCCAGTTTCAACGCCGTCCAAAGCAGGATTTGGACCATTCGGAACGTCAGTGTCGAGGGGGCCAACGCGGTCAGGCCGGCGATGGCCTCGCGCTCGTTGTATAACACCGCGCAGGCCACCGATACGACGACGAGCAACTTCACGACGCCGAAGACGAGGTTGACCAGATTCGATGAGGAGAAGAGCCGGGCCAGACCGCTGAGCGGATTGACCCGTTCGAGGTCGAGGTTCAGCCTTTGCGGGAGGAAGAGGAAACCGGTTTGCAGCACGTTCACCGCCACGCCCGCCAGAAAGATCAGTCCGAGCACCGGCAACAGATGTTGCCCCAGTCCCCACAGGATGGAGTTCCACTCGGCGACGGCGAAATCGGCGTCGGCGGTCAGCCAAGGTTGGCCGCCCAGTTGGTTGCGGCAGTAATCGACCAGAAAGCCCGCCAGCGAGCCGCCGAGCGCCATCAGCACCGCCAGTCCCAGCAACAGCATGGCCGCCGATACGAGGTCGCGGCTCTTGGCCACCTGGCCTTCGCGCCGGGCCTGCTGCCTGCGGTGCGGAGTTGGTTCCAGTATTTTTTCGCCGGCGTAGTCGGACATGAGGAGGGATTAGGGACGAGGGACGAGGGGCGAGGGATTGGCGTTTAGCCGCCGCGTCCACGCGGCGTATATCGGAATAACGTAATTTCACGAAAGCCATTCTGTTCTTAACGGCGTTTTTAGTGCATCGAGTATTGTTTCCAGCGCCGGGGCGATCTGGTCGGCGAACGCCCAGGTGGCAACGCCGAGCGTAACCGCCAGCGCGGCGAACGCCAGCAGCGAATTCAGCCCGAAGCCCAGGGCCAGAACGTTCATCTGCGGTAGCGTCCGGCCGATCAACCCCAGGATCAAGGTGGCCAGCAGCAGCGCGGTCAGCGCCGGGGCGGCGGCGCGGATGCCGAGCGAAAAGCTTTGGCCGACCAACGTCGAAAACCCTTCGGCCAGCGAGCCGGGCAAGACGCCGCTGCCGGGCGGGATCGTGCGGAACGTGTCGAGCAGGCCGGCCATGGCCACGCGGTGCCCGCCCAGCAGGAAGAACACGCAGATGGCCAATAGAAATAGCAAGCGGGAGAACTGCGGCACGTTCTCCCCGAGTACGGGATCGAACGTCTCGGCGATCGAAAGTCCGCTGGCATGTGAGATCACCGCGCCGGCCATCGTCATGCCGTGGACCAGAACCAGAATACCCAGGCCCAGGCACGCGCCGACGATGGCCTCGCCGCCGAGCAGCACGAAGTATTGCACCGGGTTGTCGATCCGCGCGATCGGCCCCTGCCAAAGGACCGGCACAATCAACAGCGTCAAAGCGGCCGTCAGCAGCACCCGCACGCGGACCGGAACCGCGCCGCCGGCCCCGAATATCGGCGCGGTCATCACCAATCCGCCCACCCGGGCGAAGACCAATGTAAACAGGATCAGCCACTGGTCGTTCATTTTCCATTTCCTCGTTCCCACGGTCCTCCGTGGGAACGCACTGCCAGCGACGCTCTGCGTCGCCCCTCCTCCTCCGACGCGGAGCGTCGCCAGTCGCCCGTTCCCACGCAGAGCGTGGGAACGAGGGGAAGCTCAAAATCTTCCCGGTATGCCGCCGATCACTTCGGTCGTGTAGTGCAACATCCGCGAGATAAGCCAAGGGAGCGAAACGCTCAACACCAGGAACATAACGATAATTTTCGGGACAAAGGCCACGCTTTGCTCCTGGATTTGGGTCAACGCCTGAAACAGTCCGACCACCAGTCCGACGATCATTCCGGCCAGCAGCACGGGCGAGCCGACGATGAACATCGTCCACAACGCTTCCCGGCCGAGGTCTATGGCTTGTTGGGTATCCATTACAGGGGGATCGGGGATCGGGGATCGGGATTCGGGGTTCGGGGATCGGGGATCGGGGTTCGGGATTGGTAGTATGTCACGCGATATTCTTCGTTTGGACCGTGTAGCGGGGCCGCTTGCGGCCCGTTGCCGCGGATCACACAATACGACCCGATGCCAAGAAACACGGGCGGCAAGCCGCCCCGCTACACTCCTTTTCTAATCCCGAACCCCGAATCCCCTCACAAAAACGGTTGAAAACTCTGCATCAACATTCCCACGACCAAATGCCAGCCGTCGACCAACACGAACAGCAGGAGCTTCAACGGCAGCGAAATCAACGCCGGCGGCACCATCAACATGCCCATCGACACCGTGACGCTGGCCACGACCATGTCGAGAATCATAAACGGCAGGAATATCTGGAAGCCGATCAGAAACGCGGTCTTCAGTTCGCTGAGCATGAAGGCCGGCAGCAGCGCCTGCAAAGGGACGTCGTCGTAGCTGCTGGGCGTGGGGTGGTTTGGGAGGTAACTCAAAAACAGCCACACGTCTTCCGTGTTCCCGGTCCGCTCGATCTGCATGCTCATGAATCGTCGGACCGGGGCCACCCCTGCCCGCCACGCCTCGTCCAGGCTGATCTCGTGCTGCGTATAAGGCACAACCGCCTCCTCGTGGACCTGCTTCCACACCGGCGTCATTATCAGCAGCGTCAGGAACAGCGACAACGTGGTTATCACTTGCGTGGGCGGAAGGTTTTGCGCCCCGAGCGCCTGCCGCAACAAACCGAGCACCACCACAATGCGGACGAAGCAGGTGGTCATCAGCAGCGCCGCCGGCGCAAGGCTGAGCACGGTCAGCATCAACATAACTTGCAGCGTGGAACTCAACCCATCGGGACTGGTCCACGACTTCGGCCCGCCGGCCAACACGTTGGAAAGCTCGAACGGCGAATGGTTGTCGGCCACGCCGGCTGAGTCCTGGGCGACGGCCAATCCGCCGATGCTTAAACAGATCAATACCGCCGCCAGACAGACAAACGTCCCGAAAATACGTCGATTATCAGCTTTCATCGTGGCCCTCCCCTCGGCGAAACACTTGCCGGAAGGCCGCCGCCGCGCCGCCGGAGCGCGGCCGACGACACAATTCCACCAACCGCTCGACCTCCTCGGGGTCGGTGATTTCGGTCAAGGTCTCCGCGCCCGCCACTCCGACCGCCACCAGCAGCACTTTGTTGCCGCATCGCAACAGATGCACTTGCTGGCGGGTGGTCAATCGCGCGCGGCCGAGCGACTCGAACGCCTCGGTAGGCAGGACGCCGAACCCGGCCGGCGTCGTCTTGCGGAATAGCCACACGCCGAAAAAGAAAACGCCCAGGACCAATGCCAGACTGCCGACGACGGTGACCGTTGACAGCAAACCGGACGGCCCCCGCTCGGCGTCGGCGCCCGGCTCCGCCTGCCGCGGAGCCAGCAACGGAGAAGTAGGCGCGGGCTGGGCACACAACCCGGCCGGATACGTGCAGAGCAAAGCCAATCCAACGGTCCGTATCAATAAACTGGTCCGCATTATCGTCGGCGACGCAAGCCACCTCCTACAATCCTTTTACTTCCACCAAACGGACGGCGATTTTGCCGTCGTACACCAGCAGTTCGCCTCGGGCGACCCGTCGCCGGCCGGCGTACACACCCACCGGTTCGCCGGCCATATTGTCCAGGGGAATCACCGACCCGCTCCGTAGGTTGCACGCCTCGTCCATTCGCAACCGGGTCCGGCCGAGTTCGATCCGCAGATCGAGCCGCTCGGCACCGGCCGGCAGCGCCGCGCCGTCGTCGAACTCGTCCAGCGGAAACGTTTCCGCCGCGCAAGACGATGCACTGCCGACCGGCGGCAGGACGGTGCATAGCGCTTGCTCGGCTTCCGTCAACATGTTGGCCAATATGTTATCGTTCATCGAAAATACAGCTCCTTTCAAGCCCGTATTTCGGCCGCGTGCAGGGCGACCTCGTCGAGTTGTTTGGATTCCCGCCGCCACTGTTCCCGGCGGTGGCGGAGCAGATGACGCTCGCGGAGTTTTTCCAGGCTTCGAGCGTCCTGGTCGGCCTTCAACAGCGATTGGCGTCGCTGCTGAATTTCGACCGCCAGCGTTTCGCGCCGCTGTTGCAACCGCTCCTCCTCGCTCCGCAACACCGAGGTGTATCGCTCGACCTCGACGATTCGGTCCACGTCCACTTCGCCCGGCCCGGCGGACCGGCGGCGCCGGCCTTGCAGTTGCCTCCGCTCCGCGTCGAGCCGCGTCAGCCGGTCGCGGAGGTCTTCGTCGGCACGTTGCGACTCGGCCAACCGCAGACGAAACTCGTCGCGCACGGATTGGCGGAGCCGCAGCAGCGTCGCCAGTCGGAATCGGAACTCGGGCATGATTGCAAAATGATGAATTATGAATGATGACAGTGCGGCTGCTAAACGGATACGGTTTTACGGTAGTGTCGGTATATTTCCATCAATCCATCTCGGGCGTCGGCCGACGTGGCGGGTTGCTCCACCGGCTGACGCAGGTAGCGGTCGATCTCCTCGCGCATGTCGATCGCGGCGTCGACCACGCGGTTGCCGCCGCGCTGATACGCCCCGATCGAAATCAGGTCTTCGTGGTCGCGGTATGCGGCCAGCAACTCGCGGAGCGCGTAGACGGCACGGCGATGATCGTCGTCGGTCACCTCGGGCATCAGCCGGCTGACGCTCTCCAGCACGTCGACGGCCGGATAATGGCCGCGGGCGGCCAGTTCACGCGATAGCCAGGTGTGTCCGTCCAACAGTCCGCGCACCGCGTCGCTGATCGGCTCGTTCGGATCATCGGCCTCGACCAGCACGGCGTAGAAGGCGGTAATGCTTCCTTGCCGCGTCCGGCCGGCGCGTTCCACCAGCTTCGGCAACTTGGCGAAGACCGACGGGGGAAACCCGCGCGTCGCGGGCGGCTCGCCCGCCGCCAGGCCGATCTCGCGCTGCGCCAAGGCGAACCGCGTCAACGAATCCATCAGCAGCAGCACGTCCTTACCCTGGTCGCGAAAGTATTCGGCGACGCTCGTGGCCGTGGCCGCCGCTTGGGCGCGGACGATGGCCGGCTCGTTGCTCGTGGCCACCACGACCACGCTCTTCGCCAGGCCGTCCGGCCCCAGATCGCGCTCGATGAACTCGTTCACCTCTCGGCCCCGTTCGCCGATCAGGGCTATGACGATCACGTCGGCGTCGGTGTATCTGGCCATCATTCCCAGCAGCACGCTCTTGCCCACGCCGGAGCCGGAAAATATACCCATCCGTTGCCCCTTGCCGCAGGTCAGCACGCCGTCGATCGAGCGGACGCCGGTGCAGAGCGGCTCGTCGATCCGCGGCCGGGTACAAGGGTCGGGCGGCGGATTGTTCAATGCGGTGCGGTCGTTCAACGTGATTTGCGGAAGGCCGTCGATCGTGCGACCCTCGGCGTCGATCACCCGACCCAACAACTCCGGCCCCACGCGCAGCAGGTGCGTGGTGCGGACCAGTCGGACGCGGTTGCCGCGCCGCACGCCGCTCGGCTCGCTCAGCGGGTATAAAACGGTCAGATCGTCGCGGAAACCCACCACCTCGGCCAACAGCGGCGATTCGCCGTGGCGTTGCACCTCGGCCACCGCGCCGACCGGCGCGGGAAACCCGGCCGCCGAAACGGTCGTGCCGGCCGTTTGCGCAACGCTGCCCGACAGCGCCGTGGGCATAATCCGGTCGAGTTGGGCAATGAAGTCGGGCATAAAGGGAAGGGGGTTCGCGTTTAGCGGTCGCCGGCACGGCGACCCGAATTCATCTGCAAGCCGCCGTGCCGGCGGCTGCTAAACTTTCTTATCCAAGCAACTCCTCCACGATGCGATTCAATTGCGATTCGATCCGCTGGTCGATCGTGCCGAAACGGGTTTCCACTCGACAGCCGCCTTGGCCGATCGACTCGTCGGCCGTCACTTCCGCCTGGCCGAGGGCCGACATGGTTTTTGTCAGTTTTCGCACTTCTTCGCCGAGCGTTTGGTAGTCTTGCGGGTTCAGATGCAAACGGACGTCGGGGCTGCCGGCGGCCAACTCCAGGGCCTCGCGGACAAGCGTCAGGGTGATTTCCGGTTGTTCGCGCAACTCGCGGCGGACAATCCGCGCGGCCATCGCCGCGGCCAGGCGCACGGCGGCCTCTTCCCAATGCGCGAGCCAGGCTTGTTTTGCGTGTTTCAGTTCGGTGGCCGTTTGGCCGAGCGCCTCCAGCGACGGGGCAACCCGCTCTCCGACCATCCGCTCGACATCCCGCATGGCGGCCCGGCAACCCTCCTCGGCCGCGCGCCGACGGATCGAATCGACCTCGCTCTCCGCTTGAGCGACAAGATGCGCGGCGTCGGTTCGCATCCGGGCCAGGCACCGGTCGGCCTGGGCGGCAACGTCGTCGAAATGGAACGCCGCCATCTGCGGGCAAGTGTGTGCATCGGCGGCTCGGATGATGGTGGCCATGTATGTTGTTAAGCGGCAGCAATATTCAACTCGTCGCACGATAGACGTTCGGCCAGACCGGCGATCTCGAGCCGCGCTTCATCGACGTCGCTCAGCCGAATCGGCCCGGGGCATGCCAACCGACGGCGCATTCGCTTTGCCTCCTCCGTCGCCATGCAGCGGAGGAACCGCTCGAGCATCGCCGGCGGAGTGCCCAGCAGCGCCGCCCGGACCACTTCCGGCTCGGCGGTGCGAAAGACCTCGGCCAGCACGGCGTCGTCGCATTGGGTAATCTCGTCGAAGTTCGGCTCGCGGCGTCCGAACCGCTCGGCCAACGGCCGGTCCTCGGCGGAAATGTTCTCTAGTATCCGTCGGCGTACAAGCCCTTCGCAGGAGGCGAGTATGCGTGCGACCGACTGCGGCCCGGCGGCTCGGCGGCGCTCGAGGTCGAACAACCTGCTCAGCCTCGCCTCTAAAACCTGCTCGATCTCGCGGAGCGTTTCCGGGTCGGAGTTTTCCAGGTCGACCAGCCGTCGGACGATTTCCACTTGCAGCGACGGCGCAAGTCGGTCCAGCACGTTGGCGGCCCGCTCGGGCGGCAAATGGGAAAGCACCAAGGCGATGGTCGGCGGACGCTCATCGGCGAGCAGATGCACCAGTTTCTCGTCCTCGGCTTCGTGCAGGAAGCCGAACGGACGCGAGTCGTCGTTGGTCGGGGCGTCCGGCGGCGCGGTCGATTCGGTCTGCTTCGGCGGCAGGTCGGTCAGTTCGATACCCGACGGAGAAGCACTGGGAACCATCGGTCCGATGCGGCGAAACTCGTCGATCACCCGGCGGCGTTCTTCGTCGTCGATCCGGTCCAACTCCATCACGGCCCGACGGATCAGGTCCGCTTGTTCTTCGTCCAATTGATCGAGCAGCAGATCGGCCGAAAGCTGATCGAGGCTGGCCACCATAACGGCCGCCTTGCGTATTCCCGCGTCGTGCATGCGTTTTGTGGCAACTTTCATCTGTGTCAACTCGCTTGTCCGATCCAGTTGCGGAGGATGTTGGCGGCCGCCTCGGGGTCTTCGTCGACCAATTCGGAAAGCTCCTCGCCGGGCGACCGGTCGGAGGGGTCCGTTCGTCGTGTCCAATGCGGCGCCGGCACGGTAGACGCTCTCGACCGCGCGGGTGCATCGACGCCGTCGGCGGGCATCGACGCCGTTGTTTGTTTTGCTCCGGCCGACGTGCCGCGGACGATCGACCGCAGCACCAGCAGGCCGACCAAGGCCAGGCCGATCAAGCCGATCGCGTTCCACGGTTGGACGAGCCAGCGAGATGCCGCCCGCGCAAAGTCGGTCGTCGGCGTCTCGCGTCGGTGGACATCCTGTCCGGGAGTTGCACCGTCCGAGCCGGCCAAGTTCTCATTCCCTTGGTTTGGCGGCGGCGATTGGGCCGCGTGCCGCTCGGATGTTGCCGTCTCCTCCAACTTCCCGTGCCAAGTGCGGCCGTTCAGATCGGAGACGGTGACGTTCTCGGGCTTCAATCCGGCAATTGCACCCGCCACCAGATGCCGGATCGCCGAGACCCGGGCCTCGGCGAGCTGTGTCGTGCCAACCGGCTTGACGCTGACGGTGGCGGTAATCAGCTTGTCCTTGCCGAAGCCGGGCTTTGTGTCCACGTCGTAGAGGACGTAAGCGTTTTCGATGCCGGTCATTGAGCGAATCATCAATGACAGCTCGGCTTGCGTGGCGGTTTTGATGCGTTGCTTGCGGTCCCGGCTGCTGAGGAACGGACCGCCGGCGTTGACGGCGTTGGTCAAGACGTCGCCGAAATTACGGGGTAGTGCGTTTGCGTCGGCCAGCGCGGCCATGTACACGGCCTCCCGGCCGCGCGGGACGAAGATCGAAGTGCCGCGGATTTCGTAGTTGGTCAGATTTGCCTTGGCCAGCGCCGCTTCCATCGCCGGCAGTTGAGCGGCTATGATCGGTACGCCGCGCATCAGATCGGCGTCCGGTCTGGCGCTTCGGTGCGTGCCGAGGTATCCCAGGCCGACGACGACGACCGCGGCCAGCAGCCCGGCCGTCCAGCGCGCGGCGGGCGTCATCGAGCGGAACAGGTTTTGGAGTTGGGAATGTGCCCGATCGACGAAATCCATTACGCGGCGGCCTCCAAGTCTACGGGTTGGGGAATCCGCAGAGTGAAGGCGACGCCCCCTTCGGGACAATTGACCACGGTTGCGTTCCCCCCGTGTGTCTCGGCAATTTGTTTGACGATCGCCAAGGCCCAGCCGGTCGTGCCGCGATTGTCGGCGACGGACGGATTGAAGGCGTGGTGCAGCCTTTCGTCGGAGAGCGACTCGCCGGTGTCGGCGATTTCCAATTCAATGGCGTTGGGACCGGAGGCGGAGGTGGCCACCAGCGAGCCGCCGTCGGGCATGGCGGCGATCGCGCCCAGCATGAGGTTTTGCACCGCCCTACGCAGCAACTCGCGGTTGGCGACGATCATCTGATCGGCGGGAACGTCGATGACCGTGGTGATCGCTTGGGCCGCAAGCCGCGAGGCCAGCGGTCGGCAGCTTTCTTCAACGAGTTGGCGCAGAGGAAAAAACCCTTGGCATCGGTATTTTTGATATGTTGGCATCGGCAACACCGTCCTCCGCCATCTAGGCGGCTGTTGAGTGGATACCAAGCCCGCCGAAGCGCCGTGGCGAGTCTGCCTTGGCGTCCATTGGGGATGGCATGGTTAATAGGAGAAAAGCGGGCGGTTTGTACCCGAAACGGCCTGGCGGTGTCAATGCGCTTTTGCGTTTTGACGATTCCCAGAATGGGGGATAGCAACCATGCGGCGGGTTATCCAATTGCCGCAAGCTGCGCATTTCTTCCGCGCGGGCTTAACACCCGCTGGATACGACCGGCGGGATTCGGTAACGCCGCATCCACCGTTTAGCAGCCGCCGGTACGGCGGCTTGCGACAGCACAGGGACCGCCGTGCCGGCGGCCGCTAAACGGATACGGCTCTGACCGTCAATTGGACGGAAATCTACACCGCGAACGGCGGCAGGGGGGTGCGGATGCGGCGGTGCTCGGCGAAAACATCCGATCGGACGCTGCCGTCCTGCATGTGAATGGTGCGCTGGGCCAGTTGGCTGAACTCCTCGTCGTGGGTAATCAACACGATGGTCATACCCCGGTCTTCGTGCAGATGGGCGAAGAGATCGAAAACACCCTCGGCCGAGACCGAGTCGAGGTTGCCCGTCGGCTCGTCGGCCAACATGACGATCGGGTCGTTCGCCAGCGATCGGGCGATGGCCACCCGCTGCCGCTCGCCGACGGATAGCTTCTGGGGCATGTGATTGGCGCGATGGGACATGTCCACCAATTCCAGCAGCTCCTTTGCCTTGCTCACCTTGGCCGCGGCGGTGAGCGTACCCTCGAACATCGGCACCTGTACGTTTTCCAACGCGGTCAGAATCGGCAGCAGGTGGAACGACTGGAACACGAATCCGAACTGTTGCGAACGGATGCGTTCGAGGTTGCGGACCTTCGAGTACGGTTGGCCGTCGAAGTAGACCTCGCCGGAGGTGGGACTGTCCAACGCGCCGAGCAGATTCAAGAGGGTCGATTTTCCGCTTCCGCTGGGGCCCATGATCGCCACGTACTCGCCGCGGCGGACACTGATATCGACGTTCTCCAGGGCGTGGACCTGGCCGTCCGGGTACAGCTTCGAGAGGTGTTCGGTGCGGAACAGGAAGGAATCGCGGCCGTGACTATTCATGTCGCAGGGCCTCCGTCGGCAAAAGTTGCGCGCCCCGGTAGGCCGGGTACGCGGCGCCCAGAACCCCCACGCACAACGCGCTGACGATCCCGAAGATGACCACGCCGCCGGAGATTTGGGTGTCTATCAGGCCGGCGACCGCGGGGTGCCGCGCCAACAGGCGAGTCAGGCCGACCGCCGCGATCGAGCCGATCACACCGCCGCAAAGACTCAACAGGAACGATTCGATCAGGATCATCCGCACGATGCGACTCCGCCGCCAGCCGATCGCCCGCAGGATGCCGATCTCGCGGGTACGCTCGGAAACCGACATTATCATGGTATTCAGCATCAGTACGACGCTGATGATGATCGCAATCGCGGAGACGATCCAAGCCATCGCGTTGATGAAGCGGATTTCGGTGGTCTCGCTGACCGACTCGGCGGCGGGCTTGGCGTCGATTCTCGGTCCCAGGGCCGCGATTTCGCCGCAAATACGCTTAATCTCCGCTTCGTTTTCGGGATGATCGACCAGTACGGCGAATCCGGTCACTTGGCCCGGCCGCCCCATGAACCGCTGCAAGTCGGCCAATTGCATCACCATGCTGCGGGTTTCGTAGCTGACGGAGCTTTGGAAAATGCCGATCACGGTGTAATCGCCGGTTTCATAGAGCGACATCTTGTCGCCGGCTTTTTTATCCAGGGCGATTGCCAATTGCTCGCCCAGGAGGACGCAATTTTTATCACCCGGCTTGAGGTTTCGTCCGTCGGGCATGATTTTCAATTTCCGCATCAGGGGCGAATCGACCTCCCAGCCCTGCACCACCACGGCGTCGGCCCCCAACTCATCGAGCGACGTGAAATCGACCAGTCCGGCGTTGACGTGTTTCACGCCGGGGATCTTTTCGATCTCCTTGCCCAACTCGATGCTGAGAACGCTGGTCAAACGCTGCACGGCGCCGCGCTGCTGCACGATGATGGCCACGCTCTGTTGTTCATAGATGTCCATGAAGGACTGTTCGGTGCTTCTCGACACGCCCACCAACGCCACGACCGCGCCGACCGCCAGGGCCATGCCGATGACCGTAAGCGTCGATCGCACGCGGCGGCGAACAACGTTTTTCAGAACGAACGAGTAGAATCGCATGAAAGAGTTTCCGCTCCGAGCGGCTCCGTTATTGTTGGGGCGAATCGCGCCATTCTATCCGATTTCCACGAATCGACAAGACGAGAGTCCACGCGCTTGTAGGGTGGGACAAGCGCAGCGCAGTCCCACCGTTTATTAGGAATTCATGGTGGGGCTCGCTTCGCTCGACCCACCCTACATCTTCACCAGTACCCGTGAACTGTCGCGTCGAGGGTTTTTTGACTGCGGAAGAATATTGCGCAAACACGCGGCCCAGGCGTTTTTTCCGACGCAAGACTCGGCGGCCAGAAAAAGCCTAGAAACAGGCACTTTCGGCTGGTAGAATGAGCGTCAGCAGCACACCACCCATTGGTGGCTGACAGTGCAAAAAGGGTGAAGAAAAGGGGCAAAATCGTGCGTGCAAGTGTAGCGGAGACAACGAGTTAAGGTCTTTTCGGGGTGGGTGGAATTTAGGGGTGAAAAA
>JAUWPQ010000155.1 GCA_030611515.1 Planctomycetota bacterium | reverse complement strand
CCACGTTATGGCACACGGGAAAAAAAGTTGATCGAATGCGAAGAACCTGATTGCACAAGGATTTGCGGGTGGCACGCCCTGAGGTACGAAGGGCGTGCCACCCAAATGACAAAATCGACCGAAACAAGACCGTAGGACGGATTAGGGAATTCGTCCTACCTTGGTACAATGCAAGAACCGATGCCGTCCAACGCACAACGCCGAACGGTCCTGATGGTCGACGACGACGCCGAGGATTGTCTGCTGGTGCGCGATGCCTTGCGCGAGGCCGGCCGGTCGTGCGACGTTCGGTTCGTCCGCGACGGCGAGGAGATGTTCGACTATCTCCGCCACACGGGCGAATACTGCCAGGGACGCGACGTTCCTTGGCCGGACCTTATTCTCTTGGACCTGAAGATGCCCCGCAAGGACGGTCTGGAAACGCTCGGTGAACTGAAGGCCGATCCACGCTGCCGGCGAATTCCCGTGGTTGTACTGACCACTTCGACCGCGGAGTCCGACGTGGAGTTCTGTTACTCGCTCGGCGCGAACTCCTACGTGACCAAGCCGTCGGGGTTCCGCGAACTGGTCAAACTCCTCGACGTTCTGAGCGGATATTGGTTCGACGTGGTGTTATTGCCCCCCAAGGCGCGAGATGGCTGAACGACACATTAGATTATTGTTGGTCGAGGACGATCCCGACGACGTCTGGATGATGCGCAATCTCCTCGGCGACCGTTGGGACGAACCGTTCGACATGGTCCACGTAGAATTGCTCTCGGCGGCGGTCGAACGCCTGGCCGAAGAAAGTTACGACATCATCCTATTGGACCTCACGCTGCCCGACAGCCAGGGGCTGGAAACTTTTTTCGCCATGCACGCGCAGGCGGGCGAGACGCCGATCGTCGTGCTCTCCGGCTGCGACGACGAACAGATCGCGGTGAAGGCCGTGCAGGCCGGCGCACAGGATTACCTCGTCAAAGGACAGGTGAACGACCACATACTGATCCGTTCGATTCGCTACGCCATCGAGCGCGGCCGGCGGCACCGCGCCGAGGAGGCGGTGCGCGACACCTCGGAGGAATTCCGGGCGGCACAGGAAATCCAACAGCGGCTCTATCCCGACAAACCGCCCGAGTTGCCGGGGTTCGAGATCGCCGGGGCGCTCTTTTCGGCCAAATCGACCGCCGGCGACTACTTCGACTTCATTCCCATGATCGACGGTTGCCTGGGGGTCGTCCTGGGCGACGTCAGCAGCCACGGAATGGGACCGGCGCTGTTGATGTCGGAGACGAGGGCCTGCCTGCGGACCTTGGCCGATATCCACGGCGACGTGGGCAAAATCCTCACCCACGCCAACCGTCTGCTGGCCGCCGACGCCAGCGAACAACACTTCGTCACCTTGGCGATGGTACGGCTCGATCCCCGCGACCGGTCGATGGTCTACGCCAGCGCGGGCCAACGCGGCTACCTGCTTCATTCGGGTCTCGACGTGACGGTCCTCGACAGCACCAGTCTGCCGTTGGGCGTTCGTGCCGAGACGGTTGTGCCGGCGGCGGCCTCGATTGCGCTGCAACCCGGCGACTTGCTCACTTTTTTCACCGACGGGGTGGTCGAGGCGGAATCGCCCGGCCGGGTCCGTTTTGGGGTGGCTCGGGCGCTTCAGGCGATCCGCTCCGAGCGCGACAAGCCTCCGCGAGAGATCATCGAGGCCCTCCATCAAGAGATTTTAGGCTTTTGCCGCAACCAACCTCTCCGCGACGACGTCACGATCGTGATCGCGAAAGTTACGGACTCACTTCGTGGCCCGTGAGTCGAGAACCATGACTTTTTCTGATAGGTTGGGGTGGCAGTTGAACTGCCACCCCAACAAGTCGCCCACCCGCGTGGGAGCCGTTTGTTATCCGTTCGTCCAGACCGTCACGGGCCGGCGGCGGCGGGCATCGGCTCGCCGGGGGGGCCGCCGCCAGGCTGGAGTGATTCATCGTCGGAAACAACATAGGCCATCATGGCGGCCAGCATCAGCCCCACCGCAACCCAGAACCACCATTTGCGATGCAATCCCTTTCGGGTGGAACCGCGGGGGGCGCCGTGATTGTGCTTATGCTTGTTTTTGGATGAATGTTTCTTAGTCATGTTCCTTCAGCTTCCTGCAGAGCCGACCTACCTACACGTACTGCGACAGCCGTTCGATCACCGCGCCTTGCGGATCGCGGATGTTCACCTGCAAGGGCATTTGGCCGGGCAGACTGTGCGTGGCGCAGCCGAAGCACGGGTCGTAGGCGCGGAACGCCATCTCGACCATGTTCAGCAACCCCTCGCTGACCTTCCCTTTCTTAATCAAGCCCTGGGCGGCCTTCTTCACCGACATGCAGATCGGGGCGTTGTTGTTCGTCGTGCCCACGATCAGATTGACCTTCGTGAGTATGCCGCGCTCGTCGGTCGTGTAGTGGTGGGTGAGCGTGCCGCGCGGGGCCTCGACGCTGCCGACGCCTTCGGTCGGAGTCTCGGTCGGCAACACCCGATATTCCTTGCCGGTGATCTCGGGGTCGGTGGCCAGTTCGACCCAGCGCTCGGTCGAATAGAGCAACTCGACCAGCCGTGCCCAGTGGGTGACCAGCGTGTGGTTGATCGGTTTTCCGCCGAGGGTTTCGTACATCTTATTGTACTCGGCGTCGGCCAGCGGGGTGGCCATGCCATCGGCGGCGTTGCAGCGCGACAGCGGAGTGGCTTTGTAGACGCCCGACTCCTCGCCGTCGACGAAGCCCTTCCAGCCGACCTGCTTCAGGTAGGGGAACTTCAGGAAAGACCACGGCTCGACCCGCTCGGCGATGTACTCGTGGTACTGCGAGCAATCGTACTTGGCGTGCTCCTTGCCGTTGGGGCTGGTAATGCGAATCGCGCCGTCGTAAAAGTTGATTTTGTTGTCGGCGTCGACCGTGCCCATGTTGTATGTCTTGTGGACATAGATGTCGCCGGTGACGATTTTCAGGTACTCGCTGTTTTTCAGGACGATGTCCTCGAAAAGCTTTAGCGAGAACTTGGCGAACTCGATGGCCTCGCGTCCGCGGTCCTCGATCTCCTTGCGTTGCTCTTCGTTGATTCCCCGGCTGACTCCGCCGGGCAGGCCCCAGTTCGGATGCACGCGGCGACCGCCCATCAACTGAATCAGGGCGTGTCCGTCGTGGCGCATCTTCAACACGTGCTTCGCCACGTCCATGCCCACCTTGGCTATCACCCCGAGTATGTTCCGCTCGGCGGGCGGGGCCGTGGGGCCAACGATGAAGTCCGGCCCGGCCAACGCGTAGAAGTGGGTCGTGTGGTCGGTGGCGAAGAAGATGTTGTAGAACATCTCGCGGAGCTTTTTAGCGGTCGGCGGCGGATCGACGTGGAACACCGCGTCCAGTGTCTTGCTGGCCGCAATGTGATGGGCCTCGGGGCAGACGCCGCAGATGCGCGAGGTCAGGTTCGGCATATCCTCGGCCTGACGGCCGACGCAGAACTGCTCGAAACCGCGTAGCTCGGGTATTTGCAGGTAGGCGTTGGCCACGTCCCCTTGTTCGTCGAGGAAGATGTCTATCTTGCCGTGGCCTTCGAGCCGGGTGATCGGGTCGATCGAAATGCGTTTCATTGCTATAAGTTCTCAGTTTCAGTTGTCAGTATTCGATGCACAACTCGTTCCCGCGCTCCGCGTGGGAACGCACTTCCCCGACGCTCCGCGTCGGTTATTGTGGTCAACTATTATGCGGTAATGCCGCATCGGCGACGCGGAGCGTCGCGACAATCCGTTCCAACGCGGAGCGTGGGAACGAGGAGCTACGCATTTTGCGATTTCTTCTTCCGCCGCAATTGGCTGGCCGCCAGGCTGAACCGGTAGAAGTTGCCCACCGGGTCGGGAATCCCCTCCTCGATAATCCGACGGATTTCATCCGGATCATCGGAGTCGATCACCGAGGCCAAGGCGCTCATCAGCCGGGCGCCGAAATCGGCCACGCCGTCGTTGGCCCCGTGACAGCCGATGCACGGCGAGTTGACCTCCGGACAGAGCGCTCCGCAGCCGGCGCGGGTGGCGATGCCGCAACAGAGCAACCCCTGCTCCAGCAAGCAGGTCTCCTCGTCGGGGATGATCTCCCACGTGCGGTAAAACTTTTTGATCTTCTTCTCGCCGCGCGTTCGGGGACATTCTTCGCAGACGGTCGTGTTCAACCCGATCACCGAACCCTTCGGCGGCAGCTTGCTTTCGAGGATCGCCACGATGGCATTCCAGATGTTATCGGCCTCGGGCGGACAGCCGGGCAGATAGTAATCGACCTCGACCGTCTGGTCCAGCGTCTTCAGCGTGTCGTAGAAGATCGGCAGGTGGAGCGTTCCCTCGGGCATCTTCGTCGCCGGCTGGGGACGAACGTCCTGCGGATTCTCGGGCATGGTGGCCGAGCCTTCCTTGTAGACGGTGTCGAACACTTCCTGGCGGGTGTTCATGTTCGCCAGACCGGGAATGCAGCCCTCGCAGGCACAAGATCCGAAGGCAACCAGCACCTTCGATTTACGCCGCAGCAGTTGGGCCATGTATTCCTGCTCGCTGGTGCGGATGCCACCGTTAAACAGGCAAACGTCGATCTCTCCGTCGGCCATTTTCTCCACGTCGCGGACCTTGCCGTCGGTGGCGCAGGGCCAAAGGACGATGTCGAATGCCTCGGCGACGTCGAGAATCTTCTCGTCGATGGCCAGGAGGGAGATATCGCAGCCGCCGCAGGAGGCCGCCCAGTAAAACGCCAGTTTTCCCTTCGGTTTATCGCTCATGCGGAGACCTCCATCGCCTCTTCGTGCTCTTTGACAATATCATCGAGTGCCTTTTGCCGCTGGCCGTTCTCGTCCCAGTTTTGCGGCCAGTGGAGCGGGCCGAGCCGGCGGACGTCGGCAACCAGCTCGCCGATCGCTTCGGCCAACTGCTGCCCCTCGGCGGCCGAGGCCCAAACCAACCGCACCCGCTCCGGCTCGACACCCATCGCCGTGAGGGTGTGCTTGAGCATTTCATAGCGCCGCATGGCCTTGTAGTTCTGATCGATGTAGTGGCATTCGCCGGGGTGGCAGCCGGCGATCATCACGCCGTCGGCGCCGTCGGCCAGTGCCTTCAGGACGAAGGTGGGATCGACCCGGCCGCTGCACATCACGCGGATAATCCGCACGTTCGGCGGATACTTGATCCGCGCCGAGCCGGCCAGATCGGCCGCCCGGTACGAACACCAGTTGCAGAAGAAGCCCACGATTATGGGATCGAAGTTTTCGTTGGACATGGGGGTAGTGGTTAGTGGCCAGTGGTCAGTGGCCAGTGGTCAGAAATTATGGGTCGAGTTTTTTGTTAAGGGAATTGCATAAGCCGTTCAGGAGGCGACCTACCTCTGCCGTCGATTCAAGCAGTTCCGTCTCTAACCGTTTTTCAATGTAACTAAGCCGTTGGGCAATGGTGATCTGTGTTTCCACTTCCATCAACGAACCTTGTGCCACCGAAAGGAAATACAAGAAGTCACGGGTCGTGCTTCGTCCTTGTCCCTCGGCAATATTGGATGGGATGGACACAGCGGCTCGGCGAACCTGACTTGTTAAGCCGTAAATCTCTGTTTTAGGAAAATGATCCGTTGCTCGATACACCGCTTCCACAAGATTCATGGCCTTTTGCCACACAATCAATTCTCGATAGTGTTGCAGCGCCATTTGTCCTGCCTCCTTTATCCGCCCCCATATTTATTCTTGATTTTTACCCGGTCTTCCAAGTCATCAACCCATTCTTCGATAAAGCCGCAATCGCAACACAAATATCGTGTGACTTTTACTGCTTTGAAAACAAAACTCGGTCTCAGTTGGATATAGTTGCCGGAACCAGGCCATCCGATTGTACCTGGAACGACCACAATATCCTTCGATCCGCACTTGGGGCAGACCTTGGTATTTTGCATGTCTTTCTCACCGCGCGACAATCTTGTTAGTGCGTAACCGCAAGCGGTTTCCCCTTCCTCTCTTCACTGACCACTGGCCACTGACCACTGGCCACTACACCGTTGCCTCCTCCCTCGCGTCCCAGAGAATGCCGTCGATTTCGGCGAAAATCTGCTCGTTGTTGAAGTGCGCGCCGGTGATCACTCCGGCCGGACAGGCGGCCACACACGTGCCGCAGCCCTTGCAGAGCGCGGTTATCACGCGGCTGACCTTCTTCTCCTCGTCGTATTCGATGGCGTTGAAGGGACACAGGTCATTGCAGATCCGGCAGCCGGAGCAGTTTTCCTCGTCGATCGAGGCCACGATCGGCTCGATGGTGACGATGCCCTTGGCGATCATGCCCGCGACCCGGGCGGCGGCCGCGGCCCCCTGGGCCACCGAAGCCGGGATGTCCTTCGGTCCCTGGCAAACGCCGGCCACGAACACCCCGTCGGTCATCGTGGCCACCGGGTCGAGTTTCGGATGGCGCTCGGTGTACCAGCCGGCCATGCTGCACGAGAGGCCGCACTTGATTCCCAGTTCCTTGGCGTCGGCCTGCGGTTCCAGCCCACCCATCAAGATGACCATGTCGACCGGAATCCGCCGCTGTTTACCCAGCAGCGTGTCTTCCGCCTGGACGATCAGCTTGCCATGTTCCTCGGGCCTGCGGGCGGCGTCGGTCACTTCGGCCACCTTGCCGCGGATAAAGTGCATCCCTTCCCCCAGCAGCCGCTGATAGAACTCCTCGTACTCCTTCATCGGCGTGCGCATGTCGATGTAGAACGAGTAGACCTCGGCCTTGGTCTTTTCAAGGACGAGATGTCCGAACTTCAGCGCCGCCATGCAGCAAACGCCCGAGCAGTAGGGGTTGGAGGTCACGTCGCGGCTGCCGACGCAGTGGACAATGGCCACCGACTTAGGCTCGGTCTTGCCGTCCCGCATCACGATCTTTCCGCTCGTCGGACCGGCGGCGTTGCAGAGCCGCTCGAATTCCATGCTCGTGTAGACGTTGGCCAGCCGCCCGAAGCCGTACTGCGGAACCCGCTTGCAATCGAACAGCTTCCAGCCGGTGGCCATGATGATGTTGCCTACGTTCAACTCTACGGTCTCGTCCTTCTGATCGTAGTCCACGGCGTCGGTCGGACAGACCTTCGAGCAGACCTGGCATTTTCCGCGGGTGAACCAGGTGCAGTTTTCCGTGTCGATCACCGGGATTCGGGGCACGGCCTGGGGGAACGGCGAGTAGATCGCCTTGCGGTAGCCCATGCCCGCCTCGAACACGTCGTCGATCACCTTGCGGGGGCATTTTTCGGTGCAGATGCCGCAGCCGGTGCATTTGTCGTAATCGATGTAGCGGGCCTTCTTGCGAATCTTGACCTTGAAGTTGCCGACCGATCCGCTCACCTCCTCCAACTCGGAGTAAGTAAGCAGGGTGACGTTCTCATGCTGCCCGACCTCGGACATCTTCGGCGTCAGGATACAGGCCGAACAGTCCAGGGTGGGAAAGGTCTTGTCAAACTGGGCCATGTGGCCGCCGATCGACGGTTCGCGCTCGACCAGATAGACGGGGTATCCGGCGTCGGCCAATTCGAGCGTGGCCTGCAAACCGGCGATGCCGCCGCCGACGACCAGCGTGGCGGGGTTCACCTCGACCTCCATCGGTTCGAGCGGTTTCTGACGTTTTACTCGCTCCGCGGAGGCGAAGATCAACGCCTTGGCCTTCTTTGTTCCCGCCGCCTTGTCGCTGTTGACCCAGGAGACGTGTTCCCGCAGGTTGGTCATCTGGCAGAGGAAGGGGTTCAACCCGGCCCGCTTGCAGGCGTTGCGGAAGGTCTTTTCGTGCAGATGGGGCGAGCAGGCGCCGACCACCACACCAGTCAGACCTTCCTTGCGGATGTCGTCCTCGATCATCTGCTGGCCGAGCGAGGAACACATGAACTTGTAGTCTCTTGAGACCACAACGCCCTCGATGTTCTTGCCGGCCCAACGGGCGACCTCTTCCACGTCGATCGTTCCGGCTATATTGCTGCCGCAATGGCACACGTAAATGCCGATCTTATCGGCCATAATGATTTCTCCAATTAGTTGCGAAACCGCAAGCGGCTGAACTGGCCGGTGAACCGGCCAGCCCTTGTCTCTAATCTCTAATCCCTGATGTCTAATCCCTAAACAAGCTGCCCGCCGAGCTTCGCCTCCAACACCGGCATGGCGGTTACAAGTTCCTTGCCGAAGCCGAGCTTTTGCGGGTCGATGCCGAAAGCGATACCCAACATTTGCGTGAAGTACATGATCGGCAGCTTGAACTCAGTGCCGAAGAACCCGTTCACCCGGCTCTGGTAGCCGTCGAGGTTCAACTGGCACATCGGGCACATGCAGATGATCATGTCGGTGTTGTAGTCCTGGGCGTTTTGCAGCAGCCGGCGGATCAACTCGAACGCCTGCGGCTCGCTGATCTGAGTCAAGTGCCCGCCGCAACAATGGGCCTTCACCGGGTAATCGACCACCTCGGCCCCAAGCCAACTCAGTAGGTGGTCCATCTTCATCGGATATTCGGGGTTGTCATTGTTGTCGATCGGCCGGACCACCTGGCACCCGTAATACGGCGCTACCCGCAGGCCGGCCAGCGGGCGGACCACCTTATCGCGAACGGCCGTCTCGCCGACGTCGTCGACGATCACGTCGAGCATGTGCCGGACCGTCACCCGCCCCGGCTCGTATTTCAACCCGCCGGCGGCCAGACATTGGTTGACCTCCTTGCCGAACTCGGGGTGATCGACCATCAGTTTGTCGGTCTTGGCGAGGTTCAGATAGCAGGCGGCGCAAGGGGCCACTATCTGATCGGTCTGCGGCTCGACCAAGGCCAGATTTCGGGCGATCACCGCACAGGCGGCCAACTCGTTCTGGCTGAAATACTCGGTGGCGCCGCAGCAGTTCCAATCGTCGATCTCTTGCAGCTTGATGCCCAGCAGGTCGGACACCTCGCGGACGGAGTGGTCGTATGCGGCGGCGTTGCGTTCCAGCGAGCAGCCGGGATAGTAAGCGAATTTCACTTTTTACTCCACACAGGGAAGGAGGCTATGTATCAATGTTCAATGACCAATGTTCAATGCTCAAATGAAAAATGGATAATCATTGAACATTGGACATTGAACATTGGTCATTGGAATTTGGACATTCTGCCTGTTATTTGCTCCCGCTCAACTCTTTCGCTTTGTTGATAATCGCCTGAAGCTGTTCGATCTGGCGGATTTTCGTCGGCCGCAGCGCCATCCGCCCGCGGGTGAACATCTGCAATCCCATCGGCCCCATCTTCATCATGCTGATCGGCCGCTTCAACAAATGGTAGCCGGTGGCCAGTCCGAACTCGAAGCTCCGCCCATAGCGGTCGACAAAGTCGGTGAACGTCTTGGCCAGCGCCGGGGCGTCGGTGTCCCGGTAGCGCTTCTCGGCGATCGACAACCGTTTAAGCGTGTAGATGATGTCGGTGATGGGGATGTCTTGCGGGCAGCGAGAGGTGCAGAAGTAACAGGAGACGCAAGCCCACATCGTATTGGCCGCCAACACGGCGTCCCGGTCGTTGGCGTTGATCATGGCGATCAACGTCCGCGGGGTGTATTGCATGTCGGCGCCGCTGGGGCACGATCCGCCGCAGCTTCCACACTGGAGACAGTGGACCAACCGTTCGCCGCCCGGCGTGGCTTCGATTACTTCCTCGAGGAAAGTCCCTTTTTTCTCGGCGATATGTGCTGCCATGTTTTACGGCCTCGTAGTTATTCGGCAAATTGGTTACTTCGGCATTTTCGGGCGGGTATCAACAGCCGGCAATTGTAGGAAGCGACTCCAGTCGCCGAACTTCGCGGGTTTTTCGCTCCACGATCGGCGTCTGGAGACGCCTCCTACAACAATCGGCTTGCAACCGACGTGCCGGGGGAATGCAAAATCCAGGATGGATAAGGCTAATTCTACTGCCGATGCCGACTTGCGCCAAGCGGCGGCGTGTTGGAAATTGCATTATAGTTCGGCCGCGGCCACGGAAATCCGCCGCCGGCCACGGATTTCCGTGGGCCGAAATCGTAGTCGGCACACGGAGTGTGCCGGCTACATTGCGATTCGGTAGATTTGACAGGCTCCCCGATTCTTGGTCCATGCGGAAGGTGAGATTTATGACTATCTTACACCTTTCAAAGGAGGACCAGAAGCATGAAACGGAAGCGATTTACGGAGGAGCAGATTGCCTTTGCCCTGCGGCAGGCGGAATCAG
>JAUWPQ010000071.1 GCA_030611515.1 Planctomycetota bacterium | reverse complement strand
CTCGTTGTATTTCTTCCAATTTGTGATTTTGTATGTACCTTTACGTGTTCCAGCCATGTCGAGACTCCTTTCATTCGTGAGTGAAATCCGTTTCTTCCTTGTTTTACGGATTTAACGCACGGATAGTTCGACAAGGCCATTCGTAAGTGTGAAAATCGTTTTCCTGCCAATCACTCAGCCGCCGTAGTCCAGTGGCCGATATAAAGTCCCCTTCCACGATGGTTCGTCCGTCGATGGGTTCGGCGACTTGCCGTCCTGACGTACCCAGACGATCATCTCGCCCGGCTCGCGGTGGTCCCAAACATGATAGGGCACGGCGGTGATCTTGCGTCCGTCCTTGGCGACGCCGGTGATGACCGTTACGCCACCGAGCAAGTTGTCGCGATATTCGGCGGTGAACTTCGGATCGACGGGCAGCACGATGTCTTTCGCCGACCCGCCGTTGTCGACGGCCTCGAAACAATAGACGACCGGCCCGCGGCGGACGGCCACGCGGCCGCGGTCGGCCTCAACGCGGGGATTGGCCTCAATGCGCTCGATCGGCATGGGCAGTTCCAATTCGACCGCGTCGCCCGGCCGCCACTTGCGTTCGAGTCGAGCGTAACCTTTCTCGACGTTCAGCGGAGCAGCCGGCTTGCCGTTGACGGCCAGCGTTGCCCCCTTGCACCAATCCGGAATCCGCAAGCAGAGGGCGAACAGTTCGCTCTTCTCCGGTTCGACCGTCAGCAGCACTTTTCCGTCCCAAGGATAAAGGGTCTGCTGCTTCAGTCGGACCTTGTTGCCACCGAGTGGCACTGACGCCTCACCCGCCACGAAAAGATTCACGTAGATTTCATCCGTTCCGCCGCTCTTGCCCACGGCGTATACGTATCCCGGCAATGAAGGGATGAACCGCACGACGTTCGTCGGGCAACAGGCGGTTGTGAAGAACGGCCGGCGGTGTTGGTGTTGCTTGCCGTCGCTGGCCTGAGGGTTGACGTAGAAGAAGTGTTTGCCGTCGAGGCCGATGCCGGAGAGGATGCCGTTGTATAGCACCCGCTCCACCACGTCGGCGTATTGGGCGTCGGCGTGCATCAGTCCCAGCCGGTGTGCCCAGAAGGCCAGCCCGATGGCGGCGCAAGTCTCGCAATAGGCCGATTCGTTGGGCAACTCATAGGCGTCGCCGAAGGCCTCGCCTTTGTGCCGGGCGCCGATGCCGCCGGTGATGTAGATTTTCCGCCGCACTACGTCTTGCCACAGTCGCCCCATCGCGTCGACCAACGATTGGTCGCCGGTGTGTGCGGCCACGTCGGTCGCGCCAGCGCACAGGTACATCGCACGAACCGCATGACCGACGATTTTGTTCTGTTGGCGCACGGGCAGATGGTCCTGATAATACGTCCCATAGAGTGCGTCTCGCCGCGACCGCTCGCCGCGGATGTCGATGAAGAACTTGGCCAACTCCAGATACTTCTTCTGCCCGGTCACTTGGTACAGCTTGACCAGAGCCAGCTCGAGCTCTTCATGGCCGCCAACACCGTGACGCTTGGTCGGGCCAAAGACGCCGTCGATGCAGTCGGCGCACTTTACGGCCACGTCGAGAAACGTTCGCTTGCCGGTGGCGCGGAAGTGGGCCACGGCGGCCTCGATCATGTGGCCCGCGCAATACAACTCGTGCCCATTCCTCAGGTTGGTCCACCGCTTGCTCGGATCTTTCAGCGTATGGAACGTGTACAGGTATCCGTCGGGCTGCTGGGCGGCGGCGATCTTGGCGATCGCGTCGTCAACGGTCTTTTCCAGCGCCGGATCGGGATGTATCGCTAGGGAGTACGACGCGCCTTCGAGCATCTTGTAGACGTCAGAGTCGTTGTAGAAGATGCCCTGGAACTTGCCCTCCATCAGCTTTCCGGCCTTGGCGAAGTTGTCGATTCGCCCGGTCTTTTCACACCACTCGAAGTTATGCGGCAGCGACTTCTCACGGTTGATTTCCAGCCGCGGCGTCCAGAACTCGTCGCTGAACTTCACCTCCGTGAACGGTACGGCGGAAAGTACGCGATGTTTTGGGACTTCGGCAAAAGCGAATCCCGCAAGGGTCAACAGGGCGATGGAAAGCAGCAAGCAACGTATCATCTCGTGTATCCTTTCTCAGGCAGACGGCACGGTCGGAGCGATGGCAGTGGGGATGGGTGGCCGGGAAAGATACGGGGCATTATAATCGCGCCGCCGGGGAAGTCAACTTTTGCGCCGGCTTAGCTTCGTGAGTTCTCTGGTGGGACACGGCCGGTCAGGGTTCATCCGCGATATCGAGCACGACTACCGAGGCCACCGGATCCGGCGCTTCGGCGGGCAATGCGACCACGATGCCATCCTGTTGGGTCGTCACCTTGAGCGGCACTCGGTTCGGGTCGGCCAACAGATAGGCCGCCGCCGGCTTGCCGCCGGGGGCCGGTAGGGCCAGCTTGCCGTCCTTGGGCCAATCGAACACGTGCAGATAGAGCTTACCCGGCTTCTGGGTGACGCGGCCCCAGGCCGGCGCTTCGGAGAAAGGGCAGGCCGTGACGCCGTAGATGGCCTCGCCGTTGGTCTTCATCCACTTGCCTATCTCGCGGAGCCGCTCGAGGCTAGGTTCGGGAATGAGGCCCTCGGAGGTTGGTCCGACGTTCAACAGATAGTTGCCCCCCTTGGAGGCAATGTCGATCAACATACGGATCATCGCGACCGACGACTTCCAGTTCTGGTCGTGCTTGTTGTAGCGCCAATGGTCGTTCATGGTCATGCATGATTCCCAATCGACGCCCGGCAACCCGCCGGCGGGGATTTCCTGCTCGGGTGTGCCGTAGTCGCCGACGATCTCGTCCCCCTTACTCATTCCCCCGTCTAACGTCTTTCCCCCTCCGCCTTTCACTATCCGGTTTGTTCCCACGCGGTTGTTGATGATAATGTCCGGCTGCAAGCCGCGGACATAGGCGTAAAGGTCCTTGCCGCGCTCGTGGGTCCAACTCTCCTCCCATTCACCGTCGAACCAGAGGATGCCCAACGGGCCGTAGTTGGTCACCAACTCCTTGAGTTGCCCTTCCATGAACGCCACGTAGCGATCGAAGTCCGGGTCGCCCTTGGCTTTGGCCACGTCGTTCCACGGCCGACGCGGAACGTAGTCCGGGTGATGCCAGTCCATGATCGAGTAATAAACGCAGAACTTGATGCCGGCCTTCTTGCATTCGGCGGCCAGCTCCTTGATCGGATCGCGCCGAAAGGGAGTAGACATGATGCCCCAGTCGGTGAGCTTCGTGTCGAACATAGCGAAGCCGTCGTGGTGCTTGCTGGTGATAACGAGGTACTTCATGCCCGCGCCTTTGGCCGCGGCCACCCACTGCTTCGCGTCAAACTTGACAGGATTGAACCGATCGCGGAACTTCCCGAATTTCGAGACGGGCATGTGCTTCATTCGAGAAAACCGCTCCATGCAGTAGGGGCCCCAGTGGATGAACATGCCAAACTTGGCCTCGCGGAACCAGGCCATCCGAGCGTCGCGCTGCTGTTCGGTCTCCTTCCGGTCCGCTTTTTCCTCCGCCTGACACCTTTTCCCTCCACCTTTTCCCTCCGCGGCGAACTGAAAGCCAAAGAGGCTGGCATTACCCAATTCGACCCGCATCCGGGTTGGCTGGTTGGCGCGTGCGCCGACGTCCGTGCCCTTGTTCCATCGCACGACCGCGTCGAGATGGTCGCCGGTGATGGCTACGCAATCCTTTAGGCCGCGGCCCGGCAACGCCTTTCCCTTCTCGTCGAGCAGAGCCACGCGCACCTTGCCGCCGGGGCGGACCTCGACGTTCAGCTTGAGCGTGTTTCCGCTGAATCGTAGCGGCGGGGTCACGAACCAGCCACCGTCCTTCCCGGCCTCGACCGAGACAAACCGATCGCGCCCCAGTGTCACGCGGCTATAGGCCCGGGGCTGGGCGATCACGTCCTCCAACTCCATGACGTTGTGGCGCTTGGGCGAGCCGGAATAGTAGAGCCACGTCTCGTCACCCGCTTGGATCGCTCCCTGGCCCATGTAAAGCGAGCCGCTATCCCACGTCTTGGCATCCCCCAAGGGGATGAACGCCTTGCTTTGATCGGGATATGTCCAGTTGACGCCGTCGCGGCTGACGGCCAGACGGATGTCCAGGGTGTCGGGGGTGTGTTGGAAGAGGCTGGGGAACATCATGTAGACGTTGGCCGCGCCCGCGTACTTCATCGCCGCCGGGTTGTACAGGTCGCTGTTCGACGGATCGTTGCCGTCGGCCCGGAGTACTTGCTGGAGCACGGGGAACTGCGAAAAGTCGCTGCTTTCGGCCCGACCGATGGCCCGGCTCCCGGTAGAAAAGACGCGGCCGTAGAGCACGTACTTGCCCAAGCTCGCGTCCCAGAAGCCGGAATACTGGCTGTCGGCGAAATCGTTGCAGATCGGCGCGGAGAGGCGGGTCCACTTCAGTCCGTCGGGCGAGACCATTCCCGTAATCTGGTACGGTTGCGTTTGGCCCGACCACATGCCTCGCGACACGGCTTTGTAGCGGGCCTCGGGCGGGGCCGTCGGGTCGATGAAGACTCCCGTCCCGTGAACCCGCGAGTGCCCGTCCGCCGGGCCGATCTGGCGAAACAGAATGTTGTTCTTCTTGCTGCCCTGGTATTCAAACAAGCCCAACTCCGGCTTGGTCCAATGGATGCCGTCCCGCGATTCCGCGTAGCAGAAGGAGGTGTTGTCGTTACCGCTCGTCCAGTCCCCATCCAGGTCGTAGGCCGCGTACCACATCCGATACTTGGCCTGATTGTCCACCACGCCCTGGTCCTGTATCACGCTGAACCAATTGAGCATGATCGATTCCCACGGCTTATCGGACTGGAGGACTTTCTGGCCGGTTTTTGTCGGCTGGTGAAGTTGAAGGCCGACGTTGGTGGATTGGTCGAAGAACGCATTGTCGATGAACAGTTGCCGGTCGCTCCCCACGTTGTAAATATCAACTTGGGCGTGGGCCGGCATCAGGAACAGGCCCATCACCGCCAATACACTCAAAATGGCTGTAAAACGGTTCATTTTCATACTCCACCTCTGGGGGTTAGGGGGTGCCTCATGGATGCGTTTTGGTTTCCGCCTGATCCGTACGCGAGCGGATCGCCCTGCCTCGGGGCTTCTACATGTCAATATCAAAGCGATTGTCGCCCTCTTTGACAGTCACCGTCAGCCCGCTCGTCTCACAGCGGCGGTACTTCTCGGGAATGTCGGGAAACGTCTCAGGCGTTGGAGAAGGAGCGGCCTCCCGGCCCAACGGGATCAAATAGTGGGGCGGACCAACCGAGACGAGATAAGTCCCCACCGGCAGGCCCGAACCTTGTGCCATTTCGACCGCATAGCTCCCGTCGGGACCGAGCTTGGCAGTCATATAAATGCCCTTTTGCGGGTCCTTGAACTTGACCAGGCCCTCGCACAGCGCTTTGCCCTGGAAGGTCACCTTGCCGTGGACTCTTCCGAAGATATCGCCCTGGCGGCCGCACCCGGTCAAACTGAGACCCGACAGCGTCAGCGCGGCGATCAGTATGCCCACCAAGAAACGTTCAGAAATCGTGTGCCATATTGCCATCGTCTCGATTTGCCAGGTTGTAAAGTGTTTGGATCTGGATATACTCCGACAGAAAGTGGACCGAGCCGTCGGCAAACAGCACGTGGGCGCCGCCCGAATGGGCCGACTGAATCGCCTGGTTCGGACCGTTCTGAGCGACGCCGAAAGCCATCCACGACTTCTCGTTCACGCGGTGCAGGACGGTCGTAACGTTGTAGGTCCGGTCCCAGTGGTCATCGGTGGACGGCCCCATACAGAAGCCGTGCCTGTAGTCGCTACGGCAATCCTGCTCTTGGCCGGTATCGTCCACGCACCAATCGGACTGCTCACCGACCATCATCGTGTGCGACATGCCGTCGCTGATCATGGCAGCCGAGACGGTGACGGGGTATCCGGGAGTCCCAGGTGTCCCGGTTGAAGAGATGAGTATCCCGCCGTAAGAAATACGTCCGTCCGTGGCCGGGCTTGAGTGCCTGTCTCGGGTGCTGGGATGGTCGCCCGCCCCGGCGATGCCCGTGTAGGTGGCACTCATGACGGCTTGCTCCCAGGTGGGATGAACGGGCGGCGCCATTACCCACATGCGTAAGTCACTGGAGGGGCACCGCATGTAGTGGAAGGATCTCTTGCGAAGAAGGGCTGTGTTCTGCGGGTTGGCTCCCAGCCAGCCGGTGGAGTGGCTTTTCTGATCGAACCGGTCGTGGATATTGTCCTGCTCGATGTGGGGGAGTATCCTTATCCACCACGAGTGGCCGTGGCCGCCGCGGCCCGTTGGCATACCCCCGGTCGGAAACGTGAGGTTGTCATGTTCGTAGTTCAGCAGCGCCAAGCCGACCTGTTTGAGATTGTTGCAGCACTGAACTCTCCGCGCCGCCTCGCGGGCCGCCTGAACCGCCGGCAACAATAACGCAATCAGAATGCCGATGATCGTGATCACCACCAAGAGTTCCACGAGCGTAAACGCTCGGGATTTATGATTTCTGATTGATGATTTATGATTGAGAAGAGACATCGTTTACTCCTTTAACCGCCACAACAGGACATCAAAATATGGATTCCAACGACCTGCGAAATCGCACAAAAAAGTTTGCTCTGCGAATTATTAAACTTGTTTCCGCCTTGCCGCGCAACCGCCTGGGCGAGGTGCTTGGACGACAAACCCTCAAATCAGGCACTTCGATCGGCGCAAATTATCGCGAGGCGCTCCGAGCGTCGTCACGAAGACATTTCGTGACGACGCTGGAGATCGCCATCCGCGAAGGCGAGGAAACCATCTATTGGTTGGAACTCCTCGCCGAATCAAACACGCTGGAACCTTCCCGATTATCCGACTTGACAAGGGAATGCGACGAACTGGTCGCCATCTTAACGGCCACGGTTCGCACCATCAAACGTCAAATCAGAAATCCTAAATCCTAAATCTACTTCCGCTTCCTCCATGCGTAGCACAGCAGCCCGATCAGGCCCGTGCCCAACAACGCCAGAGTACCCGGCTCGGGAATCGCCGTCAGGCTGAAATTGGTGTACAGCGCGTTCGGATCGGCGGTAGGCGACTGCTTCATCACCTTGATCAGGAAGTCGTTGCTGGCCACCGTTGCGCCGCTCGTATAGGTCATAGTCACCGTGCCGTGCTGGGTATTAGCAGTCCACGGTGTCCAGGTGACCGCACCCCCCCAAACAAAGGTGTTGCCGGTCAAAGCTACGAGGCCGTTGCCAGCGCCGTCGTACCACAGCAAGCGTGCGGGTGCGTAACCGGTGAAAACTTGATCACTCCGGGCGTACATGTCAAAGCTCAACGTGTAAGTAGTGTTGGGCTGAAAGGCCCCAGTGACCGTCTGTTCCAGGTAATCTGAGCCATAACGAGACACATTCGCCGTGGTACCGGGAAGAGGATTGGTCGCCAAGTGGGACGAGGTGAAATGGTACACGCCGACATAGTGGGTACCGCTAGTAGTCCAACCCGGGAGTGTGGCGGTCCCGTTGAGGGTGACGGTGGGGTCATACCAGTTGCCGTTACCGTGAAACGTCGAGCCGGCGGGGGAAGGATCGCCTAATTGGTCGGGGCCGTTATACGGCGCCGTCCCGTCGCCGTTGAGGGTGTAGTTGAAATTCGGGTTGGTGATGAAGTTAGCCGAAGCATAACCGCCAATACCCAAAACAATCGCCACAACTGCCAGAACACAAATAAAGCGTCTCATGACAAATTCTCCAAAAGTAAGAACGCACTACGCAACCGTTCACCGGTGCCGGCAACACGCCGACATGATTGATGCCGATGTCACGGTTCTCTTTTCCTCTCCTCTGCCGCATCTTCTCGGAGGCCCTTGCGGCGCCGGCCCACTTGGCGATGCGAAACTCCGCAAATGCGAAGCAAACATGTAAGGTAGGACAAACGCAGCGCAGTCCCACCAATCGTATCTCCACATCACCCCAACCTCCGGCAGACAGGAATGTCTACCCTACTTGGGGAAAATACTACCTCCTTTCTCGGTTGTTGTTGCGGCCGCAAGACCTAACTTCGATATTAATCGCCGCCTCTTTTGTCCTTTGGTTCGTTCGCATCGACCTGCATCAGGTCCAGTCGAGGATCGCCGAACATGGTCCAATCGCCATGCACTGCGTTGCTCTCGCCGTCGGTGGTTGCCAACGTCAGAAAGCGATCGTTGTCGCCGATTAAAATCAAGACCGAAAACGCGCCGCTGTAGCCATTGATGTCGCGGCGCTCGAAACGCACTTTACCGTCGACCAGCACCCAAAGGTCGGCGGACACCCTCGCGCCGTCCGGGGAGGACATTGCTTCGCTGCTATTGCCCGCCACGGCGCGGAATCGAAGCAGCCTGCCCCCGGGGTTCGCCCGCCGGAGCGCCTCCAAGTCGAAGGTGATTCCGTTGCTGGCGTGCAGGAACAACAGGCAATGAGGAGGCGAAGCATAGTCGATGCCCCCCAAGAACGCCGCGGACGGCGGGTTGGAGGGAATCATGCCGCCCGCCCATATAGGCTTCCACGTGGCATTGCGAGTATCGGGAAAGCCGGCGAACATATTGCCGGCGGAATCGACCTGCACTGCGTCCTTGCCGCCGTCGGGAATGAAAACGCCATCCACAAACGGCAGCGCCTCGACGCGATGATACTTTCCGTTGCCGAAAAGCACTGTCGAATCCTTTGGCGTCATCGCGCCTACTTGCCCGTTGGTCGGGTCGATGCCGCGATTGCGCCGGCCTGAAAAGCCGTCGCCGCCGGCCACCACGTCGACCAGATCCAACGTCTTGTATGTCACCGTGGGCATCCCGCGCGTGAAATCGGCCGTCTTGGCCGACGCGCCAAGCACCGTGATGCGAGGCTCGTCGCCACCTTCGACCCGCGCCGATTCGTTCTCGCGCAAAATCACCTCACGCCCACTGCTGGGCAAGCCAGCAGTGCCACCCAACACCAGCACCTTCACCGAACCACGGAAGACGCGCGACTCGGTGGTTCCCTCATCACTCACCTCTACGCCGAACTCAGTGCCCAGGTCGGTGATGACGGCGGTGGGAGTTCTGACGGAAAATAAGGATGAAGGATGACGGATGAAGGATGAAGGAGATTTCTGATTTCTGATTTCTGATTTCTGATTTGCCGCTTGCGGTTTCGCACTGGCCACTGACCACTGACCACCGACCACTTTCGCAGTGAGTTTTCCCAGCGCGAGATAGCCGCCGGCGGTGGATTCGACCTCGTAGGTGCAGGGGCCTTCGAGAATGACCTTCGCCCCGGAGTCGTAGGTGATTTCCAACAGGCCGGAAGAGAGGATGTATTTGCGGCCCAGCGGGACGTAGGCCCGTGAACTCAGCGGCGGCAGGAAGTAGGGATCGTCGGACCATTTCACATCGACCATGCCGGTGATCCGGCCGACGAACACCATCTCCGGCATGGCGTCCGACGGGGCCGACTGCGACGGCGCCTCGGCGATATGTTGGTGGTGGGTGACTTTCATCGCCCAGAACACCAGCAGCATCACGCCCATAATCACCGCGGAGACCATGCAGGAGAACGCCCAACTGCCGACGAAAGGAGTAGCGGGTAGTGGATAGTGGGTAGTGGATAGCGAGGGGAATGGGGGTTCAGGGATTTGAGGTTCGGGATCGAGTTGGTGCGGCAGTTCAACTGCCGCGCCAACGGAGGCATCAATGGCCGGTGAATCGACCACCTCCTGCTCCTCGCCCCTCGTAACCCATTGCATTTGAGCATGCATGTCCAGATAGGCGACATAATAGAGCTTGGCGTCTCGGTCGTCGGTCAGTAGCGATTCCAACCGGTCGCGCTCGGCGGGCGCAATCGTGCCGTCGCAGATCGACTCGACTAAGCGGGCCAATTCGCTGTCGGCGGCGGGCAATATGACCGGCGCGTGGTTCACTGTGGATCCTCCCGGCCGATGCCCTGCTCGATGCACTCCATCAATTCACGCCGGATACGTCGCAGACGTAGATATAGCGCGTTGGGAGTCGTGTGGAACTGCCGGGCAATGATGTTGATCGATTCCCGGCCGGCGTAGCTCCGTTCGATCAATTCACGGGCGATGAAGTCGAGCTTCTTTATGCACTCGGCCAGAAGGCCACGCCGTTGCGTCAACAGAGGCTGCGCCTCGACGCGCACTTCGGCCAACTCGTCCATCAGCCGCTCGCTAAAAACAACCCGCTCCCGACCGTGGCGGCGGAGAAAATTGCGGACCTCGTTCCGCGCGATCCCGCAGGACCAGGAAAGGAAATCCCGCTCAGGATCGAACTGCTCCCATTTTTGCCAGAGGATCAGGCTCGTTTGCTGGAACACGTCTTCGGCGTCGTGCCGGTTGGGCAACATCGTTACGATGTGCCCGTAGACACGGTCCTGATATTGGACGAAGGCCCTCGCGAATTGTTCGTGCCGGGCGGTATCCATGAGCGATCCTTGAGCGGGCGAGAATGACAAGAAACCTCTAACGCTCTATTGCGGATTCGTACGGCCGGCACCGCGTCTGTCCGGTTCGAGTAGAAAATGGGAGCTTGTAAAGCGAGACAAGTATCACAACTACCTATTGTACTTGCGGATACGTCGCGGCCGATTAACTTTGAAAAACGGCGACCGAACGCCCGTATTGTAGGGGGGTGGGTTCTGGGCGGCACGTCCCCGAGTGGAGCAAAGGGCGTAGTTCTGCGGTATATCACGCCCTTCGCTCCACTCGGGGACGTGCCGCCATTCGCCTCATTTCCATGCAAAATCACCGCCGATTTCTCCCTTGACAGGCCGGCCGAATTTCGGACAATCCAACCGCCAATCTACAGAAACTACACCCTGGGCACGGAGGCCTTCGGCCATGCAAATCTGTCCCGAACTGGGACATCTCGTCAGCCTGCGCGGATTGTTGCCGGAGGCCGAACTACTCGGTGCCGACGACGTCCCGCTGAGCGGCTGCGCCTGCGACTCGCGCAAGGTGCGGCCCGGTGACCTGTTCTTTACATTGGCCGGAAGCCGGCACGACGGAAACGACTTCGTCGCCGAGGCGATCGAGCGGGGATGCGCGGCCGTGATTAGCGAACGGCCGGTCGCCGATCTCTCCGTTCCCTCTTGCTTTGTCCCCAACGCGCGTGAGAGCTATGCCCGGCTCTGCCAAGCGCTGGCCGGGAACCCAAGCCACCAACTGAAGCTGATCGGAGTGACCGGCACCAACGGCAAGACGACCACCACTTGTCTGATCGCCGGGATATTCAAGGCGGCGGGCTATCGCGTCGGAGTTTTGGGAACCTTGGGCTACCTCGACGGACGAATCGTCGAGCCTTCGACGCACACCACTCCCCCACCAGATCGGTTGGCGTCACTGTTGGCCCAGATGGTCCGCAACGGCTGTACCCACGCCGTGATGGAGGTGTCGAGCCACGCCCTGGACCAATCGCGGACGGCCGGCGTACAGTTCGACGCCGCTTGCGTGACCAACGTCACCCGCGACCATCTCGACTATCACGGCACATTGCGCGACTACCGGCGTGCGAAAGCCCGACTTTTCGACCACTTGGCCGACGATGGTTTCGTGGTGCTGAGCGCCGACGATCCCGGCTCGGCCGACTTTCTGCGGCGACTGGACGGCCCCGTGTTGACGGTGGGCATTCGCGAGGCGGCCGAGATTTCCGCCACGCCGGTCGAACAATTCATCGGCGAGCAGACGTTTCTGCTGACCGCCGGCAGCGAGACCGTGCCCGTGCGGACGACGATGATCGGCACGCACAATATCTACAATTGCCTGACGGCGGCGGCGGTCGGTCTGACCCACGACATCGAGTTGACCACGATCGTCCGCGGCTTGGAATACGCCGGTCAGGTGCCCGGCCGGCTGGAGCGGATCGAGTGTGGCCAGCCGTTCGGCGTTTTCGTCGACTATGCCCACACGCCCGACGCCTTGACCACGGTCCTGAAGACCCTGCGAGACGTAACGGCGGGGCGGCTGATTTGCGTGTTCGGCGCGGGCGGCCAACGCGACCGCGAGAAACGCCCGCTGATGGGCCGCGCCGTCGAGCAAACGGCCGACCTGGCGATACTGACCAATGACAATCCCCGCCACGAAGACCCGCGGGTGATTTTCCGCGACGTTCTCGGCGGATTTCTCGCTCCCCGCGCCGTAGAGGTGATTCCCGACCGCGCGACGGCGATTCATCAAGCGTTGACCGCGGCCTATCCGGGCGACTGCGTGTTGATCGCCGGCAAGGGGCACGAAAACTATCAGATCATCGGCGACCAACGGCTGGAACTTGACGACCGCGAAGTGGCGCGGCAGTGGTTGTACGAAAAAATTGAAACACCAATGACTACGCCGCGTGGACGCGGCTAATCAGATTTCCGAATCCCGAACCCCGAATCCCGAACCCCCCTTTCTCCCCATGTCCACCGTCGGCGAATTGTGCAACGCGATCGGCGGCCGGCTTATGCCGGACGACCTGTTCAACGCGCCGCTCGGACCGGTCGCAAGCGATAGCCGCCGGATCGAGCCGGGGGACGTTTTCTGGGCGCTAAACGGACCGAACTACGAGGGCGGACAATTCGCCGGCGAGGCGTTTTCCCGCAGCGCACGCGGCGCGGTCGTCCCACAGGATGTCGCCGTACCCGGCGGGCATTGGGCCATCCGAGTCGAGGATACGCATCGGGCTCTGAACGACTGGGCACGCTATCGACGCAGCCGCTCGGCCGGTACCGTGATCGCCGTCAGCGGCAGCGCCGGCAAAACTACCGCCCGGCAAATGATCCATTGCGTGCTCCGTTCGCGGTTGCGCGGCTCGGTCAGCCCGCATAACTATAACAACCACCTCGGCGTCCCGCTAAGCATGACGGCCATCGAGCCGGACCACGACTACGCCGTGTTGGAACTGGGCGCCAACCGGTCGGGCGAAATCGCTGCGCTGGCCGAACTAACCCAACCGACGGTCGGGGTGATTACCTGCGTCGGCGATGCGCATCTCGGCGAGTTCGGCACTCGGCAACGAATTGCACGTGCCAAGGCGGAATTGCTATCCGCGCTGCCGGCCGACGGCCGCGCCGTGCTCGGCGACGACCCCTGGTTGCGAAAAATGGCCCACCGTTGCAAGGCGGAAATCGTTTGGGTCGGCACGGAAGAAAACTGCAACGTCCGGGCAACCGACGTCCAAATCTCGCGCGGCCGGCTGTCGTTTTGCACCGCCGGACGCCAGTTCTCCATTCCCGTCTGGGGACGGCACCACCTGACCTCCGCGCTTGTTGCGGTGGCCGTCGGCCAACTGATGGGCTTCGACGCGGACGAGATGGCCCGGGCGCTGTACGAGTTCACGCCCCTGCCGATGCGATGTCAGGTGCAACGGATCGGCGAGACGACGGTCATCAACGACGCATACAACTCGAACCCGACGGCGATGCGGGCGGCATTGGAACTGCTCGGCGAGTTTGACGCCGATGGAAAGAAGATCGTTATCAGCGGCGACATGGGCGAACTGGGGAAACGATCGGCCGCATTGCACCGCGAATTGGGCCGGCAGACCGTCGAGATCGGCGGGGCCGTCTCGTTGATTGCTTGCGGCGAGTTCGCCCGACAGGCCGTTTCCGGCGCGCGGGCCGCGGGTATGTCGCGGCTCCGGACGATTGCCTGCCGGAGCGTCGGCGACGCGTTGCCGCACCTGTATCAAACCGTCCGGCCCGGCGACGTGGTGTTGGTCAAAGGATCGCGGATGATGCAAATGGAGCGGATCGTCGAGGCGATGTCGCGTTGTCAGCAAACGAAGATTGCAAATTGAACCAATGAAAGGGCTCCCCTGTTTGTGCCGGGTTTGCGGGAATCCGGTGTGTACCCTCCCTCCTTGGGTAGGAGCAACTGCCCGCCAGCCAAGCGGCTACTGGGTCAGCCGCTTTGGCGGGTGCTTCGCAGTGGAGCCTATGACTGAGCGCCGGGGCGGCGCAACAGCGCCGTCCCGGTGGCTCAGGGATATAGGAAACGACTAATGTCCAATGTTCAATGACCAATGTTCAATGACAAATACCCCCTTTCCGACGTTCAGAATAAATTGACATTGGACATTGAACATTGAACATTGGTCATTTGTCATTGAACATCCCATGCTCCTCTGGATCCTCGATAATCTGACCGCTTTCTCGACCGACGCGCTGACGGCGTGCGGAAAGATCACTCCTCGGGCCGCGCTGGCCGCGGGCGTCAGCTTCCTGGCGGCGGTGCTGTTGGGACCGCGCTGGATCGCCTGGCTGGGCGGACGTTTCTGCGAGCCGATCAAGAGCGACTCGCCGGACATCGCTCGACTACATCGCGGCAAGCAGTACACGCCCACGATGGGCGGACTGTTCGTCGTCGCCGCGATTCTGGCCGCCGTGCTGCTGTTCGGCGATCTGAACAACATATACCTCTGGCCGACGTTGTTCGTCGTCGTCGGATTGACGCTGATCGGAATCGTCGACGACGTGGTGAAAATCCGCAGCGAGAAGAAGGGAATTTCCGCCCGACGGAAACTCGCCGCGCAACTGGCAGTCGCCGTTGTGGCCGCCGTCTGGCTCTACCATCTACAGGCGTCGGTGCCCGACGGTCTGCTGTTGCACGTGCCGTTGGCCGGGACTCCGATTTCACTTGGATGGTGGTTCGTTCCGCTGGCGGTATTGGCAATCGTCGGCTCGTCGAACGCGGTGAACCTCGCCGACGGCTTGGACGGCCTGGCCGGCGGATGTCTGCTTGCCGCCGCCGCCGCGATGACCGGCCTGATTTACGCCGCCGGACATGCCCAGTGGGCCGCCTACCTTGGCGTGCCGCGGATCCCGCAGGCCGGGGAAATGACTGTGTTGGCCGGCGCGATGATCGGCGGCGTCTTGGGCTTCCTCTGGTTCAACTGCCATCCAGCACAGGTCTTTTTGGGCAACACCGGCTCGCTGCCGTTGGGCGGCCTGTTGGGAGTGTTGGCCGTGATCGCCCGACAAGAGTTGTTGCTGGTGGTAATCGCCGGTGTGTTCGTCGTCGAGGCGCTAAGCGTGATCGTCCAGGTGGGCTACTTCAAGTGGCGTCGCCGACGGCTCTTGCGATGCGCGCCGTTGCACCACCACTTCCAGCTCCTGGGTTGGGCCGAAAACAAGATCGTGGTCCGATTTTGGATCGCCGCGGCGCTGTGCGCGCTCGTCGGCACGGCCTCGCTCAAACTTGGTACGAGCGACGGACCGCCGAAAGTGGCCGAAACAATCGGCAAAGAGGCCCCGAACCATCCGGCCGGCAAATGCGTATTCCAAGAACCGAGAATGGCACGGACGATTGCTAATTGACACGTTGCCCTCGTTCCCACGCTCCGCGTGGGAACGCACTGCTTGCAACGCTCCGCGTTGCCCGGTCCGACGCGGAGCGTCGGAAAAAGCGGGTTCCCACGCAGAGCGTGGGAACCAGGAAACTAGCGATTATTGAAGCATTGCATACATGACGAAAAACGCCGTTCATATCGTTTTTTCCGGCGGTGGGACGGCCGGGCATCTGTTTCCCGGGCTGGCTGTGGCCGAACGGCTTGCCGAGGCGATTCCCCACTCCCGGATCACCTTCTGCGGCGTCGGCAAACCGCTTGAGCGACAGTCGGTCGCCGGCGCCGGCTTCGAGTATTTCACATTGCCCGCACGTCCGCTGCCGCGCGGCGTGGGCGAGGCGGTGGCGTTCGTCTTGGAACAATTCTCCAGCTTCGTCGCGGCCGGTCGATTCTTGCGCGACGAAAACGTCGATGCGGTGGTTGGGTTGGGCGGTTACGCCAGTGTGCCGATGGCCCGCGCGGCCATAAAACGCAACGTGCCGCTGGTGCTGCTCGAGCAGAACGCCGTTCCGGGCAAGGCCAACCGCTGGCTGGCCAAAGGGGCATCGCTTATCTGCACGTCGTTCGACCAAACGCGGGCAAAACTACGCTGCCGCTGTCCGGTTCGCATGACCGGCAATCCGATCCGGCGGCGCTTTCTCACCAAGCCGCGACCGCTTGTGGGACAGCCGCCCCCGACTGTCCTGGGCGATTCTGCACAGCCGAGGGCGGCTGTGCTACATTATGGGATAAGTTCTATGCGGGATGAGGCCCCGCATCGCCAACTCCTCGTCCTCGGCGGCAGCGGCGGGGCGCACGCGCTCAATGAAAACGTGCCGCCGGCGCTCTACAAGGTCAGCCGGCAATTGCGCGGCTGGCGGATCGTGCATCAATGCGGCGCGTCGGATCTGGACGCCACTCGGACGCTGTATCGGAAGTTCGCCCTGAACGCCGTGGTCGAACCGTTTCTGGACGACGTGCCCGCGACGCTTGCCGCAACCGACCTGGCGATCACGCGGGCGGGAGGCTCCACCTTGGCCGAGCTGGCCGCGGCGGGCGTGCCCGCGGTGCTGGTCCCTTATCCGCACGCCACCGACGACCACCAGGCGATAAACGCCCGGCACTATGCCTCCGGCCACGGTTGCATTACAATCGACGAGCGCAAGCTGGCCGGCCGGTTCGACGACGAGCTTGCCGAGAAGTTGTGTTTTCTGCTGGCCAACGATAATTTGCGTCGGCGGATGTCGGCGGCGATGCGCGACTTGGCCCGGCCCCATGCCGCCGAGGACGTGGCGGAGTTGGTCTGGTCGATCGCCAGCAGCCGCTCGCGCCACAGGGAAACTCAACTCGTTTAGCAAAATCGGATTTTGGGAGTTTGGGTGCCTCTGCTGGCTTGTCCAGCAGTGTTTTTCCGGGAATATCTTGCATGCACTGCTGGACAAGCCAGCAGTGGCACCCTTTTGCAATGAGTTGTTGAACGGAGATACCATCACAACCATGCTCCGCTGGCGATTTCTATTGGGAACGCTGATTATCGCGGCGCTGGTCGGGCTGTGCCGGCTCGACGCGGGTGCGCCCGTGCCGGGATTGTATCTGATGCCGGTCGTCATTTTCATCACCTTTCTGGCAACCAAGGAACTGCTCGATTTACTGGCAGACGCGGGCATGCGTCCGCTGGCGCCCGTAGTGCATCTGGTGAACTTATTGTTGGTTATAACCGCCTGGGTAAAGTACACCGATCTTGTTCAGACAAACTTTACTTACCAAGGCGACTTCTCTGACTTATTTTTCCTTGTCTTCAGTCAATTAGAACTGACCGTAGGCTTACTTATATTTGTGATCTTCATCTCGGAGATGTGCCGGCGTCATGGGCCAAGTGGCGCCACGGCCAACGTTGCGGGAGGAATTTTGGCGTTTCTGTACGTTGGCATGATGCTACATTGCGCCGTATCGCTTCGGATGGTATTTGGCATCGGCGCGATGGCCGCGTGGATCATCGTCGTTAAGATGGGAGACAGCGGTGCGTATCTTTTTGGACGCCTCTTCGGCCGACACAAACTGGCGCCGCTGATCAGCCCCGGCAAGACGATCGAAGGGACCGTTGGAGGGTTGGCCTTCGCATGTCTTGGATCGGTGCTGGCGTTTCAGTTCGTAGTTCCCTTCTGCAACGTTTCCTTGGAATACAGACCGGGACCGTGGTGGGGCTGGATTGCCTTCGGGCTGCTGGTCGGCACGGCCGGCATTTTCGGCGACCTGACCGAGTCGCTCTTGAAGCGCGACGTGGGCCGCAAGGACTCGAGCGAATGGATGCCCGGCTTCGGCGGCGTGTTGGACATCCTCGATTCGCTGCTGCTGTCG
>JAUWPQ010000194.1 GCA_030611515.1 Planctomycetota bacterium | reverse complement strand
CCACTACCCACTATCCACTACCCACTCCCTTCAACATGTCTTCGCGCTGGTCCCAGCGGCGCTCGATCTCGTCGATCCGGGCGAGCAGTTCGGCCACGGCGGCTGGCACTTGGTCCCGCTTGTCGGGCAACTGCTCGGCGGATTGAGTGAAGGCATCGACCTGCTCGTCCAACGAGGCGTCGTGCTCGTAGACGTCCTCGAGCAACGGCTCGTCGATCTGCACAAGGTCGAAAAACCCGCTGTAGCCCTGCATCGCTCCGCGGATGCGCCCCAGCAGCCGGTCCAAGCGGACCCGCATCCGGTCGATCTGGGGCAGCGAGTCCACCTCGGCGGCGTCGACCAGTTGCCGGGCCAGCTCGTCCACCGCCCGCTTCGACCGCTGGAGGCGATCGGCCAGCCAATCCCGCTGCAACTCATCGCTTTCGCGGCGATATTCCCGCTCCAAGTAGCCGCGGAAGCCGGGTATGTGCAGCAACACGGTCTCGATAAAATTCCGCTCGACGGCATGATCTTTCGGTTGGGGCATGACGTGCTCCAAGTAAGGGTGATCGGAAAACATCAGTATCATACTCAGGGTGAGCGGGTAGTGGGTAGTGGGTGTTCGCTTTACACGTCGAATCGTTTTCCAGTGGTCGGTGAACCGACCACCCCTCTTCTTTGGTGACCTGTTCTGCCTAGTTATCCCACTTTCGCTCGAATTACCCCCCGATTCGCCTTGGCGTGGTCCGACGTGGATGCTATAGTCCGCCCTCCTATTCTATTTCGTATGTGTTCCTTTGTTCTTGCCCCCGCGATGGTGGATTTTCGGCAATGACGGGCACCGGCGGCAAACGAGTCTGGATCGTGCTCTGCGGTTTGGCGGCCGTGACGGCGGCCGGCTGCGCGGAGTTGGACTTCCTGCCCTCCTGGATGCCGTTCCAAGAGCCTGCCTCCGACCAGATGGCGGGCGTGGTTTCGCCGGCCGAGCGGATCGCCGAGTTGCGCGAGTTTTCGGCGAAGGCCGCCAAGTGCAGTCCCGACGAAAGGCTACAAGTCTCGGAGCGGTTGGCCCGTTCCATTCGCAACGAGCAAGACCCTCTGATCCGGCTGGAGATCATCCGTGCCTTGGGAAGTTATCCCGGTCCGACCGCCGACGCCATTCTGAAGGCGGCGCTCAGCGACGTTGACGTCCAGGTTCGGATAGCGGCTTGCGAAAGCTGGGGAAGACGAGGCGACGACGGGGCGGTGAAGCTGCTCGTCGAATCCTTGCGGAGCGACGTCGATATCGACGTACGACTGGCGGCGGCCAAGGCTCTGGGCAAGACCCGCAACCCGGCGGCGGTCGAAGCGCTCGGCGAAGCGCTGGAAGACTCCGATCCCGCCATGCAGTATCGGGCGGTTCTATCGCTGCAACAAGCCACCGGCAAGAACCTCGGCAACGACGTGTACCGCTGGCAGCAATACGTCAAGGGCGAGATTCCCGAACCGAAACCCACGCTGGCCGAGAGTTTGCGGCGGATGTTCTGACGGATGGGTGGATGGATGGGTGGATGGATGGGTGGCACGGGCATCTTGCCCGTGCTCCGACCGACACTGGCGAGACGCCAGTGCCACCCAACAAAACGCCAATGCCACCCAATCGCGTCGCGAATCATTCCAGCGTTGGCGTTGCCTTGGAAGGCGAAAAACCGTAATATATGGGTGGTTCGGATCGTGCCGGGTCGCTTTTGGGCTTACTCCCTGCCCAAGACGAGTCGGTCCTTCGCTTTCCCACCGGCGCAGCGCATCGGAGTCCAGTACAGAGGCGGTCAGTTCATGCAGCCGATACGTTTTACCGATCAGTTCAAAACCCTGCTGGGCGTGGCTCGGGAGATGGCCGAAGCGGACGACGTGGAGGGCATTCTCCTGCTGCTGGAGGGGCCTGCCGAATGGTGGCCGCGCTTGAAACGCTTGCGAGGCAAGGCGAAAGTGGTGGTCGCCGCCGACTCGATCGAGGAGTTGGCCGGCGCAAAGAAGGCGGGGCTGGAAACGGTGCTGCTCGACATGCCCGACAGCCCGGTCAACGAACGCCTCACCCAGGCGGTGCTCGAGGCCGTGGCCGACGACATCCTCACGCCCGGCTCGAGCGTGGCCGCGCTCTACAGCGGTTTCGACGCCGATACGATCGACTCGCTGAGCGTGATCAACTTGGACGAGCACCTGAACCGGCTAACCGGTCGCGATCTGCGGCAACTGGAGACTCGCGTCCCGCTGGACACGCTGAAAATCGTGGTCGATCTGGCCGTCGAGATCGGCCGCGAGGGACGCGAGGGGAAACCGGTAGGAACCCTGCTGGTCGTGGGCGACAGCCGAAAGGTGATGGCTTGCAGCCGCCCGACCGGGTTCGATCCGGTAAAAGGATACAACCGCAAGGAGCGCAACCTCGACGATCCCCGCGTCCGCGAGGGCATCAAGGAGATCGCGCAGATGGACGGCGCCTTCATCGTCTCGGCCGACAACGTGGTCGAGTCGGCCTGCCGCTACCTGGACTGTTCGGCCGCCGACGTGACGCTCTCGAAGGGGCTTGGCGCCCGGCATTGGGCCGCCGCCGCCATCAGCCGGGCCACCAACGCCGTGGCCATCTCGGTCAGCGAAAGCAACGGCACCGTCCGCATCTTTCACAACGGAGAGGTGGTCCTGAGGATCGAGCCGTACTTGCGCCGTCCGATGGTCTGGCGAGAACTCGAATACGAGCCGCCAACGCCAGAGTCAAAGCCGAAGTCGAAGGGCGACGGAGCGGGGTGAGAGTTGTCAGTTTTCAGTCATCAGTTGTCAGTCAAGAACTGATAACTGACAACTGAAAACTCACTCCGGCCGGTCGATAACCAGGTCCACCTCGAACCGCATGTAAGGCCGATTGGACTTGATAACGCTGGCCGAACGTATCTTCAGCACACCGGCCGGCCGGTTATTGGAATCGACGGTTTCATAGAGTGCCACGCCCGGATCGTTCGTCAATCGGCGGGCAAAATGGTAGCGACCGGTCACCAACCCGATCAAGACGCGCGGGTCGCCGGTGGTGCCGCGGAGCGTGATCCGCTGGACTTGCTGCCGGGCGTTGAAGTAGTAGGTCAACGAGCCGGCTACGTCGCCGATGGCCGTGCCGGTGACCAGCGGCACGCGGTAGCCATGCAACTGCAAGTGGGGTAGTCCGGTGGATACCCGTGGCCAGCGTTGCATCACCCAATCGACGGTCACGTCAAACCGCAACACCTCGTCCAAACTGGGCATAGGCGCGGATTGCACCGACGACGTATTTTGTCCGAGCACGTGCTGCTCATCGGAGGGCAAAGCGACGGGGACCGGCGGGGAAGCATTTGGGTCGGACGTCAACGGTTGCGATGCCGCGGCCGTCGAGCCGGAGAGCCAATTCTTTTGTACCGCCGAAACAACATCGGAGGCCGAGTAATAACTCACCGGTCCCCCGATGGCTGCAAGCATTCCCCCCGCGCAGAGCAGTGTCGTTTTAATGCCCATGTTATAGAGGATCGGCATGCGTGGTGGGGGCACTTTCCGTGAGTATCGGCAGCCGCCGCGTCTTGCCCAGTTACCCCATTCCCTGCCCTTTGTCCTCCGCCCTGCGTTTTTGCTTTGCTACAACCGGAAAAACCCGCAAGTCTGTCGCATTTTAACACGATAAGTAGTGTAACTACGGCTTTGAATCCATCAGTCGAGGAGGCACGGATGTCCAGCAAGACTGTTTTCACGTTATCAGGCGTCCTATGTTTGCTGTCGCTGGTTTTCTCCAGCGGATGCAGCACGGTCGCCGGTCCCAACTTTGGAATGCTCAATTTCCCGATCCCAGTGTCGCCATATCTCCAGAAGACGGCGGAGGACCGGTTTTGGGAACACGAGCGTTATGATCGCATGCCGATCCTCGGGCCAATCACGCCGGGGACTCCCGAGGCCGCGTTGGACGAGCCTTCGGACGACCAAGTGATGCGGGCGCTCGAAAGGGCGCGGCCGACACAGGGCGGTCTGCCGTTCCTCGAAGAAATCCAGCGCAACAACGTGCGGATCGTAAAGGAAAAGATTGCCGACTACATTGATCCGCCGCGAGTCTATCCGATGGTCGGCCCGGCGCAGCTCCATCACGTCCACTACAAGTGCATCGTGTACTTCACCGAAGTGACGCGGGTCGGCTGGCCGATCCCGTACACCACCACGGACGAGGAGGCCCAAGAGGTAATCTACATCGACCTCGACCATCTCCACATGGTGGGCAACGTCGATACCGGCGCGGGCAGCAACTACTGACGCCGGCCGCCCTAGGCCGCGAACGAGCGAGTATTACATTCACCCCCCTGTGGTCTTGGCCGCCGGGGGGTGTTTGGTATAATTTGAATCGCTATGGTCACCTTGCTTAATAGAATCCTCGTCTTCTGCATACTGGCAGGGACACTCCTGACCGGCGACACGCCGTTGCGGGCCGACGAGGCGGACGACCGGTTCGCCGTCGCCGCGGCACACTACGATCAGGGACGTTGGAAGCTGGCCGCGGAAGAGTTTCAGACTTTTCTGCAAACATTTCCCCGCGACCGGCGTCGCAACCGGTGCGTCTTTTTTCTCGGCGAGACGTTGCTCCAGTTGGGAAAATACGACGACGCCCGCGCCCGGTTCAAGGAATACATCACCCGCGAGCCGTCGGGCAAGTACGCGCGGGCCGCGATGTTTCGCCTCGGCGAAGCGGCATATCTGGCCGGAAATTATGACGCCGCCAAAGCGGACCTGGACCGCTTTCGGACGAAATATCCCCAAGACCGGTTGAACGCTTTCGTGTTGCCCTATTTGGGCGAGATGGCGCTGGCCGGCGGCGACCCGGCCGCTGCCGTCAAGTTCTTCCGAGACGCCTTGGAGCGGTTTCCCAAGGGCCAACTCCAGGACGATTGCCTCCTCGGGCTTGCCCGCTCGCTGGAAAAACAAAACCAAACCCAAGAAGCCGAACGGCTCTATCTGTCCGTGGCGGGCAAAGCGGACAGCTCGCTGGCCGACGCCGCGCAATTCCATCTCGGCGCCTTGCACTATGCCGCCGGGAATCATCGACGGGCGATCGAGTGCTTCGCGGTATTCGATGACCGCTTGGCCCAAAGCCCTTGGCGCCCCAACGCCCAACTCGGCCGCGGCCTGGCCCTGTTGAAGCTCGACCGGCCCGCCGAAGCGGCAAAACAGTTCGACGTCGTCCTGGCGACGGACACGGCCGGCGAGGAACTGTTTCAACGGGCGATGCGCGGCAAGGTCCAGGCAGCGCTGCAATCGAAGGACCACGACGCGGTCGATCGGCTGGCGTCCCAATTCGAGAAACAGTATCCCAACAGTCCGATCGTCGTCGGCGTGCGGCGGATGGCGGCTCGCTCGCTCATCGAGCGCAAGCGGTATGCGCGAGCCGTGACGCGGTTGGAGGCGTTGCTGGCCGCGGACCGCGGTGGAACACCGGACCTGGAGGGCCGCTACTTGTTGGCCGCCGCATACGAAGGATTGGACCGCTACGAGGACGCCCTGGCGGCGCTGCTGCCGGTGGTTGACGGTGCCGATGGACCGCTGAAGGCCGACGCCCAATTGGTCCACGGATCGCTGCTTATGGCGTTGAAAAAGTACGCCGAGGCGACACGGCCGTTGGAGGCGTTTCTGGCCGGAAAACCGGCCGGAGACGCCGAAGCGAAGGCGCTCGGCGGGCTGGCGATATGTTGTGCCCGCGCCGGGCAAATCGAGAAGGCCAAGAAACTCTACGCCGAGTTGATCGAGAAACACCCTGGCAGTCCGCTTCTCGCGCCCACGACCGAACACCTCGCCGAGGCGGCCTACGGCGCCGACGACGCCGCGTGGTCCGAGGAACTGTCCAAACGATTGGCCGCCGTCGGCGACTCGAAGGAATATTACCTCAAGGGAAAACTTGGATTGGGATGGAGCCAATACAAGGCGGGCAAGCTGGCCGAAGCCGCGGAGACCTTCGATGCAGTGTTGAAAAACGAGAAAAAACTTCCCGCGGAAATCGCCGCCGAAACGGCCTTCGTGCGCGGCCGGGCTTTGGAAAAACTCGGCCGCGACGGACCCGCCCTGGAAATGTACGATCTGGTGGTCCAACGGCATCCGACAAGCAAGCAGCACCCCGACGCCCTGTTGGCGGCGGCACAACTCTGCGGAAAACTGAAGCAACCTCGGCAAGCGGCCGGCTACTACGAGCGGCTGGCGAAGGCTTACCCCCGCTCTCCCAGGCTCGACTCCGTGCTCTACGAATGGGCATGGGCCTTGCGGGAACTCGGCGAAGCGGAGCAGGCCGAGCGGCTCTTCCAGCGGATCCACGAGGAATGTCCGCAAAGCCGCTTCTGGGGAGAGGCCGTATACCACGCGGCGCTACGAGCCTTCGAGGTCAAAAACTATGACGGCGCCGACGTATTGATCGATGAACTACTGAAGGCCGAAGTAGATCCGCGGGTCCGAGAGGTTGCGATGGACCTCCGCGGAAAAGTCGCCGTGGCCAAGGCGGACTGGCCGAAAGTGCGCGAAGCCTTCGAGTCGCTGCTCGAAGAGTTTCCCGAAACCAAGCGGCGGCTGCACGCGGAATACTGGATCGCCCAGGCATACTACAGTCAGCACGATTACGACTCGGCCGGTGAAAAACTCAAACAACTCGCCGAAAAAGTCAACAAGCAGCGGGAACCGTGGATGGCGGAAATCCCGTTGCGACTTGCCCAGATATCGGCCCTGCAAAACAAATGGGACGACGCTTACGAGATCGCCGTGGAGATCGAAAAGGATTTCCCCGATTTTCAGCAACAGTACGAAGTCGATTATCTGCTGGGGCGATGTCTGGCCAATCGGGCCGATTTCGATGCCGCCCGCCGGGCGTACAACAAGGTGATCGGCTCGATGGCCGGCGCGAAGACCGAGACCGCCGCAATGGCCCAATGGATGGTTGGCGAGACCTTCTTCCACCAAAAGAACTACCAGAACGCGATCCGAGAGTATCTGCGGCTGGAAACCCTCTACGCCTACCCAACCTGGCAAGCGGCGGCACTCTTGCAGGCCGGTAAGTGCCACGAACTCCTGGGCGAGCCTGAGCCGGCCGCCACACTCTATCGCCGAATCCTCAAAGTCTATCCACAAACCACTTTCGCCGATCAGGCAAAGCACCGCCTCGGCAATCTGGGTAAAGCAGGGGGCGGGTAGCAGCCCGTTGAAAAAGGGTGCCACTGCTGGCTTGCCCAGCAGTGCAGGGGGAAACTCCCGGAAAAACACTGCTGGACAAGCCAGCAGTGGCACCCAAGCTCCCAAATCCGACTCTTTCAACGGGCTGATAGGCCGACTCTTCATCATAAAGCCGCTTGGCGGCGGTCGCGCCACTTTGGAGAACCGCGTCAATCGGTGGTTCCGCCGGCGCGACCACCGGTCGCGGCTTTATGGAGTGGGGCAATAAATTACTCACCCGCAACATACCGAATTTACGAATATGACTATGAAACAATCTTTTCCGTGGGAAAGGATATTGACGCTGGTAATGACAAGGGGACAAAGCGGCCGCTCGACTCGCCCGGTGATTGCCGGTAAGTCGGTTCGCCTGCAGGAGTTGTTTAATGAAATTACATAAGCAAACGTTCCGTATTCTAGCCCTGTCGCTGATCGCGCTGGCGTGTCTGTATTGCGTATCGAACGCCCAACTGGCCGGCGCCGCAAGCGATACGGCCGCGGTCGCTCCGGTTAACGTCGATCAGACCGAGACGACCGAGCAAGCGGAGTCGGGCAACCGGAACTTCATCCCCACGACCAACCTGTCAAGGATCGTCGAGGACGCCGGGCCATTGATGTACGCTATCTTGTTTTGCTCCTTCTTGCTCGTGGCGTTCGTCCTGGAACGGACGGTCAGCCTGCGTCGGCGACGCGTGATCCCCAAGCCGTTTGTCACAAGGTTCCTGAGCCAGTTGCGCGAGGGGCAACTCGACCGCGAGCAGGCCCTGGAGTTGTGCGAGGAAAACGGCAGCCCCGTGGCCGACGTCTTCGCCGGAGCGGTGCGAAAGTGGGGCCGGCCCGGCGTGGAAATCGAACAGGGTGTGATCGACGCCGGCGAGCGGGCAACCAACGGACTGCGACGCTATCTCCGCGTGTTCTACGCCTTGGCCACCGTCGGGCCGCTGTTGGGACTGATGGGAACCGTGCTGGGTATGATCCAAACATTCAACGTGATCGCCACTGCCGACGCGCTGGGCCGCGCCGGACTGTTGGCCGGCGGAATCGCCAAGGCGCTGTTGAACACCGCCGGCGGACTGGCCGTGGCCATTCCCGCCTCGATGTTCTACGTGTTTTTCGTCAGCCGAGTCGACCGGCTGGTGATCGAGATCGACAAACTCGCACAGGAAGTTGTCAACACGATTTCGGCCGAGGAGTTGCAAGAGAGGAA
>JAUWPQ010000371.1 GCA_030611515.1 Planctomycetota bacterium | reverse complement strand
TATGTATTATTTTACGTCACAAACCCGCACGCTACAAGCCGCCCGCAACGACCGTTCCCGCCGGCAAAAAGCCGCCCTCCCGGACTGCGATCCGGGGGCGTTTCTCTCCCCTCTCCCCTCTCCCCTCTCCCCTCGCGCGTTTACGCTCGTGGAACTTTTGGTGGTGATCACGATCATCGGCATCCTGATCGCGTTATTGTTGCCGGCCGTTCAAGCGGCCCGCGAGGCGGCCAGAAGACTGCAATGCTGCAACAACCTCAAGCAACTTGCCCTCGGCTGCCTGCAACACGAGGAGACGCATCAGTTCTTCCCCTCGGGCGGTTGGGGATACGCTTGGGCAGGCCACCCCGATCGCGGTGCCGGTCCCAGGCAGCCCGGCGGTTGGGGATACCATGTCTTGCCTTATATCGAGCAAATCGCGTTGCACCAGCTTGGCGCCGGACTAACGGGCGCGGCGTACGGGACCGCCAACCTGCAACGGATCGCCACCCCGCTTACCGTCTTCCATTGCCCGAGCCGCCGCCAGCCGCTCGTTTACCCGGCGTTATCCGCCTGGCCGGGCGTGGCGGGACAGCGCATGGTCTCCGGGCCCATGACCCAAGCCGCCCGGAACGATTACGCCATCAACGGCGGCGACCTGTGGAACGACTACGACCTCGGTCCCATGACCCTCGAGGAAGGCGACACGACCTATCCTTGGGCGGCCGTCCAGACAATGAATAGTATGGGGGGCATAACCGGCATAAGTTACGAGCGGAGCGAAGTGATCATGGCCGATATCAAGGACGGCACCAGCAACACCTACCTGATGGGCGAAAAGTACCTTGATCCGGACAACTACGCAACGGGCGACGACGCCGGCGACAACGAGTGCATCTATAGCGGCGATTCCCGAGACATCGTCCGCTGGACGGCTTTGAACTCCAGCCCGCAGTCGGCGGCGGAGTACCTTCCGCCATTCCAGGACACCCAAGGGATGAACCTGCAGTGGCTGTTCGGCAGCGCCCATTCCATCGGCTTCCACATGGCCCTCTGCGACGGCTCGGTACAGTTCATCAACTACACGATCGAACCCGAAGTCCACCGCTGCCTTGGCAACCGCCAGGACGGCAAGACGATCGACGGCAAGAAGTTCTAGTGGACCATCAAACCTCACAATGACGGGGGGGGCAGACATTCTTGTCTGCCCAGGGCAGGTAAGAATGCCTGCCCCACCGTGAAGAAATTCAGGATGCGAAAATTACACTTCAGTCGGCGACGGTTCATCAAAACTTCCGCGGCGTTGGCGGCCGCGGGGAGTATTGCGCCTGCGTGGTGGAGGCCGGACCCTGTCGCGGCCGAAGAGCCGAGGTCCGGCTGCGATCGGCCGGGGTTCGCGGCCATCGGCGTCGGGGATGAAGGAACGGTCATTTGCGGTCGCGGGGCCGAGTGGTGGAGTGGAAAAGGCGCCTGCGCCTTCGCCGATCTGGTCGCGATCTGCGACGTCGATCGGCAACACGCCGAGGCCGCCCAAGCGGCCTTCGGCCCCAAGGCCGCGATTTACGAGGATTACCGAAAGGTGCTGGAGCGAAAGGACGTGGAGGCGGTGGTGATCGCCACGCCCGACCATTGGCACACCAAAATCGCCATTGAAGCCATGCGGGCCGGCAAGGACGTCTATTGCGAAAAACCGCTCACCTTGACGATCGACGAAGGCAAGCTGTTGTGCAAAGTGGCCGAACAAACCGGCGCGGTTTTTCAAGTCGGCACCCAGCAGCGCAGCGACGCAAGATTCCGCCTGGCCGTGGAACTGGTGCGCAACGGCCGGATCGGCAAACTCCAGCGGATTCTCGTCAAGGTGCCGGAACAGCACGGCAAGCACGGCGGACCTTTCCCCAGCCAGCCTGTGCCCGCCCAGTTGAATTGGGATTTCTGGCTCGGCCAGGCACCGTGGGCGGACTATCGCCCCGAACGATGTCACCATCATTTTCGCGGCTGGTTTGAATACTCGGGAGGGCTGGTAGCCGACTGGGGCGCCCATCACATTGACATCGCCCATTGGGCCATGGACTGCGAGGACTCGGGGCCGGTGAGTATCGACGGCAAGGGGAAACTGCCGAATATCCCCGGCGGGATGAATACTCCCACGTCCTTCGCCATCGACTTCGTTTATCCCAACGGTGTGCGGGTCCACTACAAGTCGGATCCGAAGGAGCGCGGCGTGCTTTTCGAGGGAGACCGGGGACGCCTGTTCGTCAATCGCGGCCGGATCACCGGCAAGCCGGTCGAGGAACTCGATGAACATCCGCTCCCCGACAACGCGGTCCGGGTGGAGAAGAGCGACAACCAGA